>CAZQEV010000050.1:9425-10846 GCA_964592135.1 uncultured Syntrophomonadaceae bacterium
TGAGCAGCGGGATTGATCGGCATGAGCCGGCAAATAGCCCTACGTTGAATGTATAATAATGATACAACAGCTGCAGCAAAGGAACGTTTTGCAAAGATGCAGAAGTAATGCTATGAATGTATAAAAAAGGGGAGATGTCAGCTGATGCCCGAGATTGCGCTGGTGACAGATTCAACAGCCTACCTCTCTGAAGAAGAGATTAACCGTTACGGAATTACCGTTGTGCCGCTGACGGTGAACTTCCATGATGGTTTTATCTACGACGGTATTGTCGACACCGGGGAGTTTTTTGCCCGCGTTGACAGATCGGAGAAGCTGCCTTTTACCTCTCAGCCGGCTGTGGGCGCCTTTGTCGAAGTCTTTGAAAGGCTGATCGGGGCGGGGAAAGAGGTCATCTCCATTCTCCTTTCCTCCGAATTAAGCGGCACATTTGAAAGCGCCAGGGGAGCAGCCTCCATGGTTGATCCCGACAAAATAACTATTATTGACACTAGGACCACTTCGGCTGCCCTGGCTTTCCTGGTTTTGGCGGCGGCGCAGTGGGCTGAAGAGGGGCTTGACCGTGCCGGGATCAGCGACAGGGTGCGGCAGGCCACAACAGAGATCGGCTCTTTCTTCATTCCCGACACCCTTGAGTATTTAAAAAAAGGCGGCCGCATCGGCGGGGCCCAGGCGCTGCTGGGGTCGCTGCTCCAGATCAAGCCGGTGCTCTACTTTTTTGAAGGAAAAATCGAGATTCTGGATAAAGTGCGAACCAGGCGAAAGGCAATTCAGCGGATGCTCTCCGAGCTGCCCCGGGAGCGTAAACATCTGAAAGTGGCCGTGGTCCACTGTGCTGCGCTTGACGATGCAGTTGAGGTTAAGAATATGATCCTGGAAATGACCCCCCATGCCCGGGTGGAAATCAGGGAATTTGGCCCTGTTTTGAGCACTCATGGCGGGCCGGGGCTGGTCGGCATCGGCTACTGGGCTTATGAGTAGAACATCCCCCGCAGAGGAGGCCCCCAATTGGCGGAAACAACGAGAAAAACCGGCGATCTGATGATCGATGCAGCAGATTTTAAGAAAATGATCGTTGGGGCAAGCCTTTTTTTTGATGGAGAAAAAGAGGCAATCAATGCGCTGAATGTTTTTCCGGTGCCTGACGGCGACACCGGGACAAACATGAGCATGACCCTGGCTGCCGCCTCGGAAGCAGCACTGGGCTACAAGGGCTCCTCTGTCGGCGAGATCGCCGTCGAGACCGCTTCAAGCGCGCTCATGGGCGCCCGGGGCAATTCCGGAGTGATCCTTTCACAGCTTCTGCGCGGGATCGCCCGGGGATTGCAGGGGAAAAGGGTGGCCTATCCCGATGACCTGAGCAAAGCCTTTCAATACGGCGTTGTCTACGCCTACAAGGCCGTCTCCAAACCGGTGGAGGG
>CAZQEV010000051.1:0-10834 GCA_964592135.1 uncultured Syntrophomonadaceae bacterium
CGCCGGCACTGAACGATGAGGGTAAAAGGGAACGGATTGAACCGAGGACCAGGCCCGTCAGCACCAGAGAGACGGCATCCTGATAGCGCCGGTAGAGGGCGGAGAGAAGGCGGGCCAGCACAAAGATACCGAGCAGCGCCCCGGCGGTAAAAACGGCGAGGTTCAGCCACTCCCAGTGGTTCACTGCAAAGATGACATCGTCGTACATGTTCATGATCACAAGGGATGAACTGCCGGAAATGCCGGGCAGAATCATCGTGGCTCCGGCAACGGCGCCGCCGGCAAAGAAGTGATAGAGGGAAATGGCAGGCAAAGGGCTCCAGCCCGGGCCGGGGTCGCTGAAGGTAAGCCAGGCCGCCAAAAATCCGGCAATGCCGAGCAGAACCGTCAGCGGCCGCAATTTGATCATTTTACCATCCTGGAACAGGATTACACGGAGAGAGGCAATGAGCAAACCCAGGAGAAAAGCGAACAGCAGGTCCCTGCAGTTTTCCAGGAGATAGGCGATGATCTTCACGCCGACCAGGGCGGCGACGGCGCCGCCGCAGAGGTGGGGGATGTAGGGACGCAGTCGGAAGCTGGAGATGTCGTCGATGAACTGCTTGTAGAAGCCGAGTATGAGGATGACTGTTCCGGCGCTTATGCCCGGTAGAACGAACGCAATGCCCACAGCCATTCCTTTTAAAACATTAAGGATCAAAGGAACAAAACCCCTCTCAAATATTTAATGTTACAAGAGATTATTGTTCGCCCTGCCGGTCTATTTTCCTCTTTATGATAAAAATAAAAGGGGTGATGTTAACTGACATCATCGCTGCCGTAATAAAGAGATAGTTTTTCGCCGAGCTGCTGTCTCCGCAGTTCAAAAACGAAAGGATCCTCCATGTAATCAACAAAAGTTGGAGTGATTTCGTTAACCAGCTCCATCGTTTCCGCCCGTCCGAAGGCCTGCTCGGCAAGGAGCAGGTATTCATAGTCCTCCAGACCGTCTCTGAAAGTATGGAGCCGAATTGAGCCTAGCGGACCGTTGATCCCGTATTTAAGGCCGGGGTAGAAGAGGGAACCGTCGCCATAAAGATGGGGATCATGCTTCTTGACTGTTGCCTGATCAACGAAGGGATCGGAGGTCTCCTGCCAGTAGGTGGTCTGCCAGTATAAAAAGCCGCCGACAATCCCGGTGCTGTAGCACTGCCATGGTAAGAGCCTGTGCTGCAGCGCTGCATTGTTGAGCAGGAGGTTGCAGAAGGGTTCGCGGGGGGCCAGCGCCACATAGAGCCAGATTTCGTCGCCGCTGTCGTGAGCCTGATGCAGCTGCGACATAAAACTCTTTTCCCGTCCCTGACCCTGCATAAAATAATTCGTCTGCACAATCCACCGGTCTACTGCGGAACTGAGGTGATCAAAAGGAGAGGCCGGTTCATCCCAGGAGGGGCCTGTATAGAAGGTCACGCCATAGGGGATCTCAGGGATAACCGTCTCAAGGTAAGAGGCCTGTTTCGTGATGGTCTCATAGTGTTTTTCTTTGAGCGGTTCATCAAGGTTAAAGATCCATCCTTTTTGTGAAACACCCAGTTGATCCAGATAGTCCCAGACTGCAGCCATGCGGGCGCTATCTCTATGGTAATAACCGATAAAATCTCTGACCCTTTCGTCCTCCAGGTAAGGCCCGGCCCTGGGGTCGAGAAGCGATCCTCCCGCTCCTCCGCCGCCGTAGGGCGGATGATAGGCATTTATCCTGTAGTCAAGCAGGGCATCATAGTAGCGGCGGTAGATCTCCTGGTATTCATCGGAGTAGAGCGCAACGCGGTGTTGGGCCGCCAGCCCTTTTCCCCCCAGTCCAAATGCTGTCCGTAAAGTGGGAACCCCGGGTATTGTAAAAGGCCATACCTTCAGCTGCAGCGGTGCTCTGACCTCTCCAAGGGATATCTCTCCGGTATACTCACCGCTGGCGGCGTCACCGGGAACAGCTATGCTTAACCAAATAATGTTAAATTCCCCGGGGTTTAAGCCCAGGGCGCCCTGCAGCGGCAGCAGCGGATCGGGATAGGCCGCGCAGCGCCTCTCCGGTTTGCTTTCGGGAAAGCCCCATTTTGCGGTGCAGGGGGTGGCGACTGTCAGCACCCGGTAGAGATTGACCCAGGCTGGGGGAAGAGGGTTTGTCCCTGCAGGCAGATATCGCACCGGCAGGCCGGTGATCTCCTGATCTGAGTATAAGACCAGCTGGATCGATTCGGACTCCCCGCGGGCGGCAGATAAAAGACCGGCGGAACCGTCATTTTTCATAGTGATACCGGGGGTGATGGCCAGTTCGCCCTTTTCCGAAAGATGCGGCTCCATCACCTTTATGGTTGCGGGGAGAAACCACCACATAAAATCAGCCTGTTTCCCATGAGCATTTAGAGGGGGGTTTTCTGTCGTTTCATAAAGAGCCTGCCGCGGCACAGGGCCCTGCTCACTTGCATGGGAAATGTGATCGCGGTAACGGTTCAGTTTGTTGGCAACGGCTAAAAGAAGTAGGGCAAAACAGAACAGGTATAACAACCGATCTCCCAAAGTACCGCTGCGCCTGCGTTGTGACAAGCTTATATTTTCCTCCTGTCAGCACTGCCTTTTTTGATTCTATGCGCGGGCGCCAACACATAGTATTGCCGGATTGTTCTTGCACCGATGCGCTCTCTCTTCGCTCCCGGCGCCAAAGATGGGTCGAATGTATTTTCTACCGCGGATTTACTTTTTAACGTTGCAGAAAAGCGGCGGCAGATGATCTGTGGAAGGTGCCTGCTGAAATTGCCAAAGAACTGCATCTAGCGATATAATGCCCGTTAGATGGATGCTCTGGATGAAGGCGAAGGCGATAAGCATGATCACAGGCGGGAGTAAAAAAGTAGAACAATCCATGATCATGGTGCAGCTTGCAGGCAATGTGCAGCGGATCGGGGTTGTTTCCGATACCCATGTGCCGCTCCGCGCCCGCTGCCTGCCGCCGGATGTGCTGGGCCGGCTGGAAGGGGTGGATCTGATCCTTCATGCCGGCGATCTTGTTGATGAGAGTGTCCTGGTCGAGCTTCAGACGCTGGCGCCCGTTGTGGCGGTGGCCGGCAATATGGATCCGCCCCATCTGCACGAGCGGCTTGGACGGAGGAAGCTGCTGCAGCTCGGCAGCCTGCAGATAGGGCTGATCCACGGCGATGGGATGCGCAGGGCGACGCGGCAGCGGGCTGAAGAGGCTTTTCGTGAATATCAACCTCAGGCGGTCGTCTTCGGGCACAGCCATCAGCCGCTCTGTGACTACTCGGGGAACAGGCTCATGTTCAATCCCGGATCCTGTGTGGATCCGCGGCGGGCGGGGCGACCTTCCTACGGCATCCTGAAGGTTGACCGGCGCGGCGGCGTTTTTGGCGAGATATTTTACCTCTAGTAAAGAGAAGTTGGATGGGGGAAGTTGGAGGCGTTTGCTTTGCTTTGGAAAAGTAGAGAGGAGTGAAATTCAGTGGAAGAGAAAACAAAAGAGAGAGTTCTGGAACGGATCCTGGAGGGGAACCCGGAGAAGAGGCTGTCATGTAAAAAAGCCTTTGCCCTGGCGACGGAATTCGATTGCCTGCCTGCTGAGATAGGAACAATCTGCCATGAGCAGAAGATCAAAATTTACGGCTGCCAGCTGGGCTGTTTCTAGAGCGGCACTCTCGCAATATGGATGACAGTGGCGAGAGGGGGTGGAGATGGTTTCAACAGATCTGCTTTCACCCGGCAGATTGCATCTCCACCTTTATTTATTGCTGCATCTTGAAGGACTGCCGCTGCTGTTGCATATTTGCAATAAAGAATGCTCATAATATAAATTAGTATACTACAACAGGAAATGGAGTAATGCGCCAAAATAGACAGAAACGGTGAGATTTAGAGCAGTAATTCATGGAGCACCCATACACAGCCTTACTCAAGACCTTCTATCAGGGTTGCATCAATTATCGATTCTGGTATATTTTTTATAGGCCTTGTTAGCACTCAACCATAACGAGTGCTGCTAATAACAAACCAATTACACTTCAAAAGGAGGCAGACAGGATGAATCTTAAACCCCTTAGTGACCGCCTTGTGGTCAAAGTCCTGGAGGCTGAAGAGAAAACCGCCAGCGGGATTGTTTTACCGGACAAGGCAAAGGAGAAGCCGCAGGAAGGCGAAGTAATGGCGGTAGGTCCGGGCAAGGTGCTGGAAAACGGAACCAGGTTGGATATGGATCTCAAGGTGGGCGACAAAATCATTTTCTCCCGCTACGCCGGAACAGAGATCAAGGTCAAGGGCGACGAGTACCTCATTCTGAGACAGGATGACGTGCTGGCGCTGGTCCAGTAAGCTGCTCTTGCGAGCAAAAAAACCAATCAAGCAAAGCAAAGGAGGTTAATCTATAATGCCAAAACAGATTCTACATAAAGAAGAAGCCCGCCGGGCGCTGGAGCGGGGTGTGAACATTCTTTCGAACACCGTTACCGTGACCCTGGGGCCCAAAGGGCGCAATGTGGTTTTGGACAAGAAATTCGGCTCACCGCAGATTACCAATGATGGGGTGACCATTGCCCGCGACATCGAGCTGGAAGATCCCTTTGAAAACATGGGGGCCCAGCTTGTCAGAGAGGTGGCCACAAAGACGCAGGATGTCGCCGGTGACGGCACTACAACGGCCACGCTGCTGGCCCAGGCGATTATTCGCGAAGGGCTGAAAAATGTGGCCGCCGGGGCGAACCCCATGTTCCTGAAGAAGGGTATTGACAAGGCGGTCAAGGCTGCTGTGGATGAGCTTGAGAATCTGAGTAAGCCGGTGGAGACCAAGGAGGATATCGCCCAGGTAGCCTCGATTTCCGCCGATGAAGAAGAGATCGGCCGGCTCATTGCCGAAGCCATGGAGAAGGTCGGCAAAGACGGTGTGATCACTGTTGAAGAATCAAAAGGATTTACCACCGACCTGAAAGTGGTCGAAGGGATGCAGTTTGACCGCGGTTACATCTCCCCCTACATGGTGACAGACACCGAGAAGATGGAAGCAATCCTGGAAGACCCCTTCATTCTGCTCACAGACCGCAAGCTCAGCAACATTCACGACCTGCTCCCGCTGCTGGAGAAGATTGTCCAGAGGGGCAAGCAGCTGCTGCTGGTGGCTGAAGACGTGGAAGGCGAAGCACTGGCCACGCTGGTGGTGAACAAGCTGCGCGGCACCTTCACCTGTGTGGCGGTGAAAGCGCCCGGCTTCGGCGACCGCCGCAAGGCCATGCTCGAGGATATCGCCGTGCTCACAGGCGGACAGGTAATCTCGGAAGATATCGGTATTGAGTTCAAGAATGTGGATATCGACCTGCTCGGCCGGGCCCGCCAGGTGCGCATCAGCAAGGAAGAGACTGTTATCGTAGACGGTGCCGGCGAGACCGACGACATCAAGAAACGGATCGCCCAGATCCGCGTTCAGATTGAAGACACCACCTCCGATTTTGACCGGGAGAAGCTGCAAGAGCGGCTGGCCAAGCTCTCGGGCGGCGTCGCCGTGATCGAGGTCGGTGCGGCTACGGAAACAGAGATGAAAGAGAAGAAGCTGCGGATCGAGGATGCCCTTTCGGCAACGCGGGCGGCGGTCGAAGAGGGGATTGTCTCCGGCGGCGGAGTGGTCTATCTCAATGTGACCGATGCTCTCAAGGATCTAGGAAAGGATATGAACAGTGACGAGCTGACCGGCATGACCATCGTCAAGCGGGCCCTGGAGGAGCCGCTGCGGATCATCGCCGATAATGCCGGCGCAGAGGGTTCTGTTGTTGTAGAAAAGGTGAAAGGCATGGAGAAGGGATACGGTTACAACGCCGTGACCAATGATTTCGAGAATATGATCGCCTCGGGTATTGTCGATCCCACCAAGGTGGCCCGCTCGGCTATCCAGAATGCAGCCAGCATTGCGGGGATGCTGCTGACCACCGAAGGCATCGTTACCGATCTGCCCGAGAAAGATGCACCGCGCATGCCGGGACCCGAGATGCCCATGATGTAATAATCTAACGGCTTGAGCCTGATCCGGCTTAAGTCGACCGGTGAAAGGAATTCCGGTCAGGATTGGCAGGGAGTGAAACAGCTCCCTGCCAATTTTTTTCTAAAAATTTAAAAGACGCCGGCGGGGTAAGAGGCAAGTGTTAATAAGTGTAAAAGCGCCCCGGCCTGCCGGATGGAAAGTTTGGAATTTGCAGACATAAGCCATTTTTTACTGTATAATCGGGAAGAGGCCTGAAGGTCGCGACAATTACTTTACAGGAGGTTGACCATGATTGATTTCTCGTTGACTCCCGAACAGGAGGCCATTCAGAAGATGGCCCGCGATTTTACGGAGGCGGAAATAGTTCCGGCAGCGGCGGAGTACGACCGCAGCGGCGAATTCCCGGCCGCAATATTGAAAAAAGCGTTTAAAGCCGGTCTGGTCTACGGCCCCGTTCCCGAGGAATACGGAGGCGGCGGTATCGGCGCCGTTGACCAGCTGCTCATTGCCGAGGAGCTTTCCGCAGGGTGTTCCGGGATATCAACGAGCATTGCTATCAACAGCCTGGCGGCAATTCCCCTGATCAACAACGGAAGCGCCGCCCAGAAAGAAAAATATCTCGGTTCCGCCTGCCGCGAAGAGAAGATGCTCGCGTTCTGCGTGACCGAGCCGGAAGCGGGCTCCGATGTGGCGGCGCTGACCACTGCGGCGCGCCGCCGGAACGGGGAGTATCTCATCAGCGGCAGCAAATGCTTTATCACCAACGGCGGTGTGGCCGACTACTACATCGTCTTTGCCAATGTGGACAAGTCCAGGGGTCACCGGGGGATTACCGCCTTTATCGTTCCCCGCAGCGCAGAAGGGGTTTCAGTGGGGAAAAAAGAGGATAAGATGGGCCAGCGCGCCGCCGATACCACCGATGTTGTTTTTGACGAGGTCGTTGTTCCCGCGGAGGACCGGCTGGGGGAGGAAGGAGAGGGTTTCCGGATTATCATGCAGACATTCAACCATTCCCGTCCCGGGGTGGCCGCTTCCGCCGTGGGCGTGGCGCGCAGGGCGCTGGATGTTGCGCTGCAGTATTCTCTGGAGCGGGGGCAGTTCGGCCGGCCCATTTTCATGCATCAGTCGGTCATGTTCATGCTGGCCGACATGGCCAGGGATATTACGGCGGGACGGCTGCTCGCCTGGCAGGCGGCCTGGAAGGGGGAGCAGGGACTGGACAATTCCAGGGAGGCGGCCATGGCCAAGGTCTTCTGCGGCGACATGGTCATGCGCGTGACCACAGATGCCGCCCAGATTTTCGGCGGCTACGGGTACGTCAAGGATTATCCGGTGGAGAAGCTGATGCGGGATGCAAAGGTGTTTCAGATTTACGAGGGCACGGCTCAGATCCAGCGGCTGCTCATCGGGCGTGCTTTGGCCAAGGAAAAGCTGGGATAACCTGCCTCCTGTCTGGGCAAGCGGGGGGGTGCGGATCTACCGTTTTTCCGGGGCTGGTTCTTTACAACTGAAGTGCTCTATGATATATGCAAGAGGACAGCCAATCTCTTTCAGCGAACAACGACTGTAAAGGAGCGAAATAGATGAAGAGAAAGTTTTTCATATTTACGGCCTGGCTCACGGCGGCATGCTTCTCTCTTTTTCTGGCGGGAGGATGTTCTCTTATGGAGGCGCTAACCGGTGAAGATGCCCAATCTGGTGAAAATGGAGAGAGTATATCCCGGGAGAACGGTGCCGAGGAGGATGAAGGGAAGGTCGAAGAGAGTGTGCGGGGCAACAGCGCCGGCAATATATTAAATGGCGGTCTGGTGGCAAAGCAGGACGGTCAGATCTATTTCAACTCTTCTGCCGACGGGGGCAGACTTTACCGGGCCGGGCTTGACGGCAGCGGACGGGTGAAGTTGAGCGACGATGTCCCCATGTATATCAATGTTTCGGAGCAGTATCTCTATTACGTGGCCATGGGTGAGCCGGAGACAATCTATGATCAGGCGACGGGAGAGGAACTTACCACCATCGTTTACGGCCCCATCGTGCGGATCGATCTGGAGGGCGGCGGGCGCACGGTGATCTCTGCAGAGCCGGCGGCAAACCTGCAGCTGGTGGATGGAAGGCTTTACTACCAGAGCGCCAATACCGATGAACCGAAGATATACCGCATCGAGGCCGACGGCAGCGGTAAGAAGCTGTTGACGGATCACCGCGCTGATTTCTTCAATGTGGAAGAGGGCTGGATTTACTACCGGGGAATAGAGGAGTATCCGCAGCTGTGCAGAGCCGATCTGGAGGGCGGCGGGCGCAGTGTGCTCCATAACGGCGATGCCTATTTCATGAATCTGCTGGAAGATACGCTTTATTTTGTCGGAGATATCTATGAGACGGAGATCTACCTGGGGGGGCGCTCGCTTTATGGTGTCGGCATCTCGGGCGGCGCGGCTTCCAAGGTGAGCGCGATCGAGCCGGCGTTTCTGAACTGTGCCCATGGATGGCTTTATTACACTAAAGCGCACAGCGGGGAGATCTGCCGGGTCAGGCCCGACGGCAGTTTGCAGGCTCTTCTGAGCAGCGATTCCTGCGGCGGCCTTTTTATATTTGACCAATGGGTCTACTACATCAATCTTGACCAGGATGGCAGCCTCTACCGCATGGCTCTTGACGGCAGCAGCTGCAAAAAGATAGATTATTGAACAGGATTCCCCCTCCCCCTGTCCCTCTCCTGCCAGGGGAGAGGGGACGCTGGAGCCTGCTGTTTGACTCGTGAAGGCGACCGGTGATGTGAAGTAGTCATCCTGCTCCGCAGGAGGAGCGGGGCCGGTGGCTAATCGCCCGCTTCTCCCTCCCCCTTGAGGGGGGAGGGCCGGGGTGGGGGTGAATATTGACGGCAAACTGTTACTTGCGGTCAAAGTAGATATTTTTGCCCGTGGCGGAGAGGGGAACGCCCACGACGATCTCACCTTCGATGAGGCCGAGCCTGCGGGCGGAGACGCCGATGCGGTACATGATCCGGTTGTCCACATTGAAGAGCGAGGCGGTCTTGACCGCCGAACCCAGGGCGATACCCAGATCTATGAGGCGCCAGCTGCAAACCGGGCCGGCAAACTCTGTGCCCTCGACCAGGTTCTCTTTCATCTCGCGGCACGAACTGAAACCGCAGGCGCCGCAATCCTGCCGGATGGGCTCGGAATCAGATAGTGAGAGCAGCAGGACGGCGCCGGAGCGGCGCACATTGTCACCGTCGCGGTCATAATTGTACTTTCCTTCTTCCCGGCCGTATCTGATCATTTCGGCGGCCAGCTTCTCGATCTCATCACCGCTCAATATTTTTATTTCAATAAAGTCCGCGCCCACGGCTTTCGGGGCGGTGCGGGCGGCAAGAGCCATCATTTTAGCCGCGATTTCCATGATTGAATCCATGTTATCGCCTCCTTCTGTTTTCTAAACACATTTTAGGACATTCTCAGGAAAAGGTAAAGGCGGGGTCACGGTAAACTGTTCCGGCTTTTTATCATCAGCAACCCCGATCCGGAATGCTGCTCCGGCGATATTTGATGGATCGTGGAAGAAATTCTGGTAAAGTGAAAGGGATTTATCCAATCATGGCGAACATAGTAGCAGCAGGAAAAATAAATATTACTCTCGATGCTTATGATTTGCATTATGAGGGAAAGTGTACCTAGGGTTCCGCTGGGCGGTGGAAAGAGAATAGCTTCATTCGCCCGGGCTGGTCCAAGTGGTACAGGCTTTCAAGAAGGCGGCAGGCTTGGAATGGCCTTCTTGGGCGCTACACCGGAGGGATAAAAGCCCAGGCGGGTAGGTTTCGCTCGCAGCCTACTTGCCGGGGCTTTTAAACTGGGGGGTGATCCCTGGAAAAAGAGTAGAAAGACGATTTATTTGGTAATCTAGAGCAATCAAGAGCAGAAGCATTTGAGGAGGTTTTAAAATGGAAAAATTGTTCAAGCTTAAAGAGAACAATACAAATGTCCGCACAGAGATCATCGCGGGAATCACCACATTTATGACCATGGCCTACATTATCTTTGTAAACCCTGCGCTTCTTAGCGACGAATTCGGTGCGGGGATGGATTTCGGCGCCGTGATGACAGCCACGATTATCGCCGCCGGTCTGACCACTATCCTTATGGGTTTGTTGACCAACTATCCCTTTGCCCTGGCCAGCGGCATGGGTTTAAACGCATTTTTCTCCTTTGTGGTGGCCGCCAAGTACGGCTGGCAGACCGCGCTGGGCGCTGTCTTTATTTCCGGGGTGGTCTTCACGATCCTGGTGGTGACCCGCGCCATCGGGTATATCGACGCCGCCGTGCCGATAACGCTTAAACGGGCGGTGGCTGCAGGGATCGGGCTTTTCATCGCCTATATCGGGCTGCAGGGCGGCGGGATTATCGTCACCGATCCGGCGACGCAGATCACCATGGGCAATCTCACGGATCCGGGACCGCTGCTCACGCTCATCGGCATCTTGATTATTGCCGTGCTCATGGCCCGCAAGGTCAGGGGGGCTATCCTCATCGGGATCCTGCTGACCACGATAGTGAGTTTCTTCATGGGGATCAAGGCGCTGCCCACGGGGCTGGGCGATATTTTCGGCATGCCCGCATCGCTGGCGCCCATTGCCTTTAAGCTGGATCTGAAAGCGGCCTTATCCATTCCCGTTTTTGTGATATTCTCTTTTCTCTTTGTCGATGTTTTCGATACCATGGGAACGTTGCTGGGGACGGGCGCACGCGCCGGTTTTCTCGATAAGGAGGGGCGGCTGCCCAGGGTCGGCCGGGCCATGCTCGCCGACGCCATCGGAACCATGGGCGGCGC
>CAZQEV010000052.1:0-10781 GCA_964592135.1 uncultured Syntrophomonadaceae bacterium
ACTTCGGAGGCTAATTTCGGGGTAATCGATCCCGAGATGGTCAATGTCGCCCTGCACGGGCACAACCCCCTCCTCAGCGAGATGATTGTCCGGGCGGCTCGCGAGATGACGGCGGAAGCCGAGGCTGCGGGCGCCAAGGGAATCAAGTGCATGGGGATCTGCTGTACCGGTAATGAAGTCCTCATGCGCCAGGGAGTACCTATGCTGACCAACTTCCTCTCCCAGGAGCTGCCCATCATGACCGGTGCCATCGACGCCATGGTTGTCGACGTGCAGTGCATCATGCCCGGTGTGAGGGCAGTGGCTGAATGTTTCCACACCAGGATTATAACCACCATGTCCCATTCTAAGATCCCCGGTGCCCACCACGTTGAATTTACCGAAGACCGGGCCGGGGAGAAAGCCCGCGAGATCATCCACCTGGCTATTGAAGCCTACAAAGAGCGGCTGCCGGATCGCATCGATGTCCCCAAGCTGAAAAACAAGGTTACCGCCGGTTTCAGCGTTGAGGCGATGCTCGATGTCTTTGCCGCGGTCAATCCTGACAACCCCATCAAGGTACTTACCGATGCCATCGATTCGGGACAGCTGAGCGGGGTGGTGCTTTTGGCCGGTTGCAACAACCTGCGCGTAATGCACGATCACAGCTGTGTTACGGTGATCAAGGGGCTCGCGGCGAATAACGTGCTCATGGTGGCCACCGGCTGCATGGCCGGGACTGCGGCCAAGCTGGATCTGATGAATGCTGAGGCTGTGGAAAAATACGCCGGCGAAGGTCTGAAAGAGTTTTACCGCATGTTGAATGAAGCCAATGCCGACAGGCTGAAGGATAAACTGCCGCTGGTTTTCCATATGGGCTCCTGCGTGGACAATTCACGCGCCTACGATCTGAACACACTCATGGCCAACCAGTGGGGTGTCGACACGCCGAAAGTTCCCTATGCGGCCTCGGCTCCCGAAGCGATGAGTGAAAAAGCGGTTGCCATTGGCAGCTGGTGCGTTACTCTGGGGATGCCCACCCATGTGGGGGTTACCCCGGAGATTACCGGCAGCGCTCTGGTAGACGGTGTTGCCAGACAGATCGCCCATGATGTTTACGGCGGTTACTTTATTTGGGAAGAAGATCCCGATAAATCGGTTGAAGTGATCATGGATGCTCTGAATGAGCGTACCTGGAAGTTGCGGGTGCATCGCCAGGCTCAGGAGAGATACGAAACTGAAGCGATCTCCGCCGGGTGGTAAACCTATCTTGCTAAAAAGGAGGAATGAAGAAAATGACAGAACCTAGCACCCTTGACGGTGTTCTGGCACGAGAGTGGAAAGAATCATTTGAAGAGATCTATGAAGGCGCAGTTGATGAAGCCAATCCACCCGTTAAACTCTTTGAAAAAGCTTATGACGGCGCCGTTATCGCAACAAGCTATGCCGAGATTCTGCTCAACCAGGCCATCCGCCGCCACGGCCCTGACCACCCCGTAGCTTATCCTGATACCGGCTACTACCTGCCCGTGATCCGGGCTTTAAGCGGCGAAGCTGTGACAACGTTGGGTGAGCTGCCTCCCATATTGAACCGGATGCGGAATCAAGTTCGGGAGGAACTTACTTTTTATAATGCCCGTCTCTGTGGTGAAGCGACTGCTTACGCCGCTGAGATTATCGAGGCGCTGCGCTATCTGGACGGAGCCAAGCCCCATGTAGATCCCTGGACCGGCTTCCTTGGCGATCCGGTGGTCCGCCGTTACGGCATCCTTCTGGTCGACTGGACTATCCCCGGCCAGGCGGTTATTGTGGGTAAAGCCAAGTCCAGCGAAGCCCTGGGCGAAATGATCACGAAGCTTCAGGGCATGGGCTTCATGATCTTCCTGGCTTACGAGGTAGTCGAGCAGGCTATCGAAGCTGGAATGAAGCTGGGGATTGACTTTATCGCTTTCCCCACCGGTAATTTCACCCAGGTGATCCATGCGGTCAACTACGCCCTTCGTGCAGGCATGGCCTTTGGCGGGATTCCACCCGGAGAGCGCGAGAATACACGCGACTACCAGCGCCGCCGGGTCCGCGCCTTTGTCTTGCAGCTTGGTGAATCTGATGAGGTCCAGGTGGCAGCCCAGTTTGCGGCGATCTTCCTCGGTTTCCCGGTAATCCTCGATCACGAGCTGCCGGAAGACGAACAGATCAAGAACTGGTACGTTTCCCATCCGAATTATGATGACATCATCCAGGTGGCCATGGAGATCCGCGGCATCAAGCTGAAGATTGTCGATATTCCCGTTCCCATCATCGTAGGGCCGGCCTTCGAGGGAGAGGTTATTCGCAGGGGCGACATGCGTATCGAGTTCGGCGGCGGCCGGACACCCTGCTTCGAATTGGTGAATATGGTCGGCGAAGATGAGATCGAGGACGGCAAGATCGAAGTGGTCGGTCCGGAAGTTGACAGTGTTGAAGAAGGCGGTTCACTGCCGCTCGGCATCGTCTGTAAAGTCTTTGGGCGGAAGATGCAGAGCGACTTTGAAGGGGTTCTTGAGCGGCGATTCCACGATATCATCAATTACGGTGAAGGGATCTGGCATATGGCCCAGCGCGATACCGTGTGGATGCGTATCGGCAAGGCCGCTGCCGAGAAGGGCTTCAAGATCCATCATTTTGGTGAGCTTCTGGTAGCCAAGTTGAAGGATGAGTTCCCCTCCATCGTTGACCGGGTTCAGGTCACACTCTATACCGATGAAGAAAAAGTCAATGAGCAGCTGGCTCGGGCTCGTGAGTTTTATGCCGCCCGCGATGAGAGGCTCAAGGGGCTGACCGACGAGGCTGTGGATGTGTTTTACTCCTGCCTGCTTTGCCAGTCCTTTGCCCCGAACCACTGCTGTGTGGTTACACCGGAGCGGTTGGGGCTCTGCGGTGCAGTGAGCTGGCTCGATTCAAAGGCTACTTTTGAGATCGATCCCACCGGTCCTTGCCGCCCCATTGCCAAGGAAGGGCTTATCGACGAGAACAATGGAATCTGGGAGTCCATCAACGAATATGTCTACCTGAACACAAACCGCACCATTGAAGAGTGCTCCATCTACAGCTTTATAGATAGACCCATGACCTCGTGTGGTTGTTTCGAGTGCATCATGGCGATCATGCCCGAAGCCAATGGGGTGATGATCACCACACGTGAGCACGGCGGCGAAACTCCCTGCGGAATGACTTTCTCCACTCTCGCCGGCACCGTGGGCGGGGGGATCCAGACGCCCGGTTTTATGGGCCACGGCCGTACTTACGTGCTCAGCCGCAAATTTATCCGGGCTGACGGCGGTCTGGGCCGGCTGGTCTGGATACCGAAAGAGCTGAAGGAATACCTTGGGGATGCGCTGCGTGAGCGGGCTGAAGAAGAAGGCCTGGGTGCCGATTTTGTCGACAAGATCGCCGATGAGAGTGTAGGCACCACTGCCGAGGAGATTCTCCCCTTCCTGGAAGAGAAGGGACACCCGGCACTGGCAATGGATCCGCTGATGTAGGAGGTTCTTGTGGGTGGAGCTCCGGTGGAGGAGATGATGAAACCGGGGCTTCACTTTCTATTATTCTTTTTTAGAAAGGAGACGAGAGAATGGGTTTAACGGGTTTGGAGATTTTTAAGCATCTACCGAAGACCAATTGTAAAGAGTGCGGTTTTCCTACCTGTCTGGCATTTGCCATGGCTCTGGCGAGCGGCAAAGCATCCCTGGATGCCTGTCCCTATGTCACCGATGAGGGCAAGGCTGCCCTGGAGTCTGCTTCTGCGCCGCCGATCAAGCTGGTCAAAGTCGGTACCGGAGACCATGTGCTTGAGCTTGGTGATGAGACAGAGCTCTTCCGGCATGACAAGCGTTTCTTCCATCCTACGGGGGTGGCGGTTCTGATCAGCGATACAGGGGATGCAGCGGCGGAGGCGGCTGCTTTTAACGAGCTGGAATTCGATCGCGTGGGGCTGCACTATATTACCAATGTGGTGGCGGTCAAGTGCGATTCCGGTGATGGAGCCAAGTTCAAGGCGGCGGTGGAGGCAGTCGCCGGAAAAACAGAAAAAGCAATGATTCTTCTCTGTGAGGATCCTGCGCTGTTGGAAGGAGCGGCCAGTGCTGTTGCCGCCCGCAAGCCGCTGATCTACGCTGCTACTGCTGAGAATTATGAAAAGATGGTTGAGCTGGCTAAGGCTAATGGATGCCCCCTGGCTGTCCGCGGAAAGGATCTGGGGGAAACAGCGGAGCTCGTAGAGAAAATTGTTGCCCTTGGCTACAAAGAGCTAGTCCTTGACAGCGGTGCCCGCGATACCAGCAAGGTTCTGGCCGATCTGACCCAGTTTCGCCGCGGAGCGATCAAAAAATTCCGCTCTTTTGGCTATCCCACTATTGCTTTTACCGCGAAGGATGATCCCCTTGAAGAGATTGTTCAGGCCGGGGTTTATCTGAGCAAGTATGCTTCTATCGTGGTCCTGAAGACGTCGAAAAAAGAGCATCTACTGCCGCTCCTGTCATGGCGTCAGAATCTCTATACCGATCCGCAGAAGCCCATCGCCGTTGAACCCGGTCTTTACGAGGTTGGCGAGGTTGATGAGAGCTCTCCAGTTTATTGTACCACGAACTTCTCCCTGACCTACTTTATTGTCGAAGGCGAAGTGGAGAACTCCCGGATTCCCAGCTATGTTCTTTCTGTGGATACCGGAGGAATTTCAGTGCTGACAGCTTACGCGGACAACAAGTTTAGCGGTGAAATTATCGCCAAGGCAATGAAGGATGTTGGTCTGGAAGATAAAGTTAATCACAAGAACATTGTTATTCCAGGCCATGTTGCTGTTTTGCAGGGGGCCCTGGAAGAGGAATCCGGCGGATGGAAAGTGATGGTCGGTCCGCGGGAGGCTGCCGGCATCCCGAAGTTTGCCAAGGAAACTTTTGCCTAGAAAGAGCAATTGACTCCTGAATTTCATAGAGAGGAGCGTTAAGATGGCTGTAGAGATTCAAAAAGAAAGGTATAGAAGCAAGGTAGGCGAGGTCGTCCTGGGAGCGACAAAGGAACAGGGCGGAAGCCGCAGCCATACCATTACCGTTGGCGGTGAATCAACGCTGCCCTACCTGCATTTCGAAGGTGAAATGCCGCATCGCCCGGTCATCGCCCTGGAGATTTCCGACATGGTTCCTGGATGGAACCCTTGCTTCGGGCAGTACTATGATGATGTTTTCGAAGACACCGCGGCCTGGGCGAAAAAATGCGTCGATGAGTACGGCGCCGACCTGGTACAGATCCGTTTGCAGAGCGCCGATCCCGATTTAAAAGACAGCTCCCCCGAGGATTGTGCCGCTACCGTCAAGAAAGTCCTCGAGGCGGTGGGGGTTCCGATCATCGTGATTGGTTGCGGGAAAGCGGAAAAAGACAACCTGATATACTCCGTAGTGGCCGAGGCGACTGCCGGTGAGAACCTGCTTCTGGGTGTCGCCGAAGTGGAAAATTACAAGGCGATTACCAGCGCCTGCATGGCTCATAAGCACAATGTGATCGCGCTATCGCCCATTGATATCAATATTTGCAAGCAGCTGAACATTCTCATCGCCGAGATGAGCATGGTCATGAACAACCGGATCATCATCGATCCCTGTATGTCCGCCTTGGGCTACGGCATCGAGTACACCTATTCCATCATGGAGCGGGCTCGCAACGGCGCCCTCCAGGGTGACAGGATGCTGTCCATGCCCATGATTGGCAATATCGGTTTTGAGGTCTGGCGGACCAAGGAAGCGAACACACCCGTGGAAGATGCTCCCGGCTGGGGAGAACGGGAAGAGCGAGCTGTTCTCTGGGAAGCAACCACGGCTATGGCCTTTCTGCAGGCGGGCCTGGATATTCTGGTGCTGCGCCACCCCCGTGCGGCGGCACTGGTAAAACAAAATATCGATGAATTGATGCAGGATAACAGCTATTAGATGTTTAAGTTTATATGATAGGAGGTCGGTCCGATGATTATTATTGGCGAACGCATTAACGGCATGTTTCAAGATATCGCCAAAGCTATCCGGGAGCGGGACGGTTCCGTAATCCAGGCGTGGGCTAAAAAGCAAGAACAGAATGGGGCCCGCTACCTCGATATCAACGTCGGCCCCGGTTCTGCCGAGCCGGTGGAAGCTATGAAGTGGATGGTTGAGGAGACCCAGAAAGCCAGTGATCTTCCTCTGTGTCTCGATTCAACCAAGTATGATGCCATTGAAGCGGGGTTGAAGATCTGCAAGCGTCCGGCGATGATCAACTCTGTTCCGGCTGAAGCGGCGAAGATGGAGCGCGTTTTCACCATGGCTGCAGAATATGGTTCCGAGGTAATCTGCCTGGCGATGAGTGAAGAGGGTATCCCCAAAGATGCCGAAAGCCGGGTCGCTCTGGCCATGGAGCTTGTGGCTACAGGAGATGCTTATGGGGTGCCTATAGATCATCTTTATATCGATCCCCTCGTCCTTCCCTGCAACGTGGCTCAGGATCACGGTCCCGAGGTGTTGGAGACATTACGCCAGATCAAGTTGATCTCCGATCCTCCACCGAAAACCGTAGTCGGTTTGAGCAATGCTTCCCAGGGGACCAGGGATCGGGAACTGGTTAACCGTGTATTTGCAGTTATGGCTATGGCCAACGGGCTTGATGCCGCTATTGCCGATGCCTGTGATGATGAGCTCATGGCTGCGGTAGCCACAGCCCGGATCCTTCTAAATATCGATATTTACTGCGACTCCTACGTCGACGTCTTCAAACAGGCTTAAATGCAGCTCAGGCTGAAAGGGGCCGCTCGATGCGGCTTCTTTCAGCCTGGTTAGAAGAAACATTGGTCCAACTACACGTACATATAAACTGCAAAAGCAGTAAAGGAAGGGAAGGTGAGCCATACCATGATTATTGCAGACAGAAAACCCCTGGAAGAGATCTTCGAGATGCTCGCGCCTTACCGGCGGATTGCCGTTCTGGGCTGCGGCACCTGTGTCACTGTGTGCCTATCCGGGGGTCAGAAAGAGGCGGAGGAGCTGGCGGCAGCCATCTCGATCCACCGGAAAAAAGAGAATAAGGAAGTCAGCGTCGAGGCCTTCACCATTGAGCGCCAATGTGAATTTGAAATGATCGATCAGGTAGCGGAGCGCTTGAAGAGCTTCGATGCAATCCTCTCGCTGGCCTGTGGTGTAGGGGTGCAAACCTTAGTGGAGCATATGCCTGAGCTCATCGTGCTGCCCGGGCTGAACACCAAGTCCATGGGTTACCCCGCGGAGCAGGGGGTCTGGGTAGAGCGCTGTCTCGGTTGCGGTGATTGCGTCCTTCATCTGACCCAGGGGATCTGTCCCATCACCCGCTGTGCAAAAAGTTTATTAAACGGACCTTGCGGCGGCTCCGCCGAAGGCAAGTGTGAAATCAGCAAAGATGTGGACTGCGCCTGGCACCTGATCCACGACCGGCTGGCCAAGCTGGGCAAGCTGGATGTGTTAAATGAGATTCAGCCGCCGAAAGACTGGTCTTCCTCTCATCATGGAGGCCCAAGAACAATAGTAAGGGAGGATGTCAGACTTGAAAGCGGGAAGTAATCTAGAAAAAGTAGTCAGCAGCGGGCAATTTGCCGTTACCGGAGAATTGGGGCCGCCGAAAAGCGCCGATGTGGGCCTGCTCAAGGAGCACGGTGAAGCGATGCGCAACTATGTGGATGCCTTTAACATCACCGACAATCAGACGGCCATTGTGCGCACCTCCAGCATCGGTGTGGCTGGAATCCTGCTTCAGATGGGACTGGAACCTGTAGTCCAGATGACGGTACGCGACCGCAACCGCATCGCCCTGCAGGGCGATCTTCTCGGAGCAGTAGCCCTGGGAGTGAAAAATGTCCTCTGCCTTTCCGGCGACCACCAGAAATTCGGCAATGAACAGGCTGCCAAAGGGGTCTATGATATTGACTCCATGCAGTTGCTAAAAGCATTCAAAGATATACGGGATGAGGGTAAGTTTGTCGGTGGAGATGACCTGGAGGCGCCGCTTTCAGTCTACCTCGGCGCTGTGGCCAACCCCTTTGCCGATCCCTTTGAATACCGGGTTGACCGGCTGGAAAAAAAGATCGCTGCAGGCGCCGGTTTTATTCAGACCCAGTGTATCTTTGACCTTGAGCGTTTCAAGCGTTGGATGGAGCTCGTCCGCGAGCGCGGTCTGCACAAAAAGGTTGCTATTCTCGGCGGTGTCACTCCCATCAAATCCCTGGGTGCTGCCAGGTACATGAAAAACTTTGTTTCCGGGATTACCGTTCCCGATGAACTCATCGAGCGGCTTAAAGGCGCCGAGAAGAAGAAAGAAGAAGGGCTTAAGATCGCCATTGAAACAATTCAGCAACTCAAGGAGATTGAAGGAGTAGCCGGAGTGCATATCATGGCCATTGCCTGGGAGGAGGTCGTCCCTGAAATTGTGGAAAGGGCCGGTCTCTACCCCCGCCCCAAACTATAGAAAAAAGGGACCAGTAGAGTTGTGGCTTATAAACAGCAGCTCTGCAGTAGAAACCGCAGGTATTGGTCTGCCGGTTGAATATTAATTGGAACAATTAATAACAGGCGCCCACTGCCTGTTATTTTTAAATCGAAAGGAGACCCTTCATGTTCCAAGAGGATGTTGTCATTGTTGCTGCAAAAAGAACCCCCATCGGTGACTTCGGGGGCTGTTTCAGGACTGTTTCATCGCTGGATCTGAGCAGGGCGGTTGTTGAGGAGGTTGTGCGCGAGGCAGGTCTTGCGCCGGAGCAGATCGACGAGGTTATCTTTGGTAATTGCAATCAGTATACGGATGAGCCCAATGTTGCCCGCTGTATTGCTTTGACAACGGGGATGCCGGTGGAAACGACAGGTTTCACGATTCAGAGGCAGTGTGCCTCGGGTATGCAAGCTATCGCTTCGGGGTATCAGGAGATTGTCTTTGGCGATACAGAAATCGTTGTCGCCGGAGGGGTGGAATCTATGAGCACTGCGCCTTATCACCTGAAGGGTGCACGCTGGGGGCAGCGGCTCCAACATGGTGAGCTGACTGATTCCTTATGGGAGATGTTGACAGATCCGGTGTACAAGATTATGATGGGTGAGACGGCTGAACGTTTGGCCGATAAATATGGCATCACCCGCGAAGCGCAAGATGAAATTGCTTACAGCAGCCATGTCAATGCTGCTGCCGCTATTGATGAAGGCCGGTTCAAGGAAGAGATAGTTCCGGTAACAGTTAAGGGTAGAAAAGGCGACACAGTTGTTGATACCGATGAGCATCCTCGTGGGGATATTTCCCTGGAATCACTGACCCGGCTCCGGCCCGCTTTTCGTCCTGATGGAACGGTTACAGCCGGAAACTCATCGGGATTGAACGATGGGGCTGCCGCAGTGGTATTGATGACCGCCCGGCGTGCTGAGGAGTTGGGTTTAAAACCGATGGGACGGATTGTCTCTTATGCCTGGGCCGGTGTAGAGCCGGACCTGATGGGCTACGGCCCCGTTCCGGCGGTCCGCAAGGCGCTGCAGAAGGCGGGGATGACCCTTGAACAAATGGAGTTGATTGAGCTTAACGAAGCCTTTGCCGCCCAATATCTGGCCTGTGAGCAATTGCTCGATTTAAACCGGGAAATTGTCAACGTAAACGGAAGCGGGATCGCTCTTGGCCATCCTGTGGGATGCACAGGCACGCGTATCGTGGTAACCTTGCTTTATGAAATGGCCCGCCGCAATTTGAAACTGGGCCTGGCCACGCTCTGTGTCGGCGGTGGAATGGGTATGGCCATGATTCTGCAGAGACTTTGAGGGAAACTACAATTATTTTAAGGAGGATAATTAGATGAGTGACCTAGTTGGAGTGGTAAAGGAAGATCGTTTGGCAATAGTAACGATCAACCATCCGCCGGTGAATTCTCTGAACAGTCAGGTTATGGGTGCGCTTGAGAAATGCATGGATGAACTGACTGCAGACGAATCAGTCGGAGCAGTTATCATCACCGGCGCGGGAGAGAAAGCCTTTGTCGCCGGCGCTGATATTGGCGAATTCACCTCCCTTTCCAGCGCAAATGGGGAAAAACTCAGCCGCAGGGGGCAGTTGATATTCCAGAAAATTGAGGATTTACCTGCTCCTGTAATCGCAGCAGTAAATGGGTTTGCCCTAGGGGGGGGGCTGGAACTGGCTCTTGCCTGTGACATCCGGGTGCTGGCTGAGAATGCGCGCGTAGGCCTTCCCGAGGTTACCCTGGCTATTTTCCCCGGCTATGGAGGCACCCAGCGCCTGCCCAGAACGATTGCTCCGGGTAAAGCGAAGGAGCTGATCTTTACAGGTGATATGATTGATGGTGCCGAGGCTTACCGCGTCGGCCTGGCTGATCACCTGGTTCCTCCAGGTGAGGCGCTGACGGAAGCCCGCAAGATTGCTGAAAATATTTTGAAGAGGGGTCCTGTTGCGGTCCGCTTGGCCAAAGAGGTGGTTAACCGTGGCCTGAGAGAGACGGTCAGCGAAGGTTACAAGATCGAGGCGCGGTTTTTCGGCCGACTTTGCGACACTGAGGATCAGAAGGAGGGCGCAGCCGCCTTTCTAGAAAAGCGTCCGCCGGTTTTTAAAGGGAAATAGCAATAGCCAATCCATAAGCATAATTAGATCAGGGGGTGAAATTTGTTGGAGATAAAAACTATCGGAGTGATCGGCGCCGGAACCATGGGCAACGGAATCGCCCAGGTTGCCGCTGAAGCCGGGTTTCAGGTGATTATGCGTGATCTGGAAGATCAGTTTGTGCAGCGCGGTCTGGC
>CAZQEV010000053.1:0-9208 GCA_964592135.1 uncultured Syntrophomonadaceae bacterium
CCGCAATGAACAGTTCCGCGAATTTACCCGTAACATCTGCCTGCAGGTGGCGGCATCCAATCCCCTGTATATTGACAGGGATGATGTGCCCGGGGAGGTGCTGGAAGAAGAGCGCTCCGTATTGCGAGGCCAGGCGCTCCGGGAGGGAAAACCGGAAAAGGTGATCGAGCGCATCGTTGAGGGGCGCATTGCAAAATACTACCAGGAAAATTGTCTTCTGGAGCAGCCCTTTGTCAAGGACCCCGATCAATCGGTTCGCAACCTTCTTAACGAATTGATTGCCAGGATCGGTGAAAACATCGTGATCCGCCGTTTCAGCCGCTTTGCTGTGGGTGAAGAGGCGGCCGGAACGCCGTCTTCGGAGGGTGCATCAGATGAGTAAAAGAACACTTAACGTGTTCTTTTTTAAATGATAAAGGATTGCCGCTAAAAGCTGTCGAATAGATTTGGAGGGTTGGGAGTGGAAAGACCTGCCTACAAAAGAGTAGTTTTGAAGTTGAGCGGCGAAGCTTTGTCCGGGAAAAAGGGCTTCGGTATCGACCAGGATGTTCTGGAGAGCATCTCCGGCGAGCTCAAAGAGCTGGTCGCCGCAGGCGTGCAGATCGCTATTGTCGTAGGCGGAGGCAATATCTGGCGGGGTGCTACAGCGGAGCAAAACGGTATGGATCGGGCCACGGCCGACTACATGGGCATGCTGGCCACAGTGATCAACGCCATGGCGCTGCAGGATTCCCTTGAGCGGAATAATGTGGATACTCGTGTCCAATCAGCGCTGGAAATGCGTCAGGTAGCCGAACCATATATCCGCCGACGGGCTTTAAGGCATCTCGAAAAAGGGCGTGTGGTTATTTTTGCCGGAGGCACGGGAAATCCCTATTTCTCAACGGATACCACTGCCGCACTGCGCGCTGCAGAGATAGAGGCAGAAGTGATTTTACTGGCCAAGGGGAAAGTTGATGCCGTTTATGATGCCGATCCCTTGCAATACCCGGACGCCAGCCGCTTTACAGAGCTGAGCTATATCGAAGTGATCAAGCGCGGCCTGGGGGTAATGGATAAAACCGCTGCCTCCCTGTGCATGGATAATCAGATCAAGCTGGTCGTATTCGGACTGAACACCGGAAATATTAAAAGAGCGATTATGGGAGAGAAAATAGGAACCTTAATTAAAGGTGGTTAACCATGGTTGAGGAGATCTATGTCGAAACCGATGAGCGGATGGAGAAGGTTATCGGAGCCTTCCAGCGAGAGCTTGCGACATTACGGGCGGGACGGGCCACACCTTCCCTGCTGGACCGGATCGAGGTCAACTATTATGATACGCTGACTCCCCTGATTCAGCTGGCCGGGATTACCGCCCCTGAACCGCGCCTTCTCGTGATCCAGCCCTGGGACAAGTCTTCGATGGGAAACATTGAAAAGGCTATTTTGAAATCTGATCTCGGACTAACTCCCATCAATGACGGCAATGTGATCAGACTGCAGATTCCCCAATTGACTGAAGAGAGGCGCCGCGATCTGGTCAAGCATGTGCGGAGGAAGGCGGAGGAAAGCCGGGTCGGCATCAGAAACGTACGCCGCGAAGCCAATGATTCGCTCAAGCAAATGGAGAAAGCAGGAGACATTTCTGAGGACGGCTGGAGAAGGGCCCAGGATGAGATCCAGGAGCTGACTGATGAGAAAATCGCCCGCATCGACGAGCTTCTTCAGGTGAAAGAAAAAGAATTTTTGGAAGTGTAAAGGCTGAAGGGCTGTTTCCCCCCTGGTCCGGAGGCCGGCAGATTTTTGATGCGGCTCTTCCTTGCGCAGGGGGAGCCGTTCTCGCTAAAAAACGAATAATCAAAGAGAGGCCCGGCAATGGAGTTAACATCACAGGAACAGGATCTTCTGGGGCAGATCAATGGAGACAGGATTCCCGGACATGTAGCCATGATCATGGACGGCAATGGACGCTGGGCCAGGGAAAGGGGTTTGCCCCGTTCCGCCGGCCACCGTCAGGGTGTGGAAACGGTGCGCGAGGTGGTCCGCTTCAGCAATTACCTGGGGATCAAAGCGCTCACACTTTTTGCCTTCTCCACGGAAAACTGGCGTCGCCCGATCCAGGAGATCAATTTTTTGATGAGCCTGCCGGAACAGTATCTGCACTCGGAGTTGCCGGAGCTGATCAAAAACAATGTCCGCGTCATGTTGATGGGAGATGAGAAAAGGCTGCCCGGCCAGGTCAGAAAAGCTATTGCAGAAGGGAAGGCCGCAACAGGGGGAAACAGCGGCATGATTCTAAATTTTGCCCTTAATTACGGCGCCAGGATGGAGATAGTCAGGGCAGTGCAGGCGATGCTCAATGACGCGCAGCAGGGAAAAATCAAGTCTGCAGTGAGCGAAAAAACTTTTGCCGCCTATCTCTACACCGCAGCTCTGCCTGATCCGGACCTGCTCATCCGGACGGGCGGCGAATACCGGATCAGCAATTTTTTGCTCTGGCAGCTGGCCTACAGTGAGCTCTGGTTTACGCCGCTTTACTGGCCTGATTTTGGCAGAATCCATCTCCTGGAAGCAATACGCGATTTTCAACAGCGAGAGCGCCGTTTTGGGAAAATCTCCAAAGAGTAGGGGTGAGATGGCAGTGCTACACCTGCGTATTCTTTCCGCTCTAATCGGGATTCCTGTAATTCTTCTTTTGGTCTGCCTGGGAGGGCATTACTATACCTCTTTCATTCTTACTATAGCCATTTTGGGAATGCGTGAATATACCGCCATGCTGAAGAGCAGGCGTTACCATCTGCCCGCTTTTCTCGGTTACGCCGGGGTAACCATTTTTCTGGTAATGCTTTACCTGGGTCTGCTGCTGGAACTGGATCTTGTTTTACCGGCAATCATTTTTATCTTAATGAGCCTGGCCGTTATTATTTTGATCTACTTCGAAAAGGCGGATGTTCAGGAATCATCGCAGATTCTCTGGGGCATAATCTATCTTGGCGGTTTAGGCAGTTACATGATCCTGCTGCGCCGGCTGCCGCAGGGGCTTACTTGCACATTGCTGCTTTTTTTTGGTGTCTGGGCAAACGATACTTTTGCCTATTTTATCGGTTTAAAATGGGGCAGAAGGCCCCTGGCGCCGGGAATCAGCCCCAAGAAATCGGTGGAAGGGGCCTTTGCGGGCATTGTCGGCACCATTTTGCTCGCTCTCCTGGCCGCTTTCTTTTTTCCCGTCTGGATCGGACTCACCCTATGGAAAGCGGCTTTGCTCGGGCTGGGCATCGCTGTATTTGCCCAGCTGGGCGACCTTTTGGAATCGGCGATGAAGCGCCAGTTTGAAGTTAAAGACAGCGGACAGTTAATACCGGGGCATGGAGGGATCCTGGACCGTTTTGACAGTCTCCTCTTTACCGCCCCTATGCTCTATTACTTTTTTCTGATTATGCGTTAAGAGATGAAGCATTTTATACGGATGGAGACGGAAATGACGAAAAAAATCGCCCTGCTGGGAGCCACGGGCTCCATCGGGCGCCAGACTCTTGAGGTTGTTGAACACCTGGGGGAAAGGTGCCGTATTGTCGCCCTGGCTGCGGGGAGCAACCATAAACTGCTGGAGCAGCAGGTGCGCCGTTTCAGACCGGAGCTGGCTGTTTTAAATGATCCCGGCGCAGCCGCGGAGCTGGAAAAATCACTTGAGGGCTTCCCATGCCGGATCGAGGCCGGGCCGGAAGGGTTGATCACGGCAGCATGCCGGCCTTCGGCCGATCTTGTTGTTAGCGCGCTCGTCGGATTCAGCGGTTTTAGCCCCACACTGAAAGCCCTTGAAGCGGGGAAAACTGTGGCGCTGGCAAATAAAGAGGCGCTTGTCGTAGGCGGGGAGCTGCTGGACCGGAAAGGCCTCCTGCATCCCGAGCGAGTCCTGCCGCTGGATAGCGAGCATTCCGCCATCCGTCAATCTCTGGGCGGCGCCCCTCTTTCACAGGTCCGGAAAATCTGGCTGACCGCTTCGGGAGGGCCCTTCAGGGACTGGACAGAGGAGCAGCTGGAGCGAGCCTCGCCGGCAGAAGCTCTGGCCCATCCCAACTGGAGCATGGGTCCTAAAATCACCATCGATTCGGCCACATTGATGAACAAGGGCTTCGAGGTCATCGAGGCGCGCTGGCTCTTCGGAATGCCCCTTGACCGGATCAGCGTGGTGATCCATCCGCAGAGCATCATTCACTCTGCCGTTGAGTTTCTTGACGGTTCGATCATCGCTCAGATGGGGCCTCCGGATATGCGCCTGCCCATTCAATATGCGCTGAGCTATCCGGAAAGAGTGGGGAATCCCTGGCCGCGTTTAAATATTTTGGAGCAGAATCTATCCTTTGCCGCGCCCGATATGATCAGGTTTCCCTGCCTCAAGCTTGCCTACAGCGCTATGGAGGCCGGCGGGACGATGCCCGCCTGCCTTAACGCGGCCAACGAGGTGGCGGTGGAACATTTTTTGAAGGGTATGCTTGCATTTAAAGATATCCCGCGCCTTATCGAGCGGGTCATGGAGCAGCACACTGTAATAGGGATGCCGGCACCGGAGGATCTTGAGAACACAGACCGGTGGGCCCGTCGCTGCGCTGCTGAATACAGTGATCGGCTCACAGAGAGGAGTTGAATAATTGAAAACGCTCATTGCTTCAATTATAATTTTCGGAATCCTGGTTTTCGTCCATGAGTTCGGCCACTTTATCGCCGCACGCTTGAGCGGGATCAAGGTGGTGGAGCTGGCTATCGGTTTTGGGCCTAAAGTATTCGGCCGGCAGAGGGAGGAGACCGCCTATTCTTTGCGCATTTTTCCCCTGGGGGGGTTCTGCCGGATGTTCGGTGATACACCCGAAGAGATCAATGAACCGGGTAGTTTCAGCAGCAAGCCTCCGGCGAGCAGAGCAGCTGTTTTAGCAGCCGGGTCGGTGATGAATCTGCTTCTGTCGCTGCTGCTCTTCTTTATAATCTTCTTTTTTTTCATCGGTGTGCAGCAGCTGGACAGCTCCGTTATCGGAACCGTTCTTCCCGGAACACCGGCAGAAGGCGCCGGCCTGCAGGATCGCGATGAAATTACCGCCATCAACGGTGAGCCGGTGGAGAAGTGGATGGAGATCGTCCAGTCCATAGAAAAGCATCCCGGTGAAGAAATCAGCCTTCTTGCGAAGCGTGATGGGATGATCAAGGAATTCTACCTCTATGCCGAGGCGGATCCCGACAGCGGCATGGGGAAGATCGGCATTGCGCCTGTGATCAAGAAGTACCAGTTAATGGGAGCACTGGGGAGCAGTTTTGAGCGTTTTGGAATGATCATCGCCTCAATCTTCCAGGTTATCACGGGGCGGGTGCCCCTTGATCTCACCGGCCCCGTGGGAATAGTGATCACCATCGGCGAGGTCGCCCGGACCGGTTTTGTAAACCTGCTCTGGCTGACGGGGCTCATCAGCATCAGCCTGGGGCTGGTCAACCTGCTGCCCATACCGGCTCTTGACGGAGGGAGACTTCTCTTTGTGCTTATCGAGGCGGTGCGCGGCCGGCCTCTGGATCCGGAAAAAGAGGGGTTGATTCATTTCATCGGCTTCGCTCTGCTGATCCTGTTAATCCTGCTCATCACCTACAATGATCTGATCCGCTGGGATATTATTCCCGGCCGTTAAGATCTGGGAAGGAGGTGCCGGGGCAGTGGAACCTTTCACCCGGCGCAGTTCAACCGCCGTAAAAGTGGGAGAGATCACTATTGGCGGCGGCTTACCTATAGTGATTCAATCGATGACCAATACGAGAAGCGGCGATATTGCCGGCACCCTGGACCAGGTTAAAGCCCTGGCCGCGGCCGGCTGCGAGCTGGTGCGGGTAGCCGTGCCCGATGAAACCGCCGCCGGTGCGCTGGGCCTCCTGGTGCGCGAGAGCCCTGTCCCCCTTGTTGCTGATATTCATTTCGATATCCGGCTGGCGTACCGTGCGCTGGATCAGGGTGCGGCGAAGATCAGAATTAATCCCGGAAATCTAGGCGGAAGAAAGCGGCTCATTGAACTCTGCCGCAGGGCTGCCGGTTGCGGCGCCGCACTGCGCATCGGGGTGAACGCCGGTTCCCTGGAGCGCAACGTGCTGAAAAAATATGGCGGAACCACCGCCGCCGCACTCGTTGAGTCGGCGCTGGATCACCTTGAGGCTGCGGAAAAAACCGGTTTTTCGCAGATCGTGGTTTCGCTGAAAGCCTCCGATGTTCCTACAACCATCGAGGCTTATCGCCTCATAGCCGGGCAGGTGCAATACCCTCTGCACCTGGGCGTTACCGCCGCCGGCCCCCTGGAGAGTGGAACGATAAAAGGGGCGGTGGGGATCGGGACGCTGTTGGCTGAAGGAATCGGCGATACCTTGCGCGTCTCCCTCACCGCAGATCCACTTCACGAAGTTCGGATAGCCCGGCAAATCCTGGAGGCTCTGCACCTGCGCTCACATACAGGCCCGGAACTCATCTCCTGCCCCACCTGCGGCCGCTGCACCATTGATCTGCCGGCCCTGGTGGATCGAGTTTCGGCACTGCTCAGGAATTACCCCCATCCCGTGAAAGTGGCGGTAATGGGATGCGCCGTCAACGGCCCCGGTGAAGCCAGGGATGCTCATATCGGGATCACTGCCGGTCGGAAACGCGGTCTTATTTTCAGGGAGGGTAAAATTGTCCGCACCGTGCCGCAGGAGAAACTTCTCGAAGCGCTGCAGGAAGAGATGGAGCAGTTTGTCGTTCGAAATGTGTAAACAATATTGGGACCTTCATTCCAGGAGGTAAAAACGTGCGCATATCGGTAATCATACCTGCATACAACGAAGCGAAAACTATTGGAGACGTTCTTTCTGTAGTGACGATATGCAGACTGATCGATGAGGTTGTTGTTGTCAGCGATGGCTCCACCGATGAAACTGTCCCCATAGCCCGGAAATTCAGGGATGTTAAAGTTGTGGAACTCAGGGAAAACAGGGGCAAAGGCGGCGCCATGAAAGCAGGCCTGGATCAAACGAGGCATGAAATTATTCTTTTCCTGGATGCCGACCTCATGGGGTTAAAGGAAGTTCACATCACAGCGCTGCTTGAACCGATTTTGAAGGGAGAGGCTGTCATGAGCCTGGGGTTGTTTGAAAAAGGGCGCGTAGCAACCGATCTGGCCCAAAAGGTGGCTCCCTATCTGACGGGACAGAGGGCGCTGCAGCGGGATCTTCTTGCCCATATTTCCGATCTCGACCTCTCCCGCTTCGGAGTGGAGGTGGCTTTGCACCGCTACGTGGAAGATAACAACCTCACCGTGGCTCTCGTTAATTTACCTGACCTTTCGCACTTGATGAAGGAGGAAAAGCTCGGTCTCTGGAAAGGACTGGCCGCAAGGGGCAAGATGTACTGGGAAATTATCAGATATGCCGCCAGGACCGATCCTCATCTAAAATAAAGACAGATTGCTTCCTTTTCCTTGCATTTTAGCTTTCTTTATGATAGTCTTTTATCGGCGATGGAGTATTTCCGGCAAAGGGTGGGTTTTCCCACTCTTTCCTGTTAAAAGAACCCATTTTTGAAGGGAGTGGGCTCATGTTCATTGATGAACTCAAAGTTAAACTGCTCGAGCTGGTGCAGCCCCTGGTAGAAGATCGCGGGCTGGAACTGGTCCGGCTGGATTACAGCACCGGTCGGAAAGGGCATCTCTGCGTCTATATTGACAAGCCCGGCGGAGTCAGCCTCGATGATTGCGAGACCATCAGCCGTGATATTTCCGGACTGCTCGACGCCTACGATCCCATACCGCACAGCTACATCATGGAGGTCTCTTCACCAGGCGTGGAGCGCGCTCTCTCCACGGAGAAAGATTTTGTCCGTTTTCAGGGTGAGATGGTGAAATTATATACCCATGAGCCGGTGGCGGGGCAGAAACATTTCGGCGGTAAATTGATCGGGGCCGGTGAAGGCTTTGTGGAGCTGCTCCCTGAAAATGGAGAGACATTAAGGATACCGCTTGAACAAATTAAAAAAGCCCACTTATGGTTCCGGCCCTGAGCGGGGCGAGGATAGAAAGGAGGTCAGGTCCAAATCTCAGTGAACAGCAAAGAACTTATTGCCGCTTTGAAAGCGATCGAAAAAGAGAAAGGGATCGAGCTGGAAATACTTTTTGAAGCTCTGGAGGTAGCTCTGGTCTCTGCTTACAAGAGGAATTTTCAAGCCCCCGGGAATGTCCAGGTAAACGTTGACCGGGAGACGGGCACGATCAAAGTGTTTTCACAGCTGAAAGTTGTCGAAGAGGTCGAGTTGCCCTACCAGGAGGTGGAGCTCTATGAAGCGCGGGTTTATGATTCCCGCTGCCAGCTCGGCGATCTTATCGAAATGGAGGTTACTCCGCAGGAATTTGGGCGGATTGCGGCTCAGACTGCCAAGCAGGTGATCATCCAGAGAATCAGGGAGGCGGAGCGGGAGCTTATCTACAGTGATTATCTTGACCGCGTTGAAGATATCATCACCGGAACGGTTCGCCGCTTCGAGCAGCGCAATGTCATTGTCGACCTGGGCAGGGTGGAAGGGATCCTGCCCCTGGATGAACAGCTGCCCCGCGAGCGCTACAGGATGAATGAACGAATAAAAACCATCATCATGGAGGTCAGAAAAAGCAGCAAGGGCCCCCTGGTGATCCTCTCACGCAACCATACCGGGTTTTTAAAAAGGCTTTTTGAACTGGAAGTCCCGGAGATTTACGAGGGAATCGTGGAGATCAAAGCAGCCGCACGGGAGCCCGGCTACCGGGCCAAACTGGCGGTTCATTCCAGAAACGCGGACGTAGACCCCGTGGGCTCCTGTGTGGGGCCGCGCGGCAGCCGGGTACAGGCAATCAGCAGCGAGCTGCGGGGCGAAAGGATCGATATTATCAGATGGAGCGAAGATACCGAGGAATATCTGGGCAACGCGCTGAGTCCGGCCAAGGTAGTATCTGTAGAGCTGTCTGAAAAAGAAGCCCTGGTGATCGTTCCCGACAACCAGCTTTCACTGGCCATAGGCAAGGAGGGGCAGAATGCGCGGCTCGCAGCGAGGATCACCGGGTTCAAGATCGATATTTGCAGTGAAACAGAGATTGCCCAGAAACGCCTATCGTCTCTGGGTCTGGGGGATAATGAGGAGAGCACAGATAATTCTGCGCCGGAAGATGCTGCCGGAACTGCAGAGCCTTCAGAAGAAGAAGTC
>CAZQEV010000053.1:9308-10526 GCA_964592135.1 uncultured Syntrophomonadaceae bacterium
CGGGGCGGAAGACGCTGCAGATGTGCTCGAGAACAATGCTGAGGAAGAGTAAAGCTCTTTGAAGGAGGCGGAAAGCAAAGGTGGCCAGGGAACGTAAAATCCCATTGCGGATCTGTGTGGGCTGCCGTGAAAAAAAACCGAAAAGGGATCTGCTCCGCCTTGTGCGCACTCCGGAAGGCAAGGTTCTACTCGATCCCGGCGGTAAAATGTCCGGACGCGGCGCCTATATCTGCAGGCGGTTGTCCTGTCTTGCGAAAGCGCTAAAAGGTAAAAGGCTTGAAAAAAATCTTGAACATCATCTCAGCGAAGAGGTTATTTCTGAAATAAAGGCGCTACTGGAATCAGAAGAGGATTCTATATCTTAAAGGTCTCTACAGGGAGGGCTTTTAATGGAGGTGTTTTGAATGGCTAAAGTAAGAGTTTACGAGCTGGCCAAAGAGCTGGGCACCACAAGCAAAAAACTTATTGAAATTATGGAAGGGATGAATATCGAGGTTAAGAACCATATGAGCACGCTGGAAAACGAAGAAGCTCAGCGTGTAGTCGCCATCCTCACCGGCAAGGTGGAAAGCGGTGAGCCGAAGAAAAAGGAAGAAGCGCCGCCGGATAAGGAGGATCTGAAAAGCACAGAAGACCCGACTGAAACAGTTGTAGAGGAAAAACCCGAAGCCAAAGCGGTGCAGGAGCGCAGACCGGCTGCCCAGCCCGCAAAAAAACCGGCTGTGAAAAAAAAGCGCCGGCGGGTGAAAATCGAGGGCCGGATCACTGTAGGAGAAGTGGCCACCCTTTTTGAGGTTACCCCGGCGGAGCTGATCACCAGGCTCCTCGATCTGGCTGTTGTTGCCAATATCAACCAGGCCCTCAGTCCTGAAGCCATCGAACTCGTTGCCGAGGAGTATGAGATCGACATTGAATTTCTTGATGATCCTGTTGAGCAGGAGCTGCTGGGCGATGAGCAGGAGAGCGACAAGAACCTCGTTCCCCGCAATCCCGTCGTCACGGTGCTGGGCCATGTCGACCATGGCAAAACATCGCTCCTGGACGCCATCCGCGAATCCGATGTTACCGCAGGGGAAGCGGGGGGCATCACCCAGCATATCGGGGCTTACGAGGTGGAAACTTCGGGAAAGAAAATTGTCTTTCTCGATACGCCCGGCCATGAGGCTTTTACCGCCATGCGCGCCCGGGGCGCCCAGGTTACCGATATGGCTATCCTTG
>CAZQEV010000054.1:0-10281 GCA_964592135.1 uncultured Syntrophomonadaceae bacterium
CGCTTACGGGCGAAGCCCGCCGGCTGCTTCAGCAGGCTTACCGGAACCTGGGGCTCTCCATGCGCGCCCATGACCGCATCATCAAGGTGGCCCGCACCATCGCCGACCTGGCCGGGTGTGATACCATCGAACCGCCCCATATCGCCGAAGCGATCCAGTACCGCAGCCTGGACCGGCAGGCCTGATGCGGAGCGCAACAATGAAAAAGGAGTTGTGATATTTTGCCTGCTGCTAAAAGCAAAACCATGAAACATTTCAGTCTGAATTTAGAATACACCGCGGTAAAAGAACCGGGGAGGAGATAAAAGATGGTGACAAAAAGCGCTGCTCCAGCCAACCCTGCCGTCCCCCGTCGCCCCGGTTTGATCAGGCGAATGGATCTTCTCCGCCGGCAGATGATCCGGGGGCTTTTCTGGCGGCCCCAAAAAGCTGTTCCGGGAAAGCAAACAGTGGTGATTATTGATCCCATGCTCACCCCCCCGGAGAAAAACCTTTTCGTGAATCCAGCCTACTGCCTGGCCGACTATGTCATGCAGCTGGCTGATGTCAATATTGATCTGATCCACTACCCCCAGGCGGAGGGGTCCCGGGTCATGCACCAGGACCCCGTCTGTGTTTTAATATCAGGCCTTACCGCACCCTGGACCGATTATGAGCCCGTCAAGCTGGAACCGGTATCCGCCTTTCTGAGAGATACTTCTTGTTCCGTCCTGGGTATCTGCGGTGGGCACCAGGTTATCGCCCGCGCTTTCGGGGTAAAAGTGGCGCCCATGGACGGCCGGGAACTGGGCTATACCGAAGTTGATCTCATCAAGGATGATCCCCTCTTCGAACATCTGAGCAGCCCCATCACCATATTCAACTGGCACCACGAGGAGGCAAAGGCGCTGCCTGCAGGCTTTGATCTGCTCGGCTCGAGCGGGCTCTGCCCCATTCAGATCTTCAGGCGTCGTGAAAAAGATATCTACGGAGTGCAGTTTCACCCCGAGCTCTCGGGGCGCAAGCCTGACGGCAAAATCCTGCTGCTTAACTTTCTCCGCCTGGCGGGGGTCAACCTGCGCCAAAACTCCTGATCCCGGCCTGGAATCCGGCAGCATTTTTCGGGGTAATCTAGAAACTGTCATGCCGTTGCTGCTCCTGCCCGGATCTTAAAATAACAATACAGATCGCTGGAAGGATGAGAACTTATGAGTCAAAAACAGAAGAAGAAAGGGTCCGGATTCTGGAGCGGAGCAATCGTGGGATTGATCCTCGGTTTAGCTTTCGGCGGAGGCCTCTATTTCCGGCAGGCTGCCATTGTTGGTGAGCTGGAGGCAAAGATAGAATCCCAACTTGAACAGATTAGACAACTCGAAGCAGGTACCAGACCTCCCGATGAAAAGGGAGAACCTGCTCTCGACCTTGAGGGAAGGAGCAAAGAAATTCTCGGTGCCATGAAAGGAAGGGATTTCGCCAAACTGGCCGCCTCCGTGCACCCGGCAAAAGGGGTCCGCCTGACCCCCTACAGCCATGTGGATCCGGAAAATGATCTGCTCTTTTCAAGAGAGCAGATCGCAGCAGCTGCCGCCGATAAAAACCTCTATACCTGGGGGCGTTATGACGGCTCCGGGGAGCCCATCGAGTTGACTATTGCTGAGTACTTCAATAAGTTTGTCTATGATCACGATTACCTGGAGGAAGCCGATGAGGTGGGCTATAACAGGCGAGTCATTGAAGACATCTACGGGATGGACAACAGCTCTGAAATATACCCCGGGGCCTCCCAGGTGGAGTACCATTTTGCGGGCAGCGAAGAGTACGGCGGCATGGACTGGGGCAGCCTGAGGCTGGTTCTGGAAAAACAAGACGACGAGTGGTATCTTGTCGGCATCATCCATGATCAGTGGACCATCTAAAGAAAGCTTTTACTGAAAAGTCACGGCGGGGCGGGATATATCCCGCCCCGCCTCTATTTATGGTTACCGGTTTAGAAGATCATCTGTCCTGCAAGTCCCGGAGCACGACATGCAGGGCTGCCCTCCGGCCCCGGCTCCGCTCACCATTCTGAAAACCAAACCGGAAAAATAACTAGAGCCGAACTTCTCCCGTTCCCTGGCCGAAGAGGATTAAAACAGTTTGCCTCCCCGGCGGCGCAGGAAAGGCTCTTTGCGCCACAATTTAGAATTTGGCCAGGCCTTTCAGGTATTGACAAAGCAACAATTGTTTAATACAATCAATTTAAACGTTTGCTTAAATTGTCCGTAAGCCTGATCCGCTGGTGATCGCAAAGGAACAGGGCTGCGGCGCCATGGGCATTTAATACAGGTTTAAATCGGAGGTCGATGTAAATGATTTTAGTTACAGGGGCAACAGGTCATATCGGCAATGTTCTGGTCAGAGAACTGGTGGCAAGAGGTGAGCAGGTGAGAGCCCTGGTCCTGCCCGGTGAACGCTGCGACTCCCTGAGCGGGCTGCCCATCGAAATGGTCGTGGGAAATATCCTCGATCCCGACACCCTGGATCGCTGGATGCAAGGGGTCAGGCTTGTCTTTCATCTTGCGGGGATCATTTCAATTCTGCCGGGAGATGAGGAGATCATGTCCCGGGTGAATGTAGAAGGGGCCCGTAATGTAGCCCGGGCAGCGCTGAAGGCGAATGTTGGAAGGATGGTTCATACCGCTTCCGTCCACGCCTTTCGAAAAGAACCTCACGGCGTGATCATGGATGAAAACACCCCTCTCTCTCTGGGGAGCAGCGCCGGGGCTTATGATCGGACCAAGGCGGAAGGAGTGCAGGCGGTGCTGGAGGCGGTCAACGAAGGTCTCGATGCAGTCATCGTCTGTCCAGGCGGGGTAATCGGCCCCCATGACTACTTCGGCTCGGAGATGGGGGAACTGGTGAAAACTTTTGCCGCCTCCAGGCTGCACTTCATTGTTAACGGCGCCTACGATTTTGTCGATGTCCGCGATGTTGTGAAGGGAATGATCCTGGCTGCGGAGAAAGGGCGCAGAGGCGAAAAATATATCCTCTCCGGAGAACAGGTGTCGCTGCAGTGGCTTTCAAAGAAAACCGGTGAGATTACCGGAAGGCGCTCACCGGCGGTGGTGGTGCCTGTGAAACTGGCTCTCTTTTTCTCCAGGTATACCCACCATTTCTACCGGTGGCTCAATAAAACTCCACAGTTCACCACGTATTCGCTCAGGACGGTAATCGAAAACTCGCGTTTCAGCCGGGCCAAGGCTGAAAAAGAGCTCGGTTACAGCCCCCGTCCCCTGGAGGAATCGATCCGGGATTACCTGGCCTGGCGGAGCGATCACTATCACAAATATTTCGGGAAAAAAACGGCCAAAGCAAAATCCCGCGCCTGGAAGCCGGGCAAGGCCCTGGAATAAGTTGCCTGAAGAACTGGTAACAGTCAGCCAGCACCGTTTTGACCATGAATATGCGGAAGGAAGGGCCAGGTAGCGGAGGTTCTCTTCAGTTTAGACTCGGCCGGTGATTGGTTGCCGGTGTAGGAAAACTTCGGGTTCACCAGAATGCACCCGGTAAACAGGTATCACGACTCCATAAGAGGTGAGTTTAAATAATGGGACAGGCGCAAAAGCCTGTCCCATTATTTATCTGCTTCATGGTTAACGGAAAAAAACATGGTTGCCGATAGCGGTAGTCACCGGTTGCATCCGCACCCACAGGTTGGTGGTTTTGGCCGGATTATAAAAACCCGTGGCACCGCAGGAGGGATCCGAACCGTTCAGCGCCTCCTGGACAGCGCGGCAGGCGCTCTCGCTGGCGGATAAATTGATCCTGCCGTCTCCTACCGGAGAGTACTGGTAGAAACCTCCCGAGACCTGCAAGATCACATCACGCACCGTGCCCGGGTAACGGCTATCCTTAACCCGGTTCAATACTGATGCCGCAACGGCCACCTGCCCGAGATAGGGCTCCCCTGCCGATTCGGCATGGACCAGGCGAGCGAACAGGTCCAGATCTGCATTTGACAAAAAGCCGCCCCTTGAGGGGGCAGGGGCGCTTCCCCCGGCGCCGCTCCCTTCGGAGGGTACGGTCAATATCTGTCCGGGATAGATCAGATTGGAATTGGCCAGGCCGCTTGCGCCGGCAATGGCCGCCACAGTTGAACCGTATCTCTGGGCAATCTTCCAGAGCGTTTCTCCCGGCGCCACCTTGTGTTTACCCGGAATCAACAGCTCCTGCCCGCTGTAAATCAGTTCCGGCGTAGACAGGTTGTTGGCGCCGGCGACCGCCGCCACCGTGGTCCCATATTTTTGTGAGATGAGCCATACCGTTTCACCCGGCTCAACAGTATGGTTCAGCGCCGCCACGACTGCCCCCGAGCAGACAAGCAGGCATATCAGTGCTGCAAGAAGGGCTGTTTTCCAAGGTTTACGCATTAAGTAATGACCTCCTTCGCCTCCGGGGTTAGCTGACGGGTTGGGAATGAGGGTCCTCCCCCCGCAATGAATGCGGTTCACCCCAGGTTCCGGTTCCCCCGTAGTTTCCATTCGGCGTTATGTTAAGATTAAGTATAGGGTAAAAAAATAAGCCCGGCAAACAGGCCTATCCGGGCAGCGTTACGATCATTGTTAAGGTTAGATAATATTATGTTAACATTTATTTATTTTTAGCCTTTCTCATGCAGATGGTAATAAAGGAGAATTTCATCTAAATTTATCCGCCAATTTCCCTGTAGTGGCGCAGGCTGATGAGCGTCATGCTCTCACGCTCCAGCTGCACGGCGATCAGATCAAAACGGCAGGAAACCTCCTGTCCATAGTGCAACTTCATGTACAGAATGGCAGTTTTTTTAAGACGCTTCATTTTTTCCGCGGTAATCGATTCGGCCGGGGTGCCGAATGAACTGCCGGTGCGGGTGCGCACCTCGACAAAAACCGGAGTGCTGCCTTTAAAAGCAACTATATCGATCTCGCCGTAGGGAGAGCGAAAATTGACCTCTGCTACGCGGTAGCCCTTTCGCTGCAGATAGCTGCGGGCCGCCGCCTCCCCTGCTCTGCCCACTTGCTGCCGCTTTCGGGTCACGGGGACCCTTCCTCCGGAACTGTAACGCGGAAAGAGAGGCGGTGCTCGGGGCAGGGCCCGCTGCGAGCCAGGGCCAGGCGGTGACCGCGCGTGCCATAACCTTTGTTCTGCGCGAAGCCGTATTCCGGATAGAGCCGGTGCAGATCAAGCATGATCCTGTCCCTGGTCACCTTGGCCACCACCGAAGCGGCAGCGATGGAGAGAGAGAGAGCATCGCCGCCCCTGATCGCCTTCTGGGGCAATTCCATCCCCCCGATGGGATAGCCGTCCACCAGCACCATTTCGGGTTGAAAGGGCAGGGCGGAGATTGCGCTGCGCATAGCCTGCATCACCGCACCGTAAATGTTCAGACTGTCGATCTCCGCAGGCGAGCAGATGCCCACGCCACAACCCTGAGCAACCTCTTTGATTTGGACAAAGAGATCCTCCCGCCGTGCTGCCGTGAGCTGTTTTGAATCATTAAGGTAAGGGATCATCGTTCCGGGAGGCAGGATTACAGCCGCAGCCACCACCGGTCCGGCCAGGGGGCCCCTGCCCGCTTCGTCGACCCCGGCGATGTGCTTCAGCCCTTGCCGCCAGAAATAGTTTTCTGCACGCAGCATCTTATGTAAACGGCTCTCTTCCCGGCGCCGGCTTTCCTTGTTGCGCCGGTAGCGCTCCAGCAGAAGGCGGGCGCCGCGGCGCCTGTCGCCCTGAAGCAGCGCCTCCTCAGAGGAATTCAGGCTGCTCCGACTCTCCAGGTATGCCGCCAGTTCCTCCAGGGTCATCTTGCGAAAGCTCATCTCATCCATTCCTCCCCCCTCCCCGGGGAAGTTTTTTAAAATAGCTGCTCCGGAGCCAGGCGCCTGTCAACGAACCGGGGGCTCCTCCAGGGAGAAACAGCCCAGATCCCCAGCCTGGTAATCACGCAGCAGAAGCACTGCGGCACGATCAAGATCAACCTTCCCTTCCGGAAGAAGGGAGCCGCGGATGGTCCCGATCTGGCCAAGCATATCCCCGGGATCCGCCTTCTCCAGCCCGGCATAGCGCCGCTGCAGCCGCGCTTCTTCTCCCCGCTCCAGGTAGCAGCGAAGCAGCCCCGTGGCGGTCTGCTGCAGATCCATCCTGCCGGAGGGCAGTGCACCTATTGCCGCAAGGGGAAATATTGCTTCCTCCGACAGAACCGGCGGCAGGACCCCCGGCGTATCGAGCAGTTCCACTCCGGGCATCAACCTGATCCACTGCCGCCCCCTGGTAATGCCGGGCCGGTCACCGGTGCGGGCGGCCGCCCGTCCGACAAGATAATTTATGAGAGTCGATTTGCCCACATTGGGTATGCCCACAATAACGAGGCGTAAAGACCTTTTAAAGCGGCTGCTGCGGAGCTGCCGCTCCTGCATCTTAAGATAGCCTAAAAATGATTTCATGGTCCGGGGCAGCTGCACGCTCGAAGGCATGGCCCGAAAACCGCTCTCACGAAAAAATAAAAGCCACCGGGAGTTGATCTCTTTTTCTCCCCGGTCGGCTTTATGGAGCAATATCAGCTTATGTTTATGTTCACAGAGGCGCATAAGTTCGGGATTGCGGCTGCTTGCCGGAGCCCGCGCATCGACGAGCTCGGCCACAAGATCAACAAGGCTGAGATCTTTTTCGAGATGCCGGATAGCCCGGGCCATGGTCCCGGGATACCACTGTGTTTCCCTCAATCTGCCGCCGCCGTCCTGGCGCCCAGCATTTTCGCTTCCGTGGGAGGCCAAAAAACCAGGCAGGCCCGGCCCATGATCCGCTCCCTGGAGACAAGCCCCACCTGGGGATCGCGGCTGTCCTTGCTGTTCCGGCGATAATCGCCCATCAAGAAAAAATATCCCGGCGGTATCTCCACGGGGCCGTAATCCTGGTAATCAGTCTGGCCCATCAGATAAGGCTCCTCCACTGCGGTCTCGTTCCGGTAGACCTTTCCGCCGCGGATCTCGACCCGGTCTCCACCGGTCCCGATGACCCGCTTGATAAAAGGTTTGCTCCCTATCCGGCTATCGAAAACGACAATATCGCCATAGCCGGGCTCATTGAAGCGGTAAGAGATCTTGTCTACAACGAGCCGGTTGCAGTCTTCAAGGGTTGGATACATCGATCCTCCGTCAACAATAAAGACCTCCATGATGAAGGAGCGAATGAGCAGGGCTAGAACAATCGCCACGGTAAGGGCGCGGATCCATTCCCAGATCTCCTTTGACCGGTTCATGCGCTACCGCCATCCCTCCTGTTATTTACGGATCTCCCGTATCCGGGCCGCCCGGCCGGTCCTCTTGCGCAAATAGTAAAGCCTGGCACGCCGCACCCGGCCTCGTTTAACCACTTCAATGCGTCTGATCGACGGTGCGTGAAGGGGGAAAACCCGCTCCACCCCGATCCCATAGGTAACCCGGCGAACAGTAAAGGTTTCCTTGAGGCCGCACCCGTGCCGTCGTAAAACCACTCCCTCAAAAACCTGTGTTCGTTCCCGCACTCCTTCCACAACTCTCACGTGGACCTTGACTGTATCACCGGGGCCAAAAGCGGGGATATCTTCTTTTAAATACTTTTTTTCAACCTCTTTGATCAAGTCCATGTCTAAAACGCCTCCTTTGCACATCAAACATGCCGGGCGAACATAGGCTCGCCCCTTCAAGAACCTGCAGCCGCGCTTATTTAATACTGCTGCTTAAAATACTGCTGTCCTTCCATCATCCTGAGTCCAACTTTCAACATCCGGTGTGCCGCTGCCCTTCAATCTTTCATCTCTTCCAGGCTGCGCCGTTCTTCCGGCGAGAGCGCCGCTTTTTCAAGAAGATCAGGACGCCGCTGCAGCGTCCGCTGCAGCGCCTGGCTCCGCCGCCAGCGGGCAATCGCCCCATGGTCTCCCGACAGGAGTACCGGCGGCACAGCCAGCTCACGGAAAAGAGGCGGCCGCGTATAATGAGGGTACTCCAGCAGCGATCCGCTGAAGGATTCCTCAGCCACACTCTCCTCTCCCAACAACCCCGGCAGCAGCCGGACCACAGCGTCGACGACTACCGCCGCCGCCGCTTCACCGCCGGTGAGAATATAGTCTCCGATGGAGATCTCATCATCCACCAGCGCTTCCCTCACTCTCTCATCTACACCCTCATAGCGGCTGCAGATAAGCACAATCCGCTCTTCGGCGGAGAGCTCCCGGGCAATCTCCTGGCTGAAGGTGCGCCCCTGCGGAGTGAGCAGGATCACCCGGGCGGAGTTTTCCCCGCCGCGCTCCTGCAGTGCTTCCACCGCCTTGAAAAGGGGCTCCGGCTTGAGAATCATGCCGCTGCCGCCGCCGTAAGGAGCATCGTCGACCTGACGGTGCCGTCCCAGGGCATAAGAGCGCAGATCAACCATATCTATCTCCACCAGACCCTGATCTACCGCCCTCTTAAGCATGCTCTCGTTGAAAAAACCCTCCAGCATCCCCGGGAATATTGTCAGGATCTCGATCTTCATAATCTACCGCTCCAGCTCCATCAGCCCTGCAGGCGGCTCGGCAATGATTTTGCCCCCGGAAAGGTCAATTTCAAGAATAAAAGCCTTTACCGCCGGCAGAAGAAAGTCCTTCCCGCCGGGCGCCTCCCGGCGGATCAGGTAATGATCGTGGGCCGCCCCCGGGACAATGTCTTTAACCTGCCCCAGGCATTCTCCCTCTGTATTATACAACTTTAGCCCGATAAGCTGATCGTGGTAATAACTTCCGTCAGGAAGAGGCACTCTTTCATCAGAGCGGATCAGAATCAAGGCTCCGCGTAAAGCCGCCGCCTCTTCCCGCGTGTCAATGGCCTCGAATTTGATCAACCAGTAACGGTCGTGAAGAGTCGCTCGCTCCACCATGACGGTGCGCCTGATCCCGCGCAGCTCGCAGGTAACCTCTTTCAGATCGCGGCAGCGGTCAGAAAAATCGGTCAAGGGGAGCACCTTGAGCAAGCCCGCGATTCCATGCGGCGCCAGGATTCTCCCAACAGCCACAAGGTGCTCCTCGGATCCGGCCCCCCGGCTCACGGGACCACTTCCACCATCACCCGTTTATTCTCTTTCACCGCGGCGGCATTGACCACGGTGCGGATTGCTTTCACGATCCGGCCTTGCCTGCCGATCACCTTGCCCATATCATCAGGCGAAACCCGCAACTCCAGGATTGTGATCCGCTCATCCTCCCGCAGCTGTACTTCCACCTCATCGGGATTGTCAACCAGCGCTCTGGCAATATGCTCCAACAGCTGTTTCATGAAATCCCACCTTAGAATACTACTTTGCCAAGCCGGCCTTTTCAAAGATCAGCCTGACCGTATCGGAAGGTCTGGCGCCTCGCGAAAGCCATAACTCAGCCTTTTCCCGATCCACCTCAAAAGTAGAAGGCCTTGTGGTGGGGTTGTAATAGCCGATCTCTTCAATAAACCTGCCGTCCCTGGGAAAGCGGGAATCAGCCACCACGATCCGGTAAAAAGGTTTTTTCTTCGCACCCATTCTTTTCAATCTGATGCGCACTGCCATTTTATCACCTCCGCTGCATTAAACAAATGATGTTGCTATCTATAAAAAGGGAAACCCCTTTTTTCCTTTTTTGATCCGCTTTAACCCTTTTTTCCCCGGGGATCCCACCTGTTTGAAAAGTTTCTGCATCTGGGAAAACTGGGTCAGCAGCCTGTTCACATCCTGGACGGTGGTTCCGCTGCCCAGGGCGATGCGGCGGCGCCTGCTGCTGTTGATGATGGTGGGCCTGCGCCGTTCCTCCGGCGTCATCGAAGTGATCACCGCCTCGATCCGCTTAAACTGCTTCTCATCAACTGAAAGATTGCGCATCCCTTTGGGCAGCTGTGCCGCAGGCAGCATGGCCATGATCTCTTCAACAGAACCGATCTTGCCCATCTGCTGCAGCTGCTCCCTGAAATCATCCAGGGTAAACTCCTGGCGGAGCAGCTTCTTCTCCAGCTCACGGGCTTTCTGCTCATCAAAACCGGCTTCAGCCTTTTCGATGAGGGAGAGCACATCGCCCATCCCCAGAATTCGCGAGGCCATCCTTTCGGGATGAAAGGGCTCCAGGGCGTCAAGCTTCTCGCCAACTCCGGCAAATTTGATGGGGCACCCCGCCACCGCCCGCACGGAGAGCGCCGCCCCCCCGCGGGTGTCGCCGTCGAGCTTGGTCAGGATCACCCCTGTCAGACCCAGCGCCTCGTGAAAAGCAGAGGCGGCATTCACCGCATCCTGGCCGGTCATGGCATCGAC
>CAZQEV010000055.1:0-7364 GCA_964592135.1 uncultured Syntrophomonadaceae bacterium
AGTCAAATCCTCCGTCCCTCCGACTCATGACTTACTTTTCGGCTTTTTTGGCGCGCTGCATCAGGTTTTCGACGGTGTCCCGGGGCATTTTGCCCTCAAAGAGGATGCGGTAGATTCCCGTGGTGATGGGCATCTCCACGCCCATCTTGCGGGAAAGCTCCGCGGCGGCCCGGGTGGTGGTAACTCCCTCGGCCACGGTGCGCATGCCGGCGCCGATCTCTCCCCAGCGCATCCCCCGGCCCAGCTTGACCCCGACGGTCCGGTTGCGGCTGTGGGGACTGCTGCAGGTGGCGTAGAGATCGCCCAGCCCCGCCAGGCCGGCAAAGGTGCGGGCGCCGGCGCCCAGGGCGGTGCCCAGGCGGGTCATCTCGGCGAGGCCGCGCGTTACGAGGGCGGCGGCGGCATTGTCGCCCAGTTCCAGCCCGGCCACAATCCCCGCTCCCAGGGCGATCACATTTTTCAGCGCTCCGCCCAGCTCCACGCCCACAAGATCCTGATTTGTATAAACGCGAAAATAGGGGGTCATGAAGGCCTCCTGAACCTGAAGCGCCGTTTCCTGCAGGTTTGAGGCCGCCACGGTGGCCGAGGGAAGGCCCCGGGAGACCTCTTCGGCATGGTTGGGCCCGGAGATAACGGCAATGCCTCCATGCAGCGCTTCAGGCAGCTCTTCCTGCAGGACCTGGGACAGGCGCAGCCTCCCCGGATCCTCCAGCCCCTTGGCCACATTTACGATTAATGCGCGCGGCGAGAGATAGGGCGCAGCGGCTGCGGCGACGGTGCGCAGGCCGTGGGAGGGAACGGCAAAGACGATAAGCCTCTTCCCGCGCAGCGCCTCTTCAAGATCCACCGTGGGCCGGATCGTTTCGGGCAGTTTCACGCCCGGGAGATAATCTTCGTTGGAGCGTTTGAGGATGATCTTCCTGTAAACATCCTGGCTGCGCATCCATAAGGCGACCGGGTAACCTTTGCCCGCCAGGAGGACGGCAAGGGCTGTCCCCCACCCTCCCGCGCCGATTACTGCTGCCTCCATCAATCCTCTCCCCCGCCGGCGGGATCGACCTTCCGGCCAAATTTCGACTCTGTCCCGCCGAGCAGCCGCCTGATATTCTCGTGGTGCCTTAAAATCACCAGCAGCGCCATCGCCGCCCCGAAGATAATGTAAAGCGGCTCAAATCTGAAAAGCAGGAATAGAAAGGGGACTGAAAATGCCCCGATGAGGGAGCCCAGCGAAACATAGCGGGTCAGGGCGATGACGACGATTGCGAGCAGCACTGCAGAGGCGCAGACATAGCCGGAGAGGGGAATGAGCAGGCCGATGCCGGTGGCCGCTCCCTTGCCCCCTTTGAATTTGAGAAAGAGCGGGAAGCAGTGCCCCAGGAGGACGGCAAAAGCCGCCGCCAGGACAAAAACAGTCTCGCCGCTCAAGGCCCGGGCCAGCAGGACCGCGGCGGTCCCCTTGCCGGCATCGAGCAACAACACGGGCAGCGCGGCGCGCCAGCCCAGCAGGCGGAGCACGTTCGTGGCCCCGATATTTCCGCTGCCGTGGCGGCGGATGTCAACTTGTTTGTAGAGCTTGCTGAGGATGTAGCCGAAGGGAATGGAGCCGATGAGATAGGCGGCTCCTACAGCCAGGTAGCCCATATCTTAGCCCTCCTTTTCCCGGCGCGCCCTGATCTTTAAGCGCAGCGGCACGCCGCTGAAGTCAAAGGCTTCGCGAAGCCTGTTTTCCAGGTAGCGCCGGTAGGAAAAATGCATGAACTGGGGATTGTTCACAAAGAAAATAAATGTGGGCGGCTTCACCGCCGCCTGGGTGGCATAGTAGATCTTCAGTCGCTTCCCCTTGTAAGTGGGAGGCGGGTTTACCGCCAGGGCGTCGAGGAGCAGCTCGTTCAGCAGCGAGGTGGAAACCCGCCTGTAGAGCTCCTGCCGGACGCGGTCGAAAAGGGGGAAAAGCTCCTGCACCCGGCTGCCGGTAAGGGCGGAGATGAAGGTGACGGGAGCATAGGGGGCAAAGGCGAAGGCGCGGGAGATCTCTTCCATCCATTCCCGGCGCGCCTCCTGCTTTCCTTTGATGAGATCCCACTTGTTCACGGCGAAGATGAGACCCCTGCCGGCCTGGTCTACATATCCGGCCAGTTTCTGGTCCTGCTCCGCAATGCCGCTTTCGGCGTCCAGCAGCAGCAGCGCCAGATCGGCTCGCTCCACCGCCTTCAGCGCCCGGAGCACGCTGTAATATTCTACAGCCTCCTTGACCCTGCTTTTCCGGCGCACGCCGGCGGTGTCGATAAGGAGATAGTTGGTGCCGCCGCGTTCGAAGGAGCTGTCAACGGCATCGCGGGTCGTCCCCGGCGTGGCGCTGACGATGACCCGCTCCCGCCCCAGAATGTTGTTCAGCAGCTGCGATTTGCCCGCATTGGGCCGGCCCACCAGCGCCACTTTTACATCATCTTCGGATACCCCGGGAGCGGCCGCGATCTCCCGGGGGAGCAGTTCGTAGATCCGGTCCAGCAGGTCGCCGGTGCCGCGCCCGTGGACCGCCGACAGGGGCAGCGGATCGCCCATGCCCAGGCTGTAGAAGGCGGGAACCCCGGCGGCAGCTTCAAGATGGTCGATCTTGTTGACCACAAGGATGACGGGCTTGCCGCTGCGGCGCAGGAGATGGGCGATCTCCTGATCCAGGGGGGCGGGGCCCTCCCGGCCGTCGAGGAGAAACAGGATCACCTGGGCCTCTTCAACGGCCAGCTCCGCCTGGTAGCGCACCTGTTTGATGAGAGGGTCATCCCGCTCAAAGCTGATTCCGCCTGTATCGATGACAATGAAGCTCTCGCCCCGCCATTCGGAGGCGCCGTAAAGGCGGTCGCGGGTTACCCCGGGGACCTTCTCCTCGATGGCGGTCCGGGCCGCGGTAAGGCGGTTAAACAACGTGGACTTGCCCACATTGGGCCGTCCCACTATAGCCACTATATTGCTGCCCAACTGGTAACCCCCTTGACCGGCAAAGTATACTATATTATCCCGATCTTTCGGGCGGGTGTCAAACTCACAGCCGACTGAGTCAGGGGGACGGAGGATTTGACTCAGCGCTGAGGCTTGCTGCAGCGAATAAATGAAAGTAAATGCAGGTTGTTGGACTAAGCTTTTATGCGTTGGGCGGGCAAAGTGGGACAAGCAGGACCGTCCCTGTTGTCCCACATAAGACGGGCGGTGCTGAAATGAGGGAGTCCTGTTATTTCAGCAGGTAGGCTGTGGGGTCTTGCTCGAAGTTCTCCACGAGCGCCAGAAGGCGGGGGTAACTGCGGATGATTCCCCGGCCGACGAGGGGGCGGCCCAGCGCCGTAAAGCCCAGGCGGCGCGAGATGAAGCCGCCCACCCGGATCGGCAGGCTCAGCACGGGAAGGCAGTCGATCACCGCTACCGCGGGCGCCGCGGCGCCGACCACCTTCAGGAGCGAGGCGATGAGCACCCTCACTTCGGCTCCCCAGCGGCCGCTCCCCAGGATAAAAACAGGGTTACCCCGGGGGTCGAGGCCGGCGTAGCTGAGGTCGCCGATCCCGGCGCTGTCGTTGCGGTCAAAGTAGGGCTGAGCCAGGATCTCCTCCAGGCGCGGCCGCCGCCACCGGGGCAGTTTTCCCAGGTAGATGGAGGCGGCGGCCGCCGAGGTATGAGTTCCGCCGAAGCACTGAAAGATCACGACCATCGATCTTTCATCAGCCGGGCCTGCAGCCTGGTCCGTTCCACGAGCGCTTCGATCTCCCTCCAGCAGGCTTTTCTCAGGCGGTCGCCGCGGCCTCTTTCCCCGCGCCTGCCCCATGTGAGGGGATAGGCCGCCGTCAGCACTGTGGTGCTGCCCATCAATGCGCCAAGTCCGTTAAAGGTTCTCCTGATCACCGGCGGCGGCACGGCCGCGGTCATGAAGCAGACGATCTCTCCCGCAGCGGTCTCCCCGAGAGGCTGTAAAAAGGAGGGCTGCTTTTCCCCCAGGGCGCTCTCCTCCCTCCAGTCCGCCGCCTCCCGCCTGGCCTGTTGGAGCGTGAGGGCGGGGCGGCAGTGCTTCAGCGCCGCCAGCAGGGCCGGAAAGGGAGATCCCCGGCTGTAGTAGATGATGATCATCAGTGCTGGACCAGGATGTAGACACCGTTTTCGAGATCATGGACCACTCCCGAGGTGACCCGGGCCAGGTAGGTGGCGATCCGATCCTGCTCGGCCCGGTCGCGGGCATAGAAAACCGGGGCTCCGCCGGGGCCGACGAGCGCCGGATCAAGGGTGATCACGGCGAGTATGTAGTTGCTGATCGAAGCTTTCAAGAACGCCCGGACCTCCCCTCCACTTTCCGCTTTTCGCTTTTCGCTTTCCGCCTTTTGCAAGATCAATCGGCGGCGCCGCTCCCTGCTCTAGATTTGAGCGGCCGGCTGCTGGAGCTCTCCAGCACGGGAACATTTTTCACCGCCGTAACGAGGCACTCGATATCCTTTTCCAGGGGCAGGATGAGCATGCCGATGCGTCCTGTGTCCAGATCCCGCCTCAGAATGGGAGTAAATTCAGCTGTATCCACATCGCGGTAGATCCCCAGCTGAACGGCGGCATCGTGAGCAATGGCCAGGCGCTGACCGTTGTTGGCCAATATTTCCCGGGCATTATCATCAAAGGGCTCGATGATCACGCCCAGGCCCCGTTCCAGGACGGTGCGGCGGATCTCTTCACGGGCCAGGTTCATGAACTGGATATCCTCGACAAAGAGGTTGGGCCCCTTGAAGCTCACCTCTGCCGGGCGGACTCCGGCAATCCGGCCGATGACGGGGCCGCGCATGAGGCGCAGTGCGCCCAGAAGGGAGAGGAGGCCGAGGATAAAGCCCGCCGCAATGCCGGCCAGGTAAGTCGCTCCGCTGACAAGAAGGCCGATGAGCATGACCAGGTAATTTCGCGCCTCAAAGACGCGGGCTATGCCCTCGATGTAATCGGGGCCCCGCGCCACCAGCTTGGAGTGATCCAGCCTGTTCAATGTATCTCTTTCGATCTGGCGGATATCCCGAAACTGGGTCGCCGCCAGGGAGAGAAATGTCACCGCGGTGAATTCTTTCTCCATGAGCGCCGGCACAGCCAGGGCGCCCAGAAGCGCCGCCACAAGGCCCAGGGAGAGGTGGGTGACATAGCCGTGGGGGTAGGCGGGGTACTGGCGGTAGTCGGAGCGCAGCATGAGACAGCGTGCGGCGAAGCCGATGCCGATGCCCAGGACTGTTGCTGTCAGGTATCTTTCCAAGGGATCACCCGGTCAGCAAGGGGCGGGAGGGTCAGCTGTCCTCCCGGCCGCCTTCTCCTTCCCTGCGGCCGAAATTGCGCAGATCGGCGAACTCGTGTTCAAAGAAGGCGCTGATCTTTCTTTTGAACTCCTCCAGGCTGCCGGCGGCGATGAGCAGATACACAGTCAGGGCGGCGGCAACCAGCAGGATTACTTTGAGAACGCTGCCCAGGGAAAGACGGTTGGTCAGCATTTTCTGCTCAGGGGCGGCGGCGGTCCCGGTGACGTAAATGTCGACAACATCGGCAAAAAGGGCTACGGCTCTCTCGGCATCATCCCGGTTGTTCTCATGAGCGCCCACCTCGATGAGCATGGCCCGGGGGGTGAGGTCCTGATTGTAGTTGCCCTGGGCTCCCAGGATCCCCTTGATCAGCCCGGGATGCTCCCTGTCGGCAATCTCCTTCAGGTTCACCGCAAAATTGCGGTTGTTGTCGGCGTTTTGATTCTGCTGTCCCACGACAAGGAGTATTTTGGTGACATCCTCTCCTTCAACCTTCTGCTCATATTCTTCAGCGGGAACAGCATCGCGGTGCACATCGAAGATAAAGCGGTCCCCTTTCGTGATCAGTTCCTCCGCCGTCCGGCGCGAGCGCTGGTAGGCTCCGGCATCGTGGGGGGTATGGGGTTCGCGGATATGATTCACGGTATATCCCTTGTCCTCCAGGGCCTGTGCCAGAGTATCGCCGACCTGGAGAATCCCGCCGCCCTGGTCGATGGTATCGGTCCCGTCGGTGGGCACGTACGATTCGGCCCCGTGAGTATGGTAAATTCCCACCGCCGGTTTCTCCTGCTGCTGTTGATTGCTTTCGTCGCCCGCCGCGGCGATCCCCCCTGAGGAGGGGCGGATGCTCCAGCTCTCCCTCGTGGAAAAGCCCTTTGAGTTGATCTGATCCACCCAGGCTGTCTTCTCTTCAAGCATGACCACGCGAAAATGGCGGTTGGCTTCATCGATATACTCGTCGCCGGGATGCAGAATGCGCGCCGTGCGCAGGATCACGGTGCTGTCTTTCCTCTCTTTCATCGTATAATAGCCGTCGCTGCTCTCGCTGTTGTTGAATAAGTCAAAGAAATTTCTCTCCGCAGCTGTGCTGCTTAAAATAGAGGCGCTCAGCAGCAGGGTCAGCGCCAGGGCAGCCGCCTGTTTAAATTTTGATCTCATGAAATGATCTGTTCCTCCTTCAAGTAGCAGTCTCAGAGAAGCGCCGCTTTGCCCGGGTTCATGTTATTACTACCGGTCCCGGTCCCTCTCCTGTTCATCGTCTCTTTCCCTCTCTTCGCCCGGCTCATGCAGCCCCTGGAGCAGCTCATCGGGATAACCGCGGCCCGGTTCGCCGCCGATCCGCTCGCGGATTTCGCCCACCAGCTCGGCCAGCCCGAGAGCAATGAGGCCGGAGACAAGGGTGGCGTCGAAGATCCCGGCGCCGCCGATGGTCAGGCTGCTCTTGGCCCCCCTGGCAAAGAGCTCGATGCGGGTGAAGATATCATTTAGCACAATGGCGCCCACACCGGCGATGAAAGCCCCCCGCCGGGAGCGCCCGGCCAGGTAGCCGGCCAGCCCGGCGATGAGGGCGACGAGGTAAAGGGGATCGACGAGGAAGGCTTGGGTCGGTTCCAGGGGAAATATTTTCAGCACGATATAGGTGACCACCGCGGCGGCGAGCATGGCCACGGCGGCGCGAATTCTCTCCGTGCCGGTGCCGGCTCTGACAAAAAGGTAGACCACCAGGGCGATGGGAATGAGCCCGCCCCCGATATTTATGGAGAGGGTCCCGGAGAGAGGAATATCAGGCAGGAAGCCGCCGACAAGCATGGCCGCGATAAAAAGAAGGGCGGTCCGGTCGGTCAAACCCAGCCGGTCCAACACCCTTTGTGCCAGTCCGAGAAATATGAGGATGGAGATGATCAGCAGAAGGATCATTCCTACAGGCATGGTAAAGCCTCCTTCACGTTGTCGGGACGGACTTTAACCCGCCCGCCTTCTTCAGCTTATCTTCTCCGCGAATGCTGGTTTTATGCAATGAAGAGACAAGAAGGTGACAGATGGTAATGTTGCTTAAGTCGGTGCCGG
>CAZQEV010000055.1:7464-9980 GCA_964592135.1 uncultured Syntrophomonadaceae bacterium
GGGGCCCGGCGCAGTTCCTCCAGCGAGGCGGAACCGGTCATGAGCATGATCAGGCGCAGCTCCCGCTCGAGTCTTTTGATCGCCCGGACCAGGGCGCGGCGGCCCCGTTTCAGGAGCAGGTAGAGGGGATAGCCGGCAATGCCCACCGCCTGCGCGCCCATTGCCAGGGACTTGGCCGCGTTCAGGCTGGAGAACATGCCGCCCGAGGCGATGACAGCGGCCCTGCCGGAGGCGCCGTCGAGCACTTCGAGCAGGCTCACAGCCGTGGGCAGCCCCCAGGAGAGCAGCTCCGGTGAAAGGCGCCGTCCGGAGCGGCGGCTCTCGATGGCCATAAAATTTGTACCGCCCCGCCCGCCCACATCGATGGCGGCGGCGCCCGCTTCGATCAAAAGGCGGGCCTGCTCCCGGGCGATGCCGAAGCCCACCTCCTTGACGATGACAGGGCATTGCACCGCCGCAACGATCTTTTCAATGCGCCGCAGTGTGCCGCGAAAGCGGCAGTCGCCCTCTCTCATGGCCAGCTCCTGGGGCACATTCAGGTGAATCTGCAGCGCCGCGGCGCCGACCATCTCCAGGGCCCGGCGGGCCAGTTCCGGTGTGGCGTAGGATCCCAGATTCGCCCAGATCAGCCCCCCGGGATTGCGCTCTCGCACCACCCTGAATGTATCCTCCACATGGGGATTGTCCAGGGCCGCCATCTGCGACCCCAGGGCCATGGGCAGCCCGCATTCCCGGGCCGCGCCGGCCAGGGCTGCATTCACTCTTTTCGACAGGGGGGTGCCCCCGGTGAGGGCATTGAAAAAAAGAGGAGACCCCAGCTTCATTCCAAGAAAGTCTGTTTCCAGGGTCACCTCGTTCAGGTTTCGTTCGGGCAAGCAGTTATGCACCAGGTGGATATCAGAAAAATCCGCAAGGTCCCGGTTTTGTCTCAGTTTCAGGCTGGTGAGAATATGCTCATCCTTGCGGCGGAGCCCCGGCATCTAGCCTTCATCACTGCCTTCCTGATTTTCATCATCTTCAGCCTTCTCTTCCGGCATAACGGAATCGGCCTCTTCAGCCTTTGCTTCCTTTTCGAAGAGATCGCCGAAGACATCACCCAGGGTCACCGTGCCGCCCTCACCGCTGTCGGTTTCTCCCGGATTGGCATCATAGTTCATATCTCGCACCTCTTTTATGCTGAGTCCGATTCGTTTTGCTCCCGGCTTCAGCTCGAGGATTTTGACATCAACCTCTTCACCCTCGTGAAGCACCTCTGAGGGGTGCTTGACATGATAGTCGGCAATCTGGGAGATATGGACCAGGCCTTCCACACCCGGTCTCAGCTCGACAAAGGCTCCGAAATTGACGAGGCGGGTAATTCTGCCTTTGACCACCTCGCCGCTTTCCAGCTCCTGCATCGCTTTTGTCCAGGGATCGGGCTGGGTCCGGCGCAGGCTCAGGCTGATCCGCTCCCGATCGGGAATCACATCGAGCACTTTTACCTCGATCTCCTGGCCTACCTGCAGCGCCTCCCGGGGATGGTCCACCCGCTCCCAGGAGATCTCCGACACGTGGACGAGGCCGTCGATGCCGCCGATATCCACGAAGGCGCCAAAATCGGTCAGCCGCCGCACCACTCCCGGGATGGTGGAGCCGATCTCCAGGGATTGCAGGGTTTCCTCTTTTTTGCGCAGGCTTTCCTCTTCGATGACTTTTTTCCGGGAGAGGATCACCTTGTCTTTTTCCCGGTTGAGCTCGATCACCTTAAAGCTGACCATCTCCCCGAGAAAATGTTTGAAATCGGGGACATAGCGCAGATCAACGAGTGAACCGGGCATGAACCCGTCGATCCCTTCGCCCAGATCTATGACCATGCCCGCGTTGACGACCTGTTTTACCCTTCTCTCTTCGGTCGCTTCGTTTTCCACCAGCAGGGCCAGTTCCTGCCATCTCTTTTCGCGGGCAAGACGTTTGTGAGAAACAACAACCCTGCTCTCCTGATCATCGATGTCGATAACCGTGACCTCAACTTCCTGTCCCGGCTCGAACCGGTCGACCAGGGTTTCCCCCTCCTGCAGATATACTTCCTTGGCCGGCAGCAGGGCTTCGCTCTTGTAGCTGATATCCAGGAGCACTTCATCCGCTGTAGAGGCAACCACTTTCCCGGTGATCTGCTCTCCCACCTGAACGAGATTCAGGCTTTCAGCAAAATCAAAATCCTCAGCGGACATGGCCGCTTCCGCCTCTTCCTCTGCCTGCTCCTCCCCGGCTGCCCCTTCTTCAACTGTTTCTTCCACTGCTACCACGGCTTTTTCTCCCGCTGCCACCACGGCTGTTTCCGGGGCCGCTTCATCGGCTGCGTCACCGGCTACTGCATCGGCCGCTTCCGCTGTTTCCGCTGCTTCTTCTTCTGCTGCTGCTTCTGCTGCTTTTTCGGCAGTTTCCCCCTCCGCTGCTTCACCTGTTTCCTCTGCTGTCTCCTGGACTGAATCCTCGACCTTCTCTACTTCGGCTTCAGCCGCCCCCGCTCCATTCTC
>CAZQEV010000056.1:0-9976 GCA_964592135.1 uncultured Syntrophomonadaceae bacterium
GTGCCCTGCTCCACCGCCGCCAGCAGGGCATCCTGCTGGGCTTTGTTGAAACGGTGGATCTCGTCGATAAAGAGTATGGTCCGCCTGTTCTGCAGAGACCAGCGCTCGCGGGCCCCGGCGACGACCTCGCGGATATCTTTCACCCCGGCGGTGACGGCATTGAGCTGGACAAATGTGGCCCGGGTGGTGGCGGCGATGATCAGAGCCAGTGTGGTTTTACCGGTGCCGGGCGGACCGTAAAAGATCATCGAGGGGATCCGGTCTGAGGTGATCAGGCGGCGCAGCGGTTTGCCTTCCCCCAGAAGGTCGCCCTGCCCTGCAAATTCCTCCAGGCTGCGCGGCCGCATCCGCAGCGCCAGCGGACCCTCTTCGCGCATCTTTTTTTCCCAGCCCATCGTAATCAAATCGATAGCGACCAGCTCCTTTGGATTCAGGGCGGCGCTCCAAACAGATTAACAGCCGCAGTTGATTCTGCCCTTTTAATTCCAACAAGATTATACCATGAAATTGCGCCGCATCCTTATTCCGGATTCAGGGCAAAGGAATCAAAAAGCCGGCAAAAAGCCCTTTCCCATCTTTTAATCCCGGAAAAGGGCTCTTTGATTCTTTTTATGGTTACAGATCAGAGATGACTAATAATTCACTCCCCACATGCCCCCAATGGCGCCGAAGACAAAGCCCAGAAACAGCTTTATTGCCAGGCTCCAGCTCACGGCCATGTCATCGCCAATGACCAGGCCCCCGCCGAGCATGATCAGAACATAGATCAGGCCGATCATCCCGCCGTTCAGCCACCCTCGCGTGCCGATCCTCCTGGCGGCATAAGCGGAGCCCCAGAGGATGGCGACAATGCTCACGGCGTAGACCAGGTAAGAGCCGGCTTTCTCGGGCAGCTCCGTAAGGTAAAGGGCCAGGGCGATGGCAAGGAGCATGACCAGCGAAAAGATCAGCGCCAGGAGAACTCCTTTAAGGGAGATCAGCCAGGCGCTACCCCGCAGGGGACTGAGGACCTTGTTGCCGGCCGGCCGTTGGTTCATAAACTCCCCCCCTCAGGAGAGCATATGAAACAGCGCCGCAGATTATTCCTCTTCGTCCTCGTCTTCGACGACGCGTTCAACCCCGCCGCGGGAAAACTTAATGTTCACATTGTCGGCAACCCGCAGAGTCACCACGTCTTCTCTGATCTCTTTGATCAGGCCGTGGATCCCGCCAATGGTCACCACCCGGTCTCCTTTTCTCAACTGTCCGAGCATTTCGCGCCGCTTTTTCTGCTGCTGCTGCTGAGGCCGGATGAGAATAAGATAAAATATGGCGAAGATCACAACCATCCACAGTATGCCCGAATAGGGGCCCAGCTTGCCTAACAACTCTTGCATTTACCTGCACCTCCATAATGATGATCTAATTTCTTTTTCATATTGCGGTAATAAAGACCAAATTTTTCGTCGCGAATGGATTCGCGGATTTCTCGCATCAACTGTGCAAGATAATAAAGATTGTGATATGTAGTCAGGCGCATCCCGAGAATTTCGCCGGCGTTGAAAAGGTGGCGGATGTAAGCCCGCGTATAGCTGCGGCAGACGGGGCAGCTGCATTCTTCATCCAGGGGGCCTGTATCAGCGGCGTAAACGGCATTGCGGATGGTCAGGTAACCCCGGCTGGTCATGACCCTGCCGTTGCGGGCAATCCGGGTCGGCAGAACACAGTCAAAAAGATCAATGCCCAGCCTGCTCCCTTCAAGAAGTGCGTCCGGCGAACCCACCCCCATGAGGTAACGCGGTTTTTCAAAGGGAAGCAGGGGAACGGTCCGCTCCAGAGTCTGGTACAGCAACTCCTTAGGCTCTCCGACACTCAGTCCGCCGATTGCATATCCGGGAAAATTCATCTCCACCAGGTCGGCGGCCGACCTTTCTCTAAGATCCGAATAAACACCTCCTTGAACAATCCCAAAAAGAGCCTGCGCCTCGCGCAGGTGGGCATTACGGCAGCGCAGGGCCCAGCGGCTCGTGCGCTCCACCGCCGCCTGCACCTCTTCATAAGGCACGGGATAGGGTGTGCATTGATCCAGGACCATGGCTATATCCGAACCGAGCATGTTCTGGATCCGGACTACCCGCTCGGGAGTTAGATAATGCTTAGATCCGTCAATATGGGATGTAAATGTAACCCCGTCATTCTCAACTTTCCGCAATCCGCCCAGGCTGAAAATCTGGAAACCGCCGCTGTCAGTGAGGATGCCCCCGGACCAGTTCATCATCCGGTGCAGCCCGCCCGTGCGGGCGATCACTTCCACGCCGGGGCGCAGGTAAAGGTGGTAGCTGTTCGACAGGATCATCGCCGTGTTCAGTTCCTTCAGCTCTCCCGTGGTGATCCCCTTCACCGTGCCCTGCGTCCCCACCGGCATGAAGGCGGGTGTATCTACCGGGCCGTGCCCTGTCACCAGCTTTCCCAGCCGGGCTCCGGTCCCGGAACAGCGCCTGATCACTTCAAAAGAAATGGACATCCTTTCCACCCTGCTATAGCTTATCTTAACCATTTCTTACTGTCAATTATACTTTCCCTTAGTACTTTGTCCCTTTATGCCCGCACATCAGGCGCCGGTTCAAGCGGTGCCGCTAACGGCGCAAGCGGGACTTTTACGGCCCTGTCACAGAAGCAGCATGCAGTCACCGAAGCTGTAAAAACGATATTTTTCTCTAATGGCCAGGCGGTAGGCCTCCATCACCGGAGTGTAACCGCCAAAGGCGCAGACCAGCATGAGCAGGGTGGAGCGCGGCAGATGAAAATTGGTCAGCAGGGCATCAACGGCCTTGAAGGTATAGCCGGGATAGATAAAGAGATCTGTCCAGCCCTGCCGCTCCTTTACAGATCCCTGCGCATCCGCCGCCGCCTCGAGAACACGGCATGCTGTTGTCCCCACGGCGACGATGCGCCCGCCCCGCCCGCGGACATCATTGATCCTCTCCGCCGCCGCGGCGTCAATGCGGTAATACTCGCTATGCATCTTATGCCTGCGGATATCTTCATCCTGCACCGGCTGAAAGGTGCCCGGGCCGATATGGAGGGTGATAAAAGCCCACCCCACCCCTTTTCTCTTCAACTTTTCAAAGACAGAGGTTGTAAAATGAAACCCGGCGGTGGGCGCGGCAGAGGAACCCTCTACCGCCGCATAGATGGTCTGGTATTGATGGGGATCCTGCAGCTCTTTTTTGATGTAGGGGGGCAGCGGGACCCGGCCTACATGGGGCAGCGCCTGTTCCAGCGGTTCGGGTCCGCTAAAGCTGACGATACGCTGTCCGGGCCCGGCATATTCTTCAACCACGGCTTTTAGCCCCCGCGCAAACCCCACTTCTGCGCCGGGCTTGAGCTTTTTCCCCGGCCGGACCAGCGCCCTCCACCGCTCCCCGGCGAGCCGGTGCAGCAGCAGAATCTCCGCCTCGCCGCCGTTGGAGCGCCGCCCCAGCAGGCGGGCGGGGATCACCCTGGTGTTGTTCATCACCAGCAGGTCTCCCCGGCTCAGGAAATCAGGGAAGCTGTTGAAAAGCACCTGTCCGGCGACCCCTTCACGGCGCCGCAGCACGAGCATGCGTGAATGATCCCTTTCCGCTACCGGTTCCTGGGCAATCAATCCTTGCGGCAGTTCGTAATCGAAATCGCTAAGTCTTGTTTTGTGCATCCTGTACCACGCCACTTACTCCCCTTTGGTGCCAGGCACCGGGGGGGAGTAAGTTTTTTTCTATTTGAATAAACGGTTCATCAGGTTGAACAAAAGGGTCAGCACAGCGCTTAAGAGCAGCATTGTCACAATGGGAAAATAAAAAGTGAAGCGCTCCCGTTTAATGACAATATCCCCGGGCAAATGCCCCAGGCCGAAGCGCCCCAAGAGAAGCAGCAGCAGCCCGGTAAGAGCAATGAGCCCGCCGATGAGCAGCAGCGTTTTCCCCAGAGAATCCACCATGCTGCAAAACACCCCTTCTTCGTTGTTAGTATCCCCGAGTTACTTACATCGGTGCCTGGCAACGATGTACAGTAATTGAACAGCAGACCTGCGCCGGAAAATTAGTAGCGCCTGGTGCCTGGCACCGGAGGTTACCAGAGGCGGAGCTGGGGGTCGTCGCCCGGGCTCAGCTTCAGATAGCGGTAGGCTTCCCGGGTGACCACGCGGCCGCGGTGAGTTCGCTTCAACAGCCCCAGTTTCATCAGGTAAGGCTCGTAGACATCTTCAAGCGTCTCCGGTTCTTCGCTGATGGAGGCGGCCAGGGTATCGAGTCCTACGGGTCCGCCCTCATACTTCTCGATCATGGTCAGCAGCAGGCGCCGGTCGATCTCGTCGAGACCCGCAGCATCGAGCTGCAGCATCTGCAGCGCCTCCCAGGCCGCCGCTTCAGAGACAATGTTGCCCGCCTTGACCTGGGCATAATCGCGCACCCTCTTCAGCAGGCGGTTGGCGACGCGGGGGGTGCCGCGGGAGGCGCCGGCAATGACCTGCGCACCTTCAGGTTCAACTGTCACATTCAGGATGCCCGCCGAACGGGTGATGATCTCGATAAGCTCTGCGGGGGCGTAGAATTCCAGGCGATCGACGATGCCGAAGCGATCGCGCAGCGGGGAGGTAAGCGCCCCGGCGCGCACGGTGGCCCCGATAAGGGTAAAGGGAGGCAGATCGAGACGCAGTGAGCGGGCGCCCGGCCCCTTGCCGATGATGATGTCCAGGGCAAAGTCCTCCATGGCCGGGTATAAGATCTCCTCCACGGTGCGGCTGAGGCGGTGGATCTCGTCGATAAAGAGCACATCGCCGTGGCCCAGGTTGGTCAGTATGGCCGCCAGATCACCGGGCCGCTCGATGGCGGGGCCGGCGGTGATGCGGATGTTCACTCCCATTTCCCAGGCGATAATATGGGCCAGGGTGGTCTTCCCCAGTCCCGGCGGACCGTAAAGCAGGACGTGGTCCAGTGCCTCTTTGCGCTCCTGCGCCGCAGTTATATAGATGGAGAGCTTCTCCTTGATCGTCTCCTGCCCGACAAAATCTTGCAGCGAATGGGGGCGCAGCCCGTATTCGATCTGGGGATCATCATCGCTGCGCCGCTTTGCCGATACGATTCTCTCTTCAGCCATTGTATTCTCCTCTTAACCTCCCGCTTTGGGGCTGCCGGCTAAAATATGTAAAGCTTTCTTGAGAAGTTCCTCACCGGCAAGGCCCGCTTCGCCGGCGGCAGCCTTGTTTACCGCCGCAGCCGATTCGACGCGCCCGTAACCGAGCACCACGAGCGCCTCGGTGATCTCCGCCCGCAGAGAGCCGGGGCCCTCCAGGGCACCGGCAAGAGCCAGCTGATCGGGCGAATACAGACGGGGCAGCTTCTCTTTCAGTTCCAGGATGAGCCGCTGGGCCATCTTCCGGCCTATTCCCGGCGCCTGGCAGAGCACAGCGATATCCTCTTCGAAAATAGCGGCGCAGAGATGGGGCGCTGTGAGAGTCCCCAGCAGCGCCAGACCCAGGCGCGGCCCGAAACCGGAGATCCCTGTAATCAGGTTGAAGAGGTTGCGCTCCTCGGCGGTGCGAAAGCCGTATATGTAAAAGTTGTCGTCCCGAAAGAGGAGCCTGGTATAGAAGAGCACTTCGCCGCCGATAAGAGACTCCAGCCCTTCAGCGGAAGCGGAAATTTCCAGGGAAATACCCACCGACCCCACCTCCAGGAGGGCCTGCCCCGGGGAGAGGGCCACCAGCTTTCCGCGGAGATATTCAATCAACGCCGCCTGCTCCCCTCGACCGCTTCATGATAGCGACGGTGCTGCAGGTGGCACAAGGCCACGGCCAGCGCATCGGCCTCATCGTCGACCGGCGGCCGCTCCGGCAGCTGCAGCAGCATCTGGACCATATTTTGCACCTGCAACTTGTCCGCGCTGCCGTATCCGGCAACAGCCTGTTTTACCTGCAGCGGGGTATATTCAAATAGCGCCAGGTTGTTTTTTGCCGCTGCGAGAATAATCGTTCCCCGCGCCTCTCCGACCTGCAAAGCGGTACGCACATTCTTGCAGAAAAAAAGCTTCTCCACAGCCATGGCCCCGGGCCGGTAGCGTTTGATCATACTTTGGGCAGATTCAAATATCTCTTCAAGGCGCACAGCGGGCGCAGTATCCCTGGAGGTACGGATACATCCCGAAGCCACCCTGCTGAAGCTGTTTCCCTTCTCCTCCACCAGGCCGTAACCGGTGATCGCCAGCCCGGGGTCAATTCCCAATATAAGCATGAAATCACCATCATCCCCTATTTTTCAACCGCTATATTATTCTTTAGTCGAGGCGCCAAATCCTTTTTAGTCCTGTTATGGAAAAAGCACCGTCATGAAATGCACGGTGCTTTCTCAGGTAACATTTTCTCCAGAGTAAGACTGTTTGGGGATGTTAGCTGGTGTATTCCTGCAGGACTTCGTGGAGCTCGTCCATGGAGTGAAGCACCACGCCCGCTTCAAGCTCCTCACGTATATCATCCCTCACCCTGTGGGGAGTCACTTCAATGATTTTTCCACCCGGCGGCCTGCCTTCGAAAAGGGCGATAAAATCTTCGGCGCCGTTGTTGAAAATGCCCAGGTAATAGCAGTCTTTGCAATGGGAGCAGAGATCATCGAGGTATGTGAAGGTAAAAAAGGAGCCCTCGGGGCCCACTCTCATGTCGGCCACATACCAGCCGGCAGTGTTCTGCAGATGAGACATGATATTCTGGATGCTGGTGTTGCTTTCGTGCAGAGCCACCGCCATTTCGACCAGGGCCGGCGGAGGCAGCTCCAGTTCGGGAGGAATGCTGTCGGGATCATAGAGGGCGTGGTGATCGCAATAGCGGTAGAGATACTGCACTGTGTAGGGTTCACGCTCCGGCAGCCCGGGGGTGGTCTCCACCTCTTGACGCGGGCCCCGGTGCAAAAAATCAACGAGATTAATATCCCGGGTATAGTAGATCACCAGGGCCAGCGGACCCAGTCCTACCACGATAATCAACAGCACGAATACCGCCCACAACAGTCGGCGGGTTCCCTTTTTATTTTTCTCCTGTCCTGCCACTAGGGCTCATCCTCTCGGGCCATTTTTGATATTAGACCCTATCTTACCCTCAGGCAGGATAATTTATACATTTACCCTCATGTTTATTCCATTTTTTCCATCAACTCGTCGGGAATGTCGAAATTGGCATAGACATTTTGCACATCATCATTGTCTTCAAGCGCTTCCATGAGGTTGAGGATGCGCTTGACCTCGTCGGGGTTATCGACCTCCACCGTGTTTTGCGGCAGCATGGTCAGCTCAGCGCTTTCAACGGCAATCTCCTGCTCTTTCAGATAATCTTTAACCTCTTCAAAAAGCCCGGGCGGTGCTATGATGCTGTAGGTATCGTTTTCTTCCTTGATGTCCTCCGCCCCCGCCTCCAGGGCGATGAGCATAAGATCATCTTCACCGATTTTTAGATCTTCCTTTTTAACAATAAAAAGTCCTTTTCGCTCAAACATCCAGGCAACGCAGCCCGATTCACCGAGGTTCCCGCCGTGGCGCGAAAAAAGATGCCTGATGTCCGCCACTGTACGATTACGGTTGTCTGTCAGCACCTCGAGCATCACCGCAACTCCGCCCGCCGCGTAACCCTCGTAATTGACCTGGTCGTAGCTCTCCCCCTCCAGGCCCCCGGCGCCCTTTTGAATAGCCCGCTGGATATTGTCGTTGGGCATGTTGTTCTCCCGGGCTTTCTGTACTGCCAGGCGGAGGCGAAAATTGGTGTCGATATCCGCACCTCCCTCCCGGGCGGCGACTATGATCTCCCGGGCCAGCTTGGTAAATATTTTTCCTTTTTGCGCATCCATGCGCGCCTTGCGATGCTTCACATTCGCCCACTTTGAATGTCCGGCCACCATGATCCCCCTTTCTCCGTGCTCTTCCTCTACAATTATATCATCACAAAAACCCCTACCGGGGATAAGAAGCGCTGACCACTGTCCTGATGCCGCCGCGGGGATTGAAAGATCCGGTGACCTTCATGGAAACAGGAGTTAACAGCGCTGTGAGATCGTCGAGGATCCGATTAACTACATCCTCCTGGATGATCCCTACGTTGCGATAGGAATTCAGGTAGTATTTGAGCGATTTCAGCTCAACACAGTCCGTCTGGGGCACATAGCTGATCCGCAGCTCCCCGAAATCGGGCAGCCCGGTCCAGGGACAGACGGAGGTGAATTCCGGGAAAATGATCTCCACCTCGGAGCGGCGGCCGGCATAGGCAAAGGGAACCGTCTCCAGCACCTCCTGATCTACCTGATCCGCTTTCAGCGCGTCGAACCGTCTTTTTTCATAACGTTCATCCTTCATCTGCAATCACACCTTCCTTTCTTGCCCAGCGAACAGCCAGGTAGCAAAACGGGGTGTCCGCAAGGGCCAGAACCACTTTGACAAGATATTGTCCGGCAATCATATTCATAAGCACTGCACCGCTGACCGTGCCGGCAAAAGCCAGGGTGATAAAAATGATACTGTCCAGAAGCTGGCTGGCCATGGTGGAGAGGTTGTTGCGCAGCCAGAGATGCCGTCCCTTCGTTACCCGACGCCAGAACAGAAAGGCCCAGACATCGTGAAACTGGGACACCAGGTAGGCAACCATGCTGGCGGCAACAATACGAGGAACCGACCCCAGAATAGCCTCGTACGCTGTCTGGTGCTCCCAGAAGGGCGCCGGCGGCAGCACCCGGCCCAGGAAAAGAAAAGCGGTCATCACCAGATTCATGATAAAACCCAGCCAGACAACATTGTTGGCTTCTTTTTTACCCCAGACCTCGCTGACCGTATCGGTGATCACAAAAGTGACGGGGTAAGCAAAAACCGCCGCGGGGAGGACGAACCGCCCCAGGGAAAAAAGTTTTCCGGCAATGATATTGGAGACCAGTAAAGCGGTAATGAAAAGGGCGGTAAGAAACCTTAACTTCTTCTCCAAAAAGGCCACCTCTTGTTTTTTGATGAAGCAGGGTGTCTGCGACCTGCTGATAATATTATAAGCCATCCCGGGACAAGAGGAAAGTTTTTATGCCGCCGCCTTCGGAAAGACGCCTTCCAGGGAAAGACCTGTTATCCCGGGGGTCCGCAGGATCTCCTTAGTGTGAAACGAAGCAGGACAGGATTGAGCATTGGGTTACCCTTTAAATTGCGGTAATAATGGGGATAAGGGGATGAGCGGTGTATATTTGCCCCGAAGGAATCGAGCGTTTGATTCACCGGAAAATGACTCAGGGGTGAACAAAACCGCCATAATGGGCGTAAATGGTATATTTTTTGTCCGCGGGGAAAACGTATAATGTGCCGGATTTAACTGATCCATGATCCATCTGGAGGTGAAATGTCAATGCAGATCAGCGGCCGGAACAGGCTCACCGGAAAAGTTGTTCAGGTTACGCCGGGTATTGTCACAGCCGAAGTCGAAGTAGATATCGGCAACGGAAACAAGATCGCCGGGGTAATCACCAAAAGATCTCTGGATGAAATGCAGATCAAGGAAGGCGACGAGATCACCGCATTGATCAAGGCCACTTCTGTAATGTTTATCAAATAGCTGTTTTCAAGGCATATCCACCACAAAAAAAGGTCACCCTGTCAAATCTAGAGAGGGTGACTTTAATGAGGGTGGTAAGAGGAAAGATAAAGCCGGCGTTATAACAACACCCCTGTTCAATAGATAAAAAAACACCGAATCCCGTGGTGGAATCGGTGAAGCTATAATGACTCAGCAACCTTCTTTCCACCATGGGAGGCATAACCGTTTCCAGTTATACCCTATCGTCCGCAGTCCTTGGCCAGTGCTTTAGAAACCGCGGATCGAAGGTCTATTAGTTGTCAGCGCCGGCAGGATCCTTTTCCCGGCACGGCGCCCGGTAATTGCCTTGTTCCAATTTCCTGCTGCACTTAATTATATAGCAGCAAGGTAATTTGATCAAGTTTTATTTAACGC
>CAZQEV010000057.1:0-4899 GCA_964592135.1 uncultured Syntrophomonadaceae bacterium
TAAGGCCTGCCCCGAAGAGGTAGGCATACTTCATGCCGCTGAGAAATCCGGCTGCCTGCAGCCCGTCGAGGTGTTCCTGCAGCATGATCGGCTCAGGCACCAGGGAGTAAAGAATCAGGCCTGACGAAGCAATGCCCAGGGCCATTCCCGTGTTGCGGGCTGTGCCCAGGATGCCGGAGGCTATCCCCAGGTGCGGCCTGGGGACGCTGCCCATGACTGCGCTGTTATTGGGCGACTGGAACACCCCCGTCCCCAGGCCGAAAAAGGAGAGCCGCCAGCCCACGGCCAGGGCCGGGGCGGCCACAGGTATGAAAGCCATGGCCACCAGGGCGGCGGCGCAAAAAGCCGCCCCGAAAACAGCGGGACTCCTGGTGCCCAGGCGGTCGGAGAGGGCCCCGCTGAAGGGAGCCACAGCCATCACCGTCAGGGGAAAGGCGGTCATGAGCAGGCCGATCCGGTCCGGGGGGAGATGGAGCACCCGCTGCAGGTAAAAGGGGGTCAGGAAGACCAGGATATACTGCGAGGCAAAGTTGAGCAGGGCGGCGACGGTGCCCAGGGAAAAGGTGATGTTTTTGAAAAGCGACAGGTTCACCATGGGCTGGGGGGCGTGGGTCTCGGCAAAGAAGAAAGCGATCCCGGCGATCACCGCCAGGGCCAGGGCGGTACCGGTAACAGGCCCCAACCCTGTTTTCTGGACCTGGTTGAAAAAGAAGAGAAAAGAGAATAGAAAGACAAAGGCTGACAGGGCGCCGGAGGCATCGATGCGGCCCGGCTTCCCTTTCAAGTCGGGAACAACTTTGATGGCCCACAGCAAAGCGGCGATGCCGATGGGAATGTTGATCAGGAAAATTAGACGCCAGGACCACAGGGCCGTGAGCAAACCGCCCAGGGTGGGGCCGAGGGCAAGGCCGGCGGAAATGCTGACGGCGTTGATCCCCAGGGCCCGGCCCCGTTCATGGGGCTGAAAGACCGCGGTGAGAATGGCGTAAGGCACAGCCATGGTCATACCGGCGCCGATACCCTGGATCGCACGAAAAATGATCAGCCAGTAGATGGTGGGCGCCAGTCCGCAAAGGCCCGAGGTGAGCACGAAGCAGGCCAGCCCTACCAGGTAGACCCGTCTGTATCCGAGGATATCCCCCAGGCGGCCGTAAAAAAGCAGGAGGCTGCTGATCGTTAAGAGATAGATCAGCGGCACCCACTGCGCCGTGGCAATGGGGACGCCGAAATAACTTGAAATGGTGGGCAGGATCACATTGACAATGCTGGCGTCAATGGGCCCCATGATCCCGCCGAGCATCACGGAGGCCAGGACCAGGTAGCGCTGCCGGCCCCTCCCGGCGCTTTTTTCCAACAGTGATAACATGCCGCTGTCTCCCCTTTCTTCAAAGCCTGGAACAATTATATTAATTTTACGCCCGGCCAGTCAATAAAACCCGCAGCTCGCAGGGTTGAACAATTTGCGCTGCAGCCCGCTAATAAATTGGCATCGTCAAGCAGGGATATCTTTACTTCGATGTCGAATAACATAGACGAAGAAAAATGGTACCTGTGAAAGCAGTACTGATATCCCATTTCACAGGTTTTTACTGTTTGGATCAGTCCAAATATTTTGCTTTGCCGTATAGAAAAAAAAGATTAGCGAGAAGGAGGGTGGGTATGATTAAGAGTGCAGCTGAAAAATTTCGAGTGTCCCGCAGGGTGGTCTCCGAATTTTCCTATGTCCGGCCGGCTCTGGATAAGGGTTACGCAGGGAAGAGCCTTGCCGTCAACCTTTCTACAGGTTCCATCGAATCAAAAAATGTCACCGATAAGATGAAAGATACTTTTATCGGTGGCAAGGGCTTCGGTCTGTGGTACCTGTGGCAGGCGATTACCCCTGAAACGAAGTGGAACGATCCCGAAAACGAAATTGTGATTGCAGCGGGGCCTGTCGCCGGGATTACCCAGTACCCCGGTTCCGGCAAGTCCCTGGTGGTTACCCTTTCTCCCCTCACCAATTCAGTAATGGACAGCAACGTGGGCGGCTATTTTGGGCCTTACCTGAAATTTTCCGGGTGGGACGCTCTGGAAATCCAGGGCAAGGCTAAAAGCGATGTGGTCGTCTTTATTGATGGTGATTCGGGGAGGGTGACCATTGAAGAAGCAGAGCTAAATACAGGCGCCAGCCACCTGATCAGCGAAATCCTGACTGAAGTTTATGCCGAGTCTGAAGAGGATAAAAGGAACCTCTCCGTTGTCTCCACCGGCAGTGCCGCCGATAATACCCTGGTAGGCATACTCAACTTTTCCTTTTACGACCCGCGCCGCAAGGCGGTGCGGCTCAAGCAGGCCGGCCGGGGCGGCATCGGCACGGTTTTTCGGGATAAAAAGGTAGGCGCCCTGGTGGTTCGTTTTTCCGGGATGGATGCGAAAACGAACAACCCTGCCGATATTGGTATTGTCAGGGCCGCCGGGAAAAGGATTAATCGCGAAATTCGCGAACTTGATAATGTGCAGAACCGCATGAGGCAGGTGGGGACTGCCGGCCTGCTCACGGTGATGAACGACTATGATCTCTTGCCGGTTCACAATTTTCAATACGGCAGCCATAAAGACGGCCCGAACATTTCCACGGAAGTGTTCAGAAGCCGCTTTACCCAGAATATGTTTGACGGGTGCTGGCACGGCTGCACTCTCTCATGCTGCAAGGCGGTGGACGGCTTTGAACTGCAAAGCGGGCCCCTCAAGGGAGAAAAGGTTGTGGTGGACGGGCCTGAATACGAGAACGCCGCCGGCCTCGGCTCGAACTGCGGCATATTCGACGCCGATCACATTATTGAAGCCAATTTTTACTGCGATACCTACGGGCTGGACACCATCTCCACGGGCACTCTCATTGCTTTTGCCATGGAGTGCTATGAGCGGGGGATCATCAACAAGGAAATTACCGGGGGGCTGGAGCTCAACTTCGGCAACAAGGAAGCGGCCATGGAGCTGATTCACCAAATGGGCTGCGGAGAGGGCTTCGGGAAAATAGCCGGCCTGGGGGTCCGCCGGATGAAGGAGCTCTTCGCCGGGAAGTACGGAGCCGACAGGGCTTTCCTGGATGATATCGGCATGGAGGCAAAGGGACTGGAATACGCCCAGTATGTTTGCAAGGAGTCGCTGGCTCAGCAGGGCGGTTTTGGCCTGGCCAACAAGGGCCCCCAGCATGATGAAGCCTGGCTCATCTTTATGGACATGGTCAACAAGCAGCTCCCCACCTTTGAGGAGAAGGCGGAAGCGCTGCATTACTTTCCCATGTTCAGGACCTGGTTCGGCTTGCAGGGTCTGTGCAAGCTGCCCTGGAACGATATTGAGCCAGAGGACAATAAGCAAACCGATGAGCCGGCCAAGGTCCCGGCCCATGTGCAAAATTACGTTGACATCTATAACGGTGTTACCGGTTCGAATATCGACAAGCACGAGATGATCCGCCAGTCGGAACGGGTTTACAATTTTCAGCGGATCTTTAACCTTCGTCTTGGATTCGGCACCCGCGAGCATGATGCCGTACCTTACCGTTCGATGGGCCCGGTCACGGTGGAAGAGTACGAGTCACGCGCGGATCGTTATGACAATGAACTTAAAGAGCAGTTAAACCTGGATCTGACGGGAATGGGGACGGAAGAGAAAGTGAAAAAACTGCGCAGGCACCGGGAAGAGATGTATGAAAAACTGGCTGATGCCGTCTATGCCCGGCGGGGCTGGACCGAAAAGGGCATACCCAGGCTGGAAACACTCCATGACCTGGGCATTGACTTCCCGGAAGTTGTGGCGGTCGTTGAAAAGCATCTGTAAACCGCTACCGGTAACGTGCAAGATGCGGGGAGGGCTTTTGGGTGGTCGAGATTAACGGCAACAGGGTGGAGTGGGAAGAGGGAATGACGGTGATGAGTCTTCTGAAGATGATGAATTATACTTTCCCCCTGATTATTGTCCGGGTTGACGGGGAATTGATCGATAAAAAAGACTGGGAGCGCTGCCTGGTGCAGCGCGGAGCCAGGGTCCAGGCTCTCCACCAGATTGCAGGAGGCTAAAAGATATCTTATGGACAAGGATATGGAGCCTGTCACGAAAATTTTGAAAAGATATGATCATGACCCGGCGAATTTGATCATGGTCATGCAGGATATTCAGGCGGCTTTTAATTACCTGCCCGCGGCGGCAATAGAGCTGGTTGCAGAAAAGCTGCACCTGCCCCGCTCCCGGATTTACGCGGTGGCCACATTTTACAAGTCATTTTCCCTGCAGCCCCGCGGCAAACACCGGATTGAAATCTGCGAAGGCACCGCCTGCCATATCCGGGGCTCTTCGATCCTGATGAACCAGGCTGTTGAGTCGCTGGGGATCAAGGCGGGGGAGACCACCGCCGACGGAGAATACAGCCTTGAATCGGTCCACTGTGTGGGGGCCTGCGCCATGGGGCCGGTGGCAGTGATTGACGGCAGATACTACGGCAATATCACCGCCTCCAAACTGGCCCGGGAAATCAAGAAATGTTCCGCCGGCCATCCCTGCGCTGCCGCGCCGGGCGTGTCCGGATCGCAGGTTGAGGAGAGGTCAATAACCGCTGCGGACAAAATCAGCTCTTTTGAGGATTTCGCCCGGCTGCAAGCCCGCCTGCGGGAAGAGAACCCCCTTGACCGCCCGCGCATTCTGGTCTGTGCCGATACCGGCTGCATAGTCAAGGGCAGCCTCGATGTGGCCGCCGCGCTGGAGAGGGAGCTTGCCGCCGCCGGGATCGAGCGGCAGGTGAACATGGGGGTTAAAAGGGTGGGCTGCCAGGGGCTGTGTGAAAAAGGACCGCTGGTGATCCTGCACCCGGAAAATATCCTCTACACCGGGGTCCGTCCCGGGGATGCCGGTGACATTGTG
>CAZQEV010000057.1:4999-9637 GCA_964592135.1 uncultured Syntrophomonadaceae bacterium
CCCGGAAAATATCCTCTACACCGGGGTCCGTCCCGGGGATGCCGGTGACATTGTGAAGCAAACGTTGCTTGAAAAGAAAACTATTGACCGGCTGCTTTACCGCGAACCGGGTGAAGAAAACGGGATTGAACAATTTGCCGAGATCCCTTTTTACTCCGGGCAACAGAGAACAGTCCTGCGCCGTGTAGGATCCGTTGATCCGCTTGATATCGGCGACTACATGGTCCGCGGCGGCTACGGCGCCCTGATGAAAGCTCTTTACACCATGGAGCCCACCGTCGTAATTGAAGCCGTGGAGCAGTCGGGCCTGCGCGGGCGCGGTGGAGGCGGATTTCCCACAGGGAAAAAGTGGCGGACAGCCGCCGCTGTACCCTCCGCCATCCGCTACGTGATCTGTAACGGAGACGAAGGTGATCCCGGTGCGTTCATGGATCGCAGCATCATGGAAGGCGATCCCCATGCAGTGCTCGAAGGTATGGCCATCTGTGCTTTTGCCGTCGGCGCCGCGCAGGGCTATATTTACGTGCGTAAGGAGTACCCCCGCGCGTTGACAGTTCTGCAAACCGCCATTGAACAGGCCAGGGAGAGGGGCTTGCTCGGCCCGAATATCGGCGGCAGCTCTTTTTCTTTCGACATCGGGATAAATTGCGGCAGCGGCGCCTTTGTCTGCGGCGAATCGACTGCGTTGATGCAGTCTATTGAAGGGAGAGTGGGCGAGCCGCGCGCCAAGTACATCCGTTCCGCTGAACGCGGCCTTTACGATGCGCCCACAGTCCTGAACAATGTGGAGACTTTCGCCAATATCCCGGTGATCATCGAAGAGGGAGCCCGCAGCTTTGCCTCCACCGGCACAGAAGGGAGCAAGGGGACAAAGGTTTTCGCCGTGGTGGGAAAGGTGAAAAACACCGGTCTCATCGAGGTGCCCATGGGCACCACCTTGCGCAAAATTATTTTTGATATCTGCGGCGGCATTCTCAACGACAAAAAATTTAAGGCTGTGCAGACGGGCGGCCCCTCGGGCGGCTGCCTGCCCGAATCGAAGCTGGACCTGCCCGTTGATTTTGATACTCTTACCCGCGAGGGGTCGATGATGGGGTCGGGCGGGATGATCGTGATGGACGAGGACACCTGCATGGTCGATGTGGCGCGTTACTTTACCGGTTTTTTAGCCGGGGAATCCTGTGGCAAATGCGCCGCCTGCCGCTATGGAATCGATGCCCTGCACGCTATTCTGGAGCGGATCTGCAGCGGCGAGGGTGAACTGGAAGATCTTGATCGAATAGAGAGGCTGCTCCTGATCCTGGAGAAGGGATCACTGTGCATGTTGGGCAAGTCTGCGCCCAACCCGGTGCGCAGCACCCTGGCCCATTTCAAGGAGGAGTACCTGGCTCACATCAATGAGAAGAGCTGTCCGGCAGGCGTCTGCCGCAGCCTCATCAGCTTCGAAATTGGCGAGAAATGCAACGGCTGCGGCCTCTGCACCCTGGCCTGCCCGCAAAAGGCCATCAGCGGCGAGGCCAATGAAAGGCACAGCATCGATCAGCAGCTCTGCAACCGCTGCGGCATCTGCAAGGCCGGCTGCAAATACGACGCCATTGCCACGATCAGCTTCCCCAACCCTGATTATTCGGAACCCCACCCTTAGGAAAGGAAGAGCCATGAGCAAGAAAATCCGGATTACTGTGAACGGCCTGGATATTGAAACTGACAGTGAAGCAATGCTGCTGGATATCTTAAAGGAGCAGGGCATCCATGTGCCCCATCTATGTGACCATCCTTCCCTGCCGCCCACGGGCGCCTGCAGGCTGTGCATGGTGGAAATTACCAAAAAGGAATGGGGCGGGAAATCAAAACTAGTTGCCTCCTGCCTGTACCCGGCCGAAGAGGGGCTCATTGTTTCCACCCGCTCTCCGGAGGTTCTGCAAATCCGCCGGGCGCTCCTGCAGCTCTATCTTGCACAGCACCCCGGTTCTGATGTGATCAAAAGGCTGGCCGGCGACGAGGGGATCGAGGCTACACCCTTCGCTGTCGAAAGCGAGGATAACCGCTGCGTGATGTGCGGCCTTTGTGCCCGGGTATGCCAGGACCTGGGCCCCGGCGCCATTTCGACCCTCTACCGGGGTGCGGAAAAAATGATCGGCCCCAATCCGGAGGGTGTGGGCGTGGATTGTACCGGTTGCCGGGCCTGTGCCTATATTTGTCCTACCGGGGCCATCCCCCTGCAGCAAGAGGATGGGGTGCTCACTATCTGGAACCGGGACTTCGAGATTCCGGTTTGCTCGGTGCAGCCTGAATTGTGCCGGGGGTGTGGGATCTGCGAAGAAGTTTGCCCGCAGGCGGTGCCGCGGGTTACCCTGTCGCCGGAGGGCGACGCCCTGTGCCATATCTCGCCCACTGCCTGCGTAGGCTGTGGTATTTGTGCCGGCTCATGCCCCACAGGGGCGATTGAACAGAAGAAGACAGGGGCGCTGGATGATCTAGAGCAGTTGCAGCGCTCCGGCAGCCTGAACAATAAAACAGTAGTCTTTGTTTGCCCGCGCTCGCCCATGCCTGATGCCGCTGCAGATGAGCTGATCATGCGCGTTAGCTGCACCGGGAGCGTCGACATTGCGAACATCCTTTACTGCATCGCTGCGGGGGCAAACGGGGCCGCTCTTCTCTGCCGTGACCGGCAGAGCTGTCCCTACCGGCAGGGCGGCGAACAGGGCAGAAAGCGGATCAGGGTAGCCGGAGAGTTGTTGAGCCTCTGCGGTCTGGAGGCTGAGCGCCTCGCTTTCCTGGAACCCGGCCCCGGCCTGGAGGGGCCGGTTCAGAGCTGGCGGGAGTTTAAAGATGCAGCCCGGCGCTACGCACCCCTTTTGGCGGATAGCTATCGCCTTGGTGCGGCCCCCCTGTCGGGGATGGATCTGGCCCTGGATATTGTGAGCCGGCTCAAGGAGAGCCCGGAGCTGAAACCGCAGCTTCCGCCTGCGCTTAAAGACCTTTTTCCTCCTGCGGCGGAAAGCAGCGCCCTTCTTTACCTGGAGAGGTTGCCTGAACTGGACTTGCTCCTGTCGCTGATCATGGATGAGCCGGTGGTGACCCCTGTTCTGGAACAGGCGGCCCGGCTGCTGGCAGCAAAGAAGATGACAGTCCGCCTCGTTGCCGGCGACAAGGAGTTGCCGCAGGATAAAACCGAAGAGGTGATCACTCTGAGCGCGCTGGCGGAGCCCGCCGGGGATCGGTTCGAAGCGGAGAAAGAGGGGCCTTTCACCTTCGTCATCGATCCGCAGAGGCGCCGGCGCCTGATTGAAGAACATGAGCGGTCCGGCGGCCGCTTGACCTGCGCGACGGTGGAGCAGTACCTGCAGTATGCGTTGCTGCTGCGCCGCGGAGCCTGGAAGCAGTCGATGTGGGAAAAACCGGCTCTCTTTCTTGACCCCGCCCCGGCGGAGGCGCCGGTAGATGAAGCGGGAGGGGAGCAGAAAGAGCGGCGGATTGAGCATCATCCGATTCTGCCTTCTCCGCCGCCGCCAGAGCTGCAGTTTACCTATAATGGAGACAGGGTTTCCGCACGCGCCGGAGAGGTGATCTCCTCGGCTCTTTATGCTGCAGGCATTACCGTTTTTGGACACCATCATCGTGACGGCGCCGCCCAGGGGATTTTTTGCGCCAACGGGCAGTGTTCGCAATGCATGGTCATGGTCGATGGAAAACCGGTCAAGGCCTGCATGACTCCCGTAACGCAGGGGATGCAGGTGCAGAGTTTGGAAGCCTTGCCGGCTCTGGGTGATGATGCGCCAGTTGCAGAAGTTCTACCCAATCCCAAAGAGGTGTCGGCTGAGGTGCTGATCATCGGCGGAGGGCCGGCCGGGATCTGTGCAGCCATCGAGCTGGGCCGCGCCGGCGTTGAAGTGCTCCTCGTCGACGATAAACAGGGCCTGGGAGGCAAACTCAGCCTGCAGACCCATAATTTTTTCGGCTCCGTCACTGATTGCTTCGCCGGTGACCGTGGTGTGCATATCGGTCATACCCTGGCCGGCGAACTTAAAAGGCTGAGCACCGTCGAGATCTGGCTGAATTCGACGGTGCTGGGCGTCTTCAGCGACGGCAAGTTCGGAATTTCCCGGAATGGGGCTTACCGGCTGGTCAGGCCCCGGCGGGTCCTCTTTGCCACCGGTGCGCGAGAGAAGAGCCTCTCCTTCCCGGGATGCGACCTGCCCGGTGTTTACGGCGCAGGCGCTTTCCAGACCCTGGTCAACCGGGACCTGGTCCGCTGTGCGGAGAGATTGTTCATTATCGGCGGCGGCAATGTGGGCCTCATCGGCGCTTACCATGCCCTGCAGGCCGGTATCGATGTAGTCGGTCTTGTTGAAGCCCTGCCGCGCTGCGGCGGCTACAAGGTCCACGAGGACAAGATCAAGCGCCTGGGAGTTCCTGTTTGGACCTCCCATACCGTGCTGCGCATAGAGGGCACTGAAAAGGTGGAGCGCATTGTTGTGGCTGCTGTGGACGAAAAATTTAACCCTCTCCCCGGCACAGAACGCGTCTACGATGTGGATACTGTCCTTATCGCCGTAGGTTTAAGTCCTGTTGACGAGCTCTTGCAAAAAGCGCAGGAGTACGGCATCGAGGCTTACGCCGCCGGCGATGCCGAGG
>CAZQEV010000058.1:0-9630 GCA_964592135.1 uncultured Syntrophomonadaceae bacterium
CAGCGCCTCTTTAACCGCTGCCGAGCCGACCATGTAAGCTTCATCAGCGTCGGTCAAGGAGGCAAAATGGGCCGCCGCCCGCTGCATTGTCCCCAGGACGATGCTCCTGACATTCACACCCATCTCTTCTTCAATCATCTCCTTCAAGGTTTCGCCCAGGCCGCCAAGGCGGGCATGACCGAAGGGGTCGGTCCCCCCGCCGGTAAAGACGTAATCGCCGCCGGCATAGCGGATTCCCTCCGAAGCCACAATATAAGCGTACCTGTATTCGCGGTATGCCCCTGCAACCTCCTCAATGAATCTCTTCCGATCAAAGGGTATTTCAGGAAGATATACCAGGTGCGGCGCATCGCAATCATCCCTTTTGGCCAGGGCCGCCGCTGCTGCAAGCCAGCCTGCGTTCCTACCCATGGCTTCCAGGACCACAATGCGATTGCCGGTAACCAGTCCTTTCAGGTCCAGCCCCGTTTCACGAACGATCGCCGCCAGAAATTTGGCTGCGCTGCCGTAACCCGGCGTGTGATCGGTAGAAGGCAGGTCATTATCAATAGTTTTGGGGATTCCGATAACCCTGATTTCATAACCGGCCTTACAGGCAAACCCGTTGATCTTATCCGCCGTGTCCATAGAATCGTTGCCGCCGATGTAGAAAAAATAACGGATCTCGTGCTTTTTAAATGCTTCCAGCAAGCGGGCAAAGTCTTCTTCCCTCGACAGTTTGTAACGGCAGGACCCCAGAGCTGCTCCCGGGGTATAACGCAGCCCTTCAATAATCTGCTGCGGTTGCCGGGAAAGATCGAGCAGGTTTTCTTCCAGGACCCCGCGGATGCCAAATAGAGCCCCATAAATCAGCCCGGGCTGATCGTTTTTTAGCCATTCCTGGACCACTCCACTGACGCTGCTGTTGATCACTGCCGTCGGCCCCCCTGATTGGGCCACGACCGCATTGCCTCGCAGTTTCATCAGCAACTCCTCCTTTCGTCTCAATCAATACTATTATTAGTTTAAGTAATATGTCTCATTAATATATTGTCAGTTCAACCCTGTTTAATCCGGCGAGGCTGTCAGGAGAGTTCTGGAAAAGGGATTGCCTGCCGGGCCAGTTCATCGCAGCGTTCGTTGTAAAAATCATCGCTGTGTCCCTTCACTTTGAACCATTCCACATCATGCTTTGAGGTAAGTGCAAGTAGATCCCGCCAGAGATCCTGGTTTTGTACCGGTTTATTGGCGGCGGTACGCCATCCATTCACCTGCCAGCGCGGAATCCAGCGCTGGCGGAAAGCATTGACCAGGTAAGCGCTGTCACTGTACAGGCTCACCCTGCTTGGCCCGGGCAGTGCACGCAAAGCCTCGATAGCCGCCTGCACCTCCATGCGCTGATTGGTGGTATGCATCTCGCCGCCCCATATTTCAGCGGTTTCACCTGCTTCTCCTGTAATAATCACCGCGGCCCAACCGCCGGGGCCGGGGTTGCCGGAGCAGGCTCCGTCGGTATAGATAGTCACTTCCGGCAAACTCACTGTTTACACCCCCAGGTTTTGCTTAAAGAACATCACTGAGCGCCGGCCGGCAGGCTGCCGGCAGCGCTTTTAATCTAACATACTTCTATCCTGATGGAAAGGGCTTACTCTTTCGGCAGTAGATATGCTGATTGGAGACTGCAACCAGCAGAATAAGCGGCTTATCCTTTGATAATAGCGATACCGGAGCTGGTGCCGATGCGGGTGGCGCCGGCAGCGATCATCTCCAGGGCGGCTTCGCGGGTGCGGATGCCCCCCGATGCTTTTATGCCCATGGCGGGGCCTACCGTATCCCTCATCAAGCGGATATCGGAGGCGGCAGCTCCGCCGGGGCCGAAACCCGTTGAGGTTTTCACAAAATGAGCGCCTGATTCTTTCGCCGCCCGGCAGGCAGCGATCTTATCCGCATCGCTTAAAAGCCCTGTTTCGATGATCACCTTTACCGGCCGGCCGCGAGCGGCCCTGACCACAGCGGCGATCTCTTCCTTAGTGTAATCGATGGCGCCCCCTTTCAGGGCGCCTACATGAATAACCATGTCGATCTCGGCGGCTCCCGCAGCCACTGCTTCGCCGGCTTCGAAAGCCTTCACCGCGGCGGTAGCCGCACCCAGGGGAAAGCCCACCACAGCACATACGCGAACATCGCAACCGCGTAGATGCCGGCAGGCGATTTTCACATAGACGGAGTTCACACAGACGGCGGCAAAGTTATAGCGTCGCGCCTCGGCGCAGAGCACGGCAATATCGTCCGCTGTTGCTTCAGGTTTCAACAATGTATGGTCGATAAATCCGGCCAGATTGATCGCTTCAGGCATTTTCGCTCCCTCATTTTCCCGTATTCTGGTAAAGTTACTTACATCGGTGCCAGGCACAGGTGTAAGTAACTAGTGGCGGCCTTTGCTGTCGACATAGCCGAAAATGAGGCGGGGCCCGGGCACAGGGGCAGGTCCAATCGTGTAAGCCTCCGTGATCAGGCGGCGAGCTCTTGCAGCAGGCGGTGCATCGGGCAAACAGTTCATGTGAAGCAGAGCCAGTTCATCGCCAGGGCTCACTTCGTCGCCAATTTTCTTAAGCAGGGTCACTCCGACAGCAAGGTCAATGGAGTCGTCTTTTGTTTCCCGTCCCGCCCCGAGAGCCATCGCCGCCCGGCCCACCGCCCCCGCCCCGAGGCGGTGAACATAGCCCCCTGCCGCTGCTGTAACGGGCAACACCACCCGGGCAGAGGGGAGCAGCGTAAAATCTTCAACTGCCCGCACATCACCGTGCTGCCATCGGATGAGTTCCTTGAATTTAGCCAGTGCGGCCCCGCTCTCGATGACCTGGTTCAATCCGGCCTCTCCTTCCTGAGGGCTGCAGGCTTTGCCGGCCAGGTAGAGCATCCAGCCGCCCAGGGTTAAGCAGAGCTCCGCAAGATCTTCCGGGCCCTTACCCTGAAGGGTGAGCACCGCTTCCTTTACTTCCAGGGCATTGCCCACGGCGCGGCCCAGCGGCTGTTCCATGCCTGTGATCACCGCAGCTGTGAAACGTCCCGCCCCGGTGCCGATTTTAACCATCGCTTCAGCCAAAGCAAAGGATTCTTCAATATTTTTCAGAAATGCGCCGTCCCCGGTTTTCACATCAAGGAGAAGGGCATGGGCGCCCGCTGCAAGTTTCTTGCTCATGATGCTGGCGGCGATCAGAGGCATACTGTCTACCGTTGCGGTGACATCGCGCAGGGCATAGAGCTTTTTATCGGCGGGAACAAGATTCCCCGTCTGGCCTGCCACGGCGACACCGATCTCGCGGACAGCTTTAATCATCCCGTCAATGGAAAGGCTGCTGTTAAATCCGGGAATCGCCTCCAGTTTATCCAGGGTGCCCCCGGTGTGACCCAGGCCGCGGCCGCTCACCTTTGCCACCGGAACCCCGGCGGCGGCTACAAGGGGCGCCAGGACCAGGGTGGTTGTATCGCCAACCCCGCCGGTGCTGTGCTTGTCAACGATGGTCCCCGGGATCTCGTTAAGCAACAGGGTGTCTCCGGAATTGGCCATAGCCAGGGTAAGATCAAGGGTCTCTCTTTCAGTCATCCCCTGAAAATAAACAGCCATGGTGAAGGCGGAAAGCTGGTAATCGGGAATGTCCCCGGCAGTATATCCTTTAATCAGGTAATTGATTTCCTCCCGGGAGAGTTCGTCCCCGTTGCGTTTTTTCAAGATGATATCGTAAATCCTCACCCGATTTTCACCCACTTTGATAATAATACAACCTTTGCATCGCCTTTTCCCCGGTTGCAGGAAATATCCGTAGCTGGCGTGAAACACCCCGTAAGCTGCCATAACCGGGCGGCGCTCCGGCGCGGATGAAGGTCTCGATGGAAAGGGCCGCCATCACCCGCTATATACCGATAACCGGGCTTATCCCCATGCGCTTCTTTCTCTTTTCACCGGGAAGAATCCTTTAAGGAGTTAACTTATAAAAGGAAAGGCAGGATTTTTTAATTGTGCTTAACGGAAACACTCTCTTTGATTAAAAAAGAGCGGAGGAAAGATTTTCCCGCCGGTTTAACCCCGCAGAGGTTTAACCTTTGAGACGGCATCTTCTTTCCCCGCCCTACCGCATCCGTAAGCTGCACCCGTTGACTGCCGATCTGCTGGTGTTACCAAATTATTTTACCGTGTTACTCTACATATGTTCAACAGAACATCGGCAAATCCTTCTATAAATAAATATATTTGCAGGTTTTTGGGGTTAATACAGGTAATTATAGATTAAAGTAGAAAGCAGGGATGGTGAAATGAATTGAGCAAGATCCGCAGTCCGGAAAGAGCACCCGAGGGGCAGAAGAAGATTGACTGGGTGAGCAGACATATGCCGGTGTTAAACAGCCTGGCTGATCAACACGCCCCCTTAAAACTTTTTGATGGGATCAGGATGGCTGTCTGCATCCACCTGGAAGCAAAAACCGCTTACATGGCTACTGTGTTTCAGCGCTGCGGGGCGCATGTGACCATTACCGGCAGCAACCCTCTTTCAACTCAAGATGATGTCGCCGCCGCCCTGGTGAAAAAGGGAATTACCGTATTTGCCTGGCACGGCGCCACGCCGGAAGAATATGAGGATCATATCCGCCGCACCGTTGAAACGGGGCCCGACCTGATTATCGATGACGGGGGAGACCTCATCACCATGCTGCACCGCGAGCAGCCTGATCTGCTTCAGCGGGTGCGAGGCGGTGCCGAGGAGACTACCACAGGTTTGATCCGCCTGCGGTCGATGGCTGCTGCGGGTGAACTGGCCTTCCCGGTAATCGCCGTCAATGATGCTTCAAGCAAATATCTTTTTGATAACCGTTACGGTACGGGACAATCAGTCTGGGACGGAATTATGCGCACGACCAACCTGCTTATTGCAGGAAAAACCGTTGTTGTGGCCGGTTTTGGATGGTGCGGCCGCGGGGTGGCCATGCGGGCGAAAGGACTGGGGGCGCAGGTGATCGTCACCGAGGTGGAGCCGGTACGCGCTCTCGAGGCGGCTGTTGAGGGATACCGCGTCATGCCCATGCGCGAAGCGGCATCACTGGGGGACATTTTTGTAACCACCACCGGGTGCTGCGAGGTGATGGGCAAAGAAGATCTGCGCCGCCTCAAAGACGGCGCCATTTTGACCAATGCCGGTCATTTTGACGTGGAAATTGATAAAGCGGCATTAAACAGCCTTGGCAGACTATGCGGTAACCCGCGGCCAAACATCGAAGAATACCGCCTTGAAGATGGGCGCAGAGTTTACCTCCTCGCCGAAGGGAGGCTGGTGAACCTCGCTGCGGGTGACGGGCACCCGGCGGAGATTATGGATCTCTCATTCGCCCTGCAATTTTTGGCGATGGATTACCTGCGAAAAAGCGAAGGACTGCCGCGGGAGGTGCTGCCCCTGCCGGCGGAACTTGACAACAAGGTGGCGGCGTTAAAATTATCGTCCATGGGCATCACCATCGACAGCCTGACCGGTTCGCAGCGTGCGTACCTCGGCTCGTCATAACCGCCATTCACCATAAAATAGGCGGCATGCTCTTCCCGCTGGTCAGTAGATGGTGATAAAATCTTCGATCTGGTTGAAGATGCCCTGGCCGATGCCGCTGACATCCATGATTTCACGGATGTCAGTAAAAGGTCCGTATTTTTCCCGGTGTTCGACGATCCGCTGTGCACGTACCTCGCCAATGGAAGGAAGTGTCACCAGTTCCTGGACAGAGGCCTTGTTGATATTTACCTTTCCCTCTGCAAAGGCGATATCGGCTGCGACCTCACCGATAAAATATATGATCACCTGTTCGCCGTCAAAAAGGGGGCGGGCCAGGTTAACCGCAGTTGTATCACCATCTTCAGAAGCGCCGCCCGCCGCCTCGAGAAGCTCGTAAACCCTGGAACCAACGGGCAGGTGGTAGATCCCCGGGCTCTGAACGGCGCCAACGAGGTGCACCGTGATCATTTCGGGTTCAGGGTCCGGAGCAGGCTCCAGCGGCAGCAGTTCACTTTGATCCGGCAACCTGTCAGGGTTGAGTGTTGAGAGCAGCGCAGGCGCCACCTTCCAGAAGAGACCCCCTGCCAGAAGAAGAACCATCAAAGCGAGAAAGATTTTCTCACGAAGGCTGAAATCACCCCACATGGGATCAACCCCTTTGGCTGAACTGCAAAAGGAATCTGTCCAATGACTGCGTTCTTTTCGCTAATGTCCCCCGGGAGTTATCTTCTGGCAGGTTTATGCTGAATTGCTTAAGTAATGGTGTAGCGCTTATGCTTGTAAATCAGGAGGAATTCAAGGTGCTTTTCCAAAGTAAGTGGAAAAGCACCCCGGATTCAGGCATCGTTTTGATCTACTTCAGGTCCCGCATTTTCAGATTTCTCTTTGGGCAGATTAATGCCGATGACATGAATGTTAATCGATGCCACCGGCAAACCGGTGACCTCTTCAACAGTGGCCCGAACCTTTTGCTTCAGTTTCTTTGCCGTCTCCATGATCCGAACCCCGTAATCTACCACCACGCTGAGATCAAGGGAGACCATTTCTCCTTCAAGGCGGACCTTGATTCCCTTGCTAAAATCCTTTCGCCCCAGCTTTTCGGCAATTCCGCCGACTATACCGCCGCTCATGCCGGCGATTCCCTCCACCTCACCGGCGGCGATGCCGGTAACAATACCAATAACTTCAGGTGAGATCCTGACACTGTCCCCTTCCCGATTTTTTGATTCCAGGGGAGCGCTCTCGCCGGTATCCTTCTCCTCAGGTGCCATTTGACTTTACCTCCTTTCGTCTTTAGTGATTAATGATCCAACAGCGATATTATATTCCAGTCCCGTCTGCTATAGTCTTCATATCATGTTTTGACAGCTTAATCAACGGATCACGATATTGACCAGTTTGTCGGGTACGATAAAATGACGCATTATCTCTTTCCCCTGAAGAATCTCAGCGATCCGCTGCTGTTCCCGGGCTGCCACCAGGACCTTCTCTTTTTCCGAACCTGCAGGGATTTGCATCCGGCCCCGCACCTTGCCGTTTATCTGGATGACCATCTCAACCTCTTCCACGGTGAGGGCGGAAGGGTCATGATGGGGCCATTGTTGAAGATGGACACTGCCGCGGCGCCCCATAACCTGCCATGCTTCCTCGGCCAGGTGCGGCGCGAAAGGCGCGAGCAGCAAGATAAGCGACTGCAGCACTTCCCCCAGAAGACGGTGATTATGCTTGTCCGGGGCAATATCCCGGCGGTAGTCGTAAACTGCGTTGACCAGCTCCATGATGGCGCTGATAGCCGTATTGAAGTTGAAGCGTTTCTCGATATCATCGCCAACCTTTTTAATGGTCCCGTGCAGAGCCCGCAGCAGGGTAGCTTCTGCCGGGCTCTTTTCCCTGTTGCCGCCTTCAGGGGATTTGGGCAAAAAATCCTTGCATTCTTCAACGAGGCGCCAGGCCCGCCGCAGGAAGCGGTGGCATCCCTCAACCCCCTGATCATTCCAATCGAGATCCTTTTCGGGAGGCGCCGCAAAAAGAATAAAAAGACGGGCGGTGTCAGCGCCGTAGCGTTCGATGATCTCGTCGGGCGAGACCACGTTGCCCTTGGACTTGGACATCTTCGCCCCATCCTTGTAAACCATGCCCTGGGCCAGCAGGCGGCTGAAAGGCTCCTCTACCCCGACAAGGCCGGCATCATAAAGCACCTTTGTAAAGAAACGGGCATAGAGCAGATGCAGCACGGCATGCTCGATCCCGCCGATATACTGATCAACAGGCATCCAGTAATCCGCCGCATCCTTATCGAAAGGAGATCCGCCGTGACGGGGGCTGGTGTATCGTAAAAAATACCACGAGGAGCAGATGAATGTATCCATAGTATCGGTCTCCCGCCGGGCTTTTCCGCCGCATTCAGGGCAGGTGACATTTACAAAAGTGGGATAATGGGAAAGCGGCGGCACCCTGTCGCCCGAAAGATCCGCCGCAGGGGGCAGGAGGACGGGCAGATCTTCTTCCGGCACCGGTACAGTGCCGCAGCGGCTGCAATATATCATGGGGATAGGCGCACCCCAGTAGCGCTGCCGCGAAATCAGCCAATCCCGCAGACGGTAAGCCACCTTGAAATCGCCGCAACCAAGTTTGCACAGCTTTTCGGTAATCCTCTTTGCCCCTTCTAGATTGGAAAGACCGTCGAATTCCCCGGAATTGATCATAACCCCCTCACCGGTGTAGGGCAGGCTGGATGAACCTGTTGAAACACTCTCCTGTCCTTCTGCGGGAGCCAGGATTACAGGGTGAACAGGCAAGTCGTAGCTGCGGGCAAACTGGTAGTCCCGCTCATCGTGAGCCGGCACACCCATCACCGCGCCGGTGCCGTAAGTCATGATCACATAGTTCGCCACCAGGATGGGTACCGCTTCGCCGCTCAGGGGATTAACAGCATGTCTCCCCGTAAAAAGGCCTATTTTGGGGCTCTCCTCCGAGGTTCGCTCGATCTCGCTTTCCCGCCTCACCCGGAGGGCAAATTCCATGATCTCTTCTTCCTTTTCGGTCCCTGCTACCAGGTGCGACACCAGGGGGTGCTCCGGAGCCAGGACCATGTAGGTTACTCCGAAGAGAGTATCGGCGCGAGTGGTAAAAACGCGAATCTCTTCGCCGGGCAGCTCCTGCACCCGGAAAGAAATCTCGGCGCCCTCACTGCGCCCGATCCAGTTTTGCTGCATCACTTTGACCCGCTCAGGCCATTCCTCAAGTGTGTCCAGGTCATTTAACAGTCTTTCAGCATAACGGGTAATCCTCAGGAACCACTGTTCCCGCTCCTGGTGTTCCACTTCGGTCTCACAGCGCCAGCAGCGGCCGGCCTCAACCTGTTCGTTGGCCAGCACGGTCCGGCAGTGCGGGCACCAGTTCACGGCGGCACGCTTTTTGTAAGCCAGTCCGTGCCGGTACATGAGCAGAAACAACCACTGCGTCCAGCGGTAGTAGTCTGGGGAACTGGTGTTGACCTCTTTATCCCAGTCATAGCTCACGCCCAGCCGTTGCTGCTGCTTTTTCATGTGGAGAACGTTCTGGGTGGTCCACAGATCGGGGCTGACGCGGTTTTCGATGGCTGCGTTTTCGGCGGGCAGGCCGAAGGCATCCCACCCCATCGGATGGATCACGTTATAGCCGCGCATGCGTAAAAAACGGGCGAGCACATCTCCGATGGAGTAAACTCGCATATGGCCCATGTGCAGCCTTCCAGAGGGGTAAGGAAACATCTCCAGAACATAGTATTTAGGCTGGGAAGGGTCTACCTGGGCGCGGTAAAACTCTTTCTCCGCCCACTGACTTTGCCATTTAGTTTCGATAGTTCGGGGTGAATAGCTCCGCATCTCTTAAAAATAACCCCCTCAGGATAGGTTCATTTGTGGTATGGGGATAGAAAAAACCCGCCCGTCAAGGGGCGAGTTTTCCCGCGGTACCACCCTTTTTGGCAAGCAATGTGGTGGAGCTGGCGGGAGTCGAACCCGCGGCCTCTTCCATGCCAAGGAAGCGCGCTCCCACCTGCGCTACAGCCCCATGCACTGCTGCCCTCTTCAAGCCTTTAACGCCGGCGGGCGGCAGCGGCTACTATTTTTCA
>CAZQEV010000059.1:0-5465 GCA_964592135.1 uncultured Syntrophomonadaceae bacterium
AAAAAATATTGGCGGACTCGAAAAGATTCCCCCTCCAGCCAGCCCAGGCCGATCAAAAAGACCCAGGTGCCGGTGCCGCCCGAAAGCCCCGTTGTTTCGACATCAAGGAAGAGAAAGCGGGAGGGCTCAATAGATTGCAGCTCCCAGTCGCGTGCCGGCAGAGCCAGGTTGCTGCCGCTGCAGTCAAGGCCTTCGCCCAGGGTATAGGCGCCGTGGCGGCAGTTCAGGGGGAATGCCAGCTCGCGCAGATAACAGCAGCCCGAGACGGTCCGGCCAATATTTTCCTCTCCGGGAAAGAGAAAACTCCCACCAGGAATATCCTTTTCCGTGAGCCCGACCGGCACCCGGGTCGGGCCGAGCTCGCCCGAGCGCCGCAGCCTTTCCAGGCGGGAGCGAAACTTAATATTCATTTAGAACTACCTCCAACATCTGCAGGGCACTCTTCTTGCTATCTGGGCCTGTTTGATCGAAAACTCCCACACAGGAGGGGCAGCCCATGCTGCAGCGGCAGTTGAGGATAGCTTCATGGGCAGCCCGGCAGATCTCCCGGTAGATCTGGTAGAGGAGTTCGCTGTAGCCCACGCCGCCTGGAAAATTGTCATAGAGATAGAGTGTCGGCATTCCCGTAAAGGGCGCTTTCACCTGGCTCACTGCGCGCAGGTCGCGGGGATCGCTCATCATAAAGAGCGAGGCGATCTGCGGGAGGAGATTGGCCAGGCCCAGCAGCCCCGTCTCAACAGCTGCCGGCGCCAGCCCTCCCAGCGAGTCCGGGGGGAAGGAAAGCCAGAAGGCTGTCGTATGCATCTCCGTTTCCGGGAGGTTTACCGGGCCGTTGCCCAGGTTTTCATGCGTATGAAAGCGGATTTTTTTGAACATGGAGACCAGTGCATTGACCCGGACATCGCCGCAGGCGCGCCAGACCCTGTTTTCTTCGCGGGCCAGGATCTCCAGGACCTTCAGATCGACTGAAAGGCTGGCATCTGTGAAGTAGTTCACCCTGACGGCGCGGACGTAGGCTTTTTTCTCGGCAAAATCCAGTTTTTCCACCTGGTATTGCCTGCCGCCGTGAATATAGATAGCCTCCTCGTGGACCAGCATGGGAGCGCTGAAGCGGTCCACCTCGCCGATTACCTGCGGCTGCGCGGCCGTTGTGTCTATGATCACCACATTCTCGCGGGCGGCGCTGCGCAGCGAGATCTCCTCCGCCGGGTAGGCGTCCTCCATCCAGTGGTAGATCCCCTCGGAATTGTAAAGGGCGCCCTCTTCGGCGAGAAACTCCAGGATCTCCTCCACCGCTGCTCTGCCGAAAGTTTCACCGCTTTGAAAGGGCAGTTCAAAAGAGGCGCAGCGCACGTGGTTGGTCAAGATGATCAGATTGTCGGGGTTGATCAGCCCCCGCTCCGGCGAGCGACCAAAAAAATAGTCGGGGTTGTTGATAATATACTGGTTCAGCGGTGCGCTGCCGGCCACGAGCAGACCCAGGGAGGCGCCGCTGCGCCTTCCCGAGCGTCCGGCCTGCTGCCAGGTGCTGGCGATGGTCCCGGGGTAACCGTTGATGATGCAGGCCTCCAGTTCGCCGATATCGATGCCCAGCTCCAGGGCGCTGGTGCTGACTACCATTTTGACCGTACCTTCGCGAAGCCCCGTCTCGATGGAACGTCTTTCCTGCGGCAGATAGCCGCCGCGGTAGCCGCGAATGCCCTTTTCTCCTCCCGGCATCTCCTTCCGGCCCTGCTGCAAATAGGTCAGCAGCAGCTCAACACCCAGCCGGCTGCGGGCAAATACAATGGTCTGCACCTTATGCCGGTACAGCTCTCCGGCCAGGCTTTGTGTCTCCAGAAGAGCGCTGCGCCTGATGCCCAGTTCCCGGTCTACGATGGGCGGGTTGTAAAAGATGAAATGCTTTGTGGATCGCGGGGCCCCGTTTTGATCGATGAGCGTAACCGGATCTTCAATCAGTGCTCCGGCAAGCTCTGCCGGGTTGGCGATAGTGGCCGAGCAGAGAATGAACCGGGGCGAACTGCCGTAAAAGCGGCAAATCCGCTTCAGCCGGCGGAGTACATTGGCCACATGGCTGCCAAAAACACCGCGGTACTGGTGCATCTCGTCGATGACGATGAATTTCAGGTTCTGAAACAGCCTGAGCCATTTTGTATGGTGAGGCAGGATTCCCGTGTGCAGCATGTCGGGGTTTGTGACCACGATATGGCCGCTTTGCCTGATCGACCGGCGCAGCCCCGGTGCAGTGTCTCCGTCATAGGTATGTGTGCGCAGATCGATCTGCAGCTCACCAATAAGAGACTTCAGCTCGGCAACCTGGTCTTGCGAAAGAGCCTTGGTTGGGAAAAGGTACAGCGCACGGCTCTCTCTATCTGTTAAAAATTCGTTCAGTACAGGGATATTGTAACAAAGTGTCTTGCCCGAGGCGGTGGGAGTAACCACGACTGTGTTTTCTCCGCGCGCAACGGCCTGCAGCGCTTCGGCCTGGTGGCTGTAAAGGCGTTCGATCCCCCGCCGGCTGAGCGTCTCCTGAAGGCGGTGGTCCATGAACTCTGGGAAATCCGCATAGGTTCCCTCGCGGGAGGGTAACTTCTCCCATCGTGTCACATTGCGCATAAAGAATGGATCATCCTGCCAGCGTGTGAGCAGATCTTCCAAGCCGGACATTTTTCAACCGCCTTTGATATGATTAGTTTACTGAATTTATTTCGATATTGCTCCGGGAAATCCTACCTCAGGTCATGATTCTGCGGCAGCGCCCAGTCAAGTAATTTACAAGGGCTGTAAACGACCGGAGGCCGCGCATCGGCCCGGCAAAAGGGATCCTGCGTCTCTGAACGCTCACCCCTATTTTAACATATCCGCCTCTCCGTTGATCCTTTCTCTTAGACATTCAGGCCAATTATATTCAGCAAAAGGGGTAAAGGGTTACACAGGCCGGCAGCGAAGATAAAAGCCGGAGGACTGTACATTATTAATTATTCAGATCCTGTGCTCCTGACTTGTTCCGCTTCATTTCCGAACCATGCTTTGATTACAAAGGAGGTTATCGCTATGCGCCGCGGATGCCCGTACGGCACCCACAGGGTGCTTGAGCCAAAGGGGTTGTTGCCCCAGCCTGCCTGGAAGATCGATAACCGCATGGAGATTTATGACAATGAAATTTTGATTGATGTTGATGCATTGAATATCGACTCCGCCAGCTTTACCCAGATCAAGCAGGAGGCGGGGGAGAACGATGCCCGCATTGCCGGGATCATGATGAAGATTGTAGAAGACCGGGGCAAGCACCACAATCCTGCTACCGGCTCGGGAGGAATGCTCATCGGCCGGGTGGCTGAGATCGGTCCGGCCCTGGCCGGCAAAAGAGAGCTCCGGCCCGGCGATCGCCTGGCCACCCTTGTTTCCCTTTCCCTGACGCCGCTCAGAATTGACCGGATCAAGAAAGTCTACCGGGAAAGCGACCGGGTAGAGATAGAAGGGAACGCGATCCTTTTTGAGAGCGGGATCTATGCTGTTCTGCCCGACGATCTGCCTGAGAACCTGGCCCTGGCCGTGCTCGATGTTGCCGGCGCTGCGGCCCAGACCGCCAGGCTGGTGAAGCCTGGTGACCGGGTTGTTGTGATCGGGGCCGGCGGTAAATCAGGCCTTCTCTGCCTGCATGAAGCACGTAAACGGGCCGGTGTGACCGGCCAGGTCATCGGGATAGCGCCCCGGGAGAAGAGCAAGCAGAGAGCTGAATCTACCGGTAACTGCGATCTGGTGATCATGGCTGATGCTACCAGTGCTCTCGAGGTGATGGAAAAAATAAAAGAGGCCACCGGGGGAGAGATGGCCGATGTGACGATCAACTGTGTGAACATCCCCCATACAGAGCTCTCCTCAATTTTGGCTACGCGCGACGGCGGAACGGTCTACTTTTTCAGCATGGCTACCAGTTTTACTGCAGCCGCTCTAGGCGCCGAGGGAGTGGGCAAGGATATCACCATGATCGTGGGCAATGGTTACACAAAGGGGCATGCCGAGATCTCGCTGCATGTGATGCGCGAAAGCCCTGTCCTGAGGCAGATATTTGAAGAGCTGTATACCTAGTTATAGCAAGGAGATATTCGGAGATATCAAATAAGTCTGCGGTTAAAATTCCTAAAAGGGGGCCTCCGGAACAAGTTCCCCCTTGCGGGCGGCTCAAGGGAGATTTCTAGGTGACATTCCGGCATGACCCCGGAAGCGGGTTTGCAGGGACTAAAGGTAAGAGGAGGCGGTATTCATGAAAAAAGTGATGCTGCGGGTCAGGATCAGCGAACGCGATGTCCATTATGCCGGCGGGCTTGTTGACGGAGCCAGGCTCATGAATTTTTTCGGAGATGTGGCCACGGAGCTGCTTATCCGCCGTGACGGTGATGAAGGCCTTTTTGTGGCTTATGATAATGTGGAATTTAAAGCGCCGGTCTATGCCGGTGACTACCTGGAGATCAGCGGCTGGATTGATGGGGAGGGGAACAGTTCCCGGCATATGCAGTTTGAGGCATACAAGGTTGTGTCCGCAGCTGGATTGGAGGAACAGCCGTCAGCCTATAATGTGCTTACACCGCCTCAACTGGCGGCCCGCGCTAGCGGTACCTGCGTGGTTCCAAAGAATTTACAGCGGGGTCCCCAGCCACCGAAAAAGAACAACGGGGGTGAAAAGTAGTGGAAAAACTGATCATCGCTGTAGCCTTGAGCGGGGCGGAGACGACGAGGGAGGATAACCCAAACTTGCCGGTGACCGCCCGGGAGATTGGCGAGGCTGCCTACGAATGCTACCGGGCCGGTGCTGCCCTTATTCACCTGCATGTGCGCAAAGATGACGGCACCCCGACGCAGGATGCCGCCGTCTTCAAGGCGGCTATGGATGAGATCCGCGAGAAGTGCGACATCATCGTCCAGGTGTCCACCGGAGGCGCCGTCTGGATGAGCGCCGAAGAACGGATCCAGCCTGTTTACCTGAAACCGGAGATGGCCACACTCACCGCCGGGACGGTCAACTTTGGCGACGATGTATTTTCAAATCCGCCGGAGTATCTTGAGAAATTTGCCCGGGCCATGCAGGAGCAGGGGGTCAAGCCGGAAATCGAGGTTTTCGAAGTGGGAATGATCAACAATGCCCGCTACCTGGCCCGGAAAGGCCTCATCGAGGAGCCCATGCACTATGACTTTGTCATGGGTGTTCCCGGAGGAATTCCCGCCAGCCTGAAAAACCTGCTGCATCTGGTAGAGAGCATCCCCCCGGAGAGCACCTGGACCGTGGCCGGAATAGGGCGTCATGAGCTGCCCCTGGCCACGGCGGCAATCCTGCTGGGCGGCCATGTCCGCGTCGGCTTTGAGGACAATATCTTTTTTGAAAAAGGTGTCCTCGCTGAAAGCAATGCCCAGCTGGTCCAGAGGGTTGTTGAGATCGCCCGGATCCACGGCCGCGAAGTGGCCAC
>CAZQEV010000059.1:5565-9615 GCA_964592135.1 uncultured Syntrophomonadaceae bacterium
ACGGTATCAGGCCTGACCCTGGCCAGCTTCTGCCTTGCCTCCGCCGAGAGATGCGCCGCCCTGGCGTAGTCAAAATCAACGGGGATTTTCTTTTCATAGTGCCGCGCTGCTCTTTCCACCGCACGCTGCTGTTTTTCGATATAGCCGCTGTATTTGACCTGGTTTTCTACCTCTTCGAAGCTGCCGGGAGGCAGCTGTGGAAGTGCTATTTTTTCAAAATCAAGGAGACGGCGGTAACTGATTTCGGGGCGGCGCAGGAGCTCTTCGGCCGCAAGAGAGTGTTGCAGCGGCGCAGAGCCCCAGGCGCCAAGCTGCCGGTCCATCTCTTCACCGGGCTGATACCGGATCTTCTGCAGACGCCGCAGCTCGCTGTCGATAAACTCCTTTTTATGCCTGTAAAGTGCATAGCGCTCTTCACTGACCAGGCCGATGCGGTGTCCTTTTTCAGTGAGCCTCAAGTCGGCATTGTCCTGTCGCAGCAGCAGACGGTATTCGCTGCGCGAAGTAAAAATACGATAGGGTTCCTCCACCCCCCGCGAGATCAGATCGTCGATCATCACACCGATATAGGATTCGCTGCGTTTTAAAATAAGCGGTTTTTCTCCCTGCAGCCGCCGGGCGGCGTTGATCCCGGCAATAAGCCCCTGGGCGGCCGCCTCTTCATAACCGGTAGTTCCGTTAACCTGGCCGGCGAAGAAAAGACCGTCGATGATTCTGCTCTCCAGTGACAGTTTAAGCTGCGTTGGCGGAGCAAAGTCGTATTCGATGGCAAAGGCGGGGCGGATGATCTCCACCTGCTCCAGCCCGGGGATAGTCTGAAGGAACATCTCCTGAATATGAGGCGGCAGGCCGGTGGAGATTCCCTGCAGGTACATCTCGTCGGTATAAGGTCCCTCGGGCTCAATAAAAATAGGATGGCGTTCGCGATGGGCAAAACGGACGATCTTATCCTCGATGGAGGGGCAGTAACGCGGTCCCTTGACAGGGCCGCTGTAGGGCTGCGCCTCGGCCAGGTTCTCCCGGATGATCCGGTGTGTATCGGTGTTGGTATAGGTGAGCCAGCAGGAGAGCTGTTTTTCCCCAACCGGTGTGGAGAGAAAGGAAAAGGGCGGCGCCTGAGGTTCACCCCCCACCTCCTTAAGCCTGCTGAAATCTATGCTCCGCCGGTTCACCCGGGGCGGGGTGCCGGTTTTAAAACGTTCCAGGGCAATGCCGAGCTGCTGCAGGTTTTGGGCCAGGCTTACAGGGGGCTGCAGCCCTCCGGGAGCAAAATCGTGTCCCAGCGGACCGTAGAAGATTCTGGATCGCAGGTAGACACCGCCTGCGAGAATGATGCTGCGGGCCGGGTAGAAAGCGCCGCTGCGACCGTGCAGGCCGAGCAGCTTGCCTTCTTCAACGACGATCTTTTCGGCCATATCCTCGCGCAGCGAGAGCATGGGCTCGCTTTCGAGGACATGGTGCATGGTCCTCTGGTAGCCGGCCCGGTCAATCTGCGCCCGCAGCGCCTGCACTGCCGGCCCCTTGCCCGTGTTGAGTATGCGCATCTGAAGCAGGTTGCGGTCGGCGTTGCGGGCCATCTCTCCGCCTAAGGCGTCGATCTCGCGCACCAGGTGTCCTTTGCCGGGCCCGCCCAGCGAGGGATTGCAGGCCATCACCGCCACCAGATCCAGGTTAAGGGAGAGTAGCAGGGTACGGCAGCCCAGCCTAGCCGCAGCCAGGGCCGCTTCGCAACCGGCATGGCCCGCTCCGATGACGGCAACATCGTAATCCCTTTCCAGTTTTGGGTTCAGTTCAGGTTCCACTGTATCAGGCCTCGATTCCAGGGCTTATTCAGGCGCATTAAATTATATCTCAGCAGAAGAACCCCTTCAACCCGGGTAGATAAAGGACTTAGTGAACTCAGATGAATTCCGGCGCCGGTGCCGGGCGGCTCAGGTACCGTGTGCGGCTATTCCTGACCGCGGGCCATGGGGGTGCTTCGACGGTTCAGGGCGCTGATCACCCGCAAAGCGGGAGCGGCCTGGCGGCGCTTGTGTTCGGCCCGGTCTACAAGGGTGGTAATCCGCCGCACCGTGGCTTCATCAAAACCGCGCTCGATAATTTCGGCAGGGGAGAGCATCTTGTCGAGGTAAAGATCCAAAATGGGATCAAGGGTGTCGTAAGGCGGCAGTGAATCCTCATCCTTCTGGTGTGGTCTTAACTCGGCGGAAGGGGGCTTGCTGATGGTTCTTCCGGGAATTATCTCCCCGCCGTGTTGCCCGTTGATTGAACGGGCCAGTTCATAGACGGTCAGCTTCGGCAGGTCGGCCAGCACCGCCAGGGCGCCGGCCATATCGCCGTAAAGGGTGCAGTAACCCACGGCAAGTTCGGAGCGGTTCCCGGTGGTCAGGAGAAGACGCCTTTCCCGGTTGGCGATAAGCATCAGGATGTCCCCCCGGATCCGGGCCTGGAGGTTCTCCTCGGCCAGGTCCATCTCCGGCTCGCCGGAGCGGTTGAGCTGTTTCAGAAAGGAGTGAAAGAAAGGGGTGATGGGGATTGTCTGCCTCTCGATGCCCAGATTATCCGCCAGGGTGCGGGCATCTTCCAGACTGTGTGCCGGCGAATAGCCCGAGGGTAGCAGCACACCGAGCACATTTTTCGCTCCCAGAGCCGCTGCGGCCAGGGCGGCGGTCACCGCTGAGTCAAGGCCGCCGCTGAGTCCGAGAATTGCCCGGCCGAAACCGCTCTTTGCAAAATAGTCTTTGATCCCAAGGACAAGGGCATGGTGGATTGTGTTGATGTTTTCATGTGCCGCGGGGTATTTGCCTTTTGCCGGAGCAAAAAGATCGCCGGCAGAGACATAGAGGATCTCTTCGGCAAAGGAGGCGGCCCGGTAGAGCAGTTCACCGCGGTTGTTGAAGACCAGTGAAGCCCCGTCAAAAACCAGCTCATCGTTTCCGCCGGCCAGGTTTGATATGAGCAGCGCACTGCCATGTTCTTTGGCCAGGGCGGCTGCGGTATTTTCACGCTCCGCCTGTCCGCCGAAACGGTACGGCGAAGCAACCGGGTTGATCAGAAGCCGTTTCTCTCCTGCCGCCGGCGGCGGCAGTTCGCGGCGCCCGGTCAAAAGGTCTTCCCCTCCGACCATGATTGCCGCTGTAAACCCATCCCACCGTTCACAGGCGCACTGCCTGCCGGTGGAAAAATAGCTATGCTCTTGAAAAGGAACTCTTTTCTCAAGCACCCGCTTTGGGTACAGGGCGGCGATTCTCCCCTCCTTCAGCAGGAGGGCGGCATTGTAGAGTTCGCCTCGCAGGCGGCAACATGTGCCCAGCAGCATGGCGCAGGAGGAATGCGCGGTGAGCGGCGCCAGCTCGCTTTCGATTAAACTCTCCGCTTCGGCGATGAAACTGCTATATCGCAGCAGGTCTTGCGGCGGACTGCCGGCTAGGGCCATTTCGGGATAGATCACCAGTCCGGCCCCTTTGTCCTGCGCACTTTTATAGGATTGCCTGATCGCCGATGCGTTTCGCCGTAAGGCCCCCGTGACCGGATTTATCTGGGCGACAGCAAAAAGCATCTATTCCCCTCCTGAATTAAAAGCTCACGGAAAATTGATGTCCCCCGCGAGCGCCCTATAAATAGATTATTCTGGAAGTATTATAATCCCAGGCCGGTTCAAAAGTCAAGTATCCCGCAGCTATTTTTGATCGCAGCGGCTCCGACGGTTCGTCGACCGGGTTAATGAACCGGGTACCTGGCACCCGGTTCATTAACTTGATCCTTTTGTTGCTTTTGGGAGAAGGAAGAAGCGGCTTAATAAGCGAAAATAACAAGGTTGCCGGGCTTTCCCCAAGTAATGTCAGATCAAACATCTTTGCTATCCGGAATGGAAAATATGGCAGGGGAGGTAGAACTATTGAAGGCGGTATTTATCATCAACCCGCTTGCCGGCGGGGAAAGGCGAATGAAATTTGGAAGGAGATTGCACCTCACTTAAAGATCAGCTGTCCTTATAATGTCTATTATACTGAGAAGGCCGGTGATGCCATGCGCCTGGCCCGGCAGGCC
>CAZQEV010000060.1:0-9612 GCA_964592135.1 uncultured Syntrophomonadaceae bacterium
GCGCGGCTTGTCTCAGGACTGCAGATGTGCCCGCCACTGCTGATCAAAATTAGATAGCCCCTAATCTCCGGACTCAGGTCCTCGTCCTTTGGGCATCCAGATGCTGAAAACGGCACCCTCTCCCGGCTCGCTTTCCACCGATACCCTGCCGCCATGCAGTTCGACGATTCGCTTGACAATAGCCAGCCCCAGCCCGCTTCCGGTATCGAAACGGGTCCGGGCTTTGTTTACTTTGTAAAACCTGTTCCAGATCAGAGGCAGATCTGCAGCAGGGATGCCGGATCCCTCATCAGCCACTTTGATTAAGATCCCCTCATCCTCACGCTGCAGGGTCACTGTTATCTCCGATCCCGAAGGGCTGCAGCGGATCGCGTTTTCCACCAGGTTTACCATGACCTGGTGAAGGCGCATCTCATCGGCATCGATGACGGGCACATCCCCCTGAAGGCGTAAAGTGAGGGTGATCCCTTTCAGGGCGGCGGCGTAATGAAGCTGTTTCAGGGAGCGGCGCAGGGCTGCCTCGGGGTCGCACCTGTTTTTTTCCAGGGTGATCCCCAGCGACTCCAGGTTGGCCAGATCGAGCAGGTTCTGGACCAGGCGGCCGAGAAAAAGAGCATCCTTGTGCATGATCTCCAGGTAGTTTTCCCGATCTCCGGCGGAACACTTGCCCTCCCTGATCAGCTCCAGAAAGCCCTGGATCGAGGTCAAGGGGGCGCGGAATTCGTGGGAGATGTCGGAGATAAATTCCTGCTGCAGCTTGACAAGACTGTTTTGCTGCTCTATGGTCGCTGCAAACTGCTCTATGGCATAATTCAGCGTGTTTGCCAGCTGGCCCAGCTCGTCGCTGGAGCTGTAATTGATCCGGTTTTCATAATCACCCCGCGAAACAGCCAGCGCAACCCGGCTCATATCCTCAAGCGGCCGGGCGATCTTTCGCGAAAGGGAATATCCCAGTAACAGCGCCAGAACGGTGGCGCCCCCGGCGGCGTAAAAAACAAGCAGCTTCAGCTTGGAAATAGTCACGGTGACCGGCCAGAGGGGATGGCAGATAGCCAGGGCGCCGATAACGGTTTCCGTTTCTTCTTTGCCCCCGGCGGCGCCTTCATTAGAGGCGGGGCCGGGGTTGTCGTAGATGGGGGTCATGTGGATGAGGCTGTTGTAATCGGGTCCCGTTATCTGCTTGGTGACAAAATTGCCCGCAAGCACATGCGTGATCTCAGTTTTTTCCACCTGAAGGCCCAGTTTTTGGGGGTCTCCTCCGGCCGTGGCGAGAACGGAGCCCCGTGCATCGATGACCAGGAGGTAGCTATCGTATGAAAAGGCGACTGTCTCGGCCATTCGCGTGAGCGTGGGCAGATCTCTTTCCTGAAGAGGCTTTTCCAGTAGTGAAGCCGCTTTTTCACCCTGGCCTTCAAGCTGAAAGCCCTCAATGCTGAAAAAATACTTCTGCATCAGGGTGATAAAGATGATGGCGATTATCCCCAGAACCGCCAGGGTAACGGCGAGATAGCTGATCATCAAGCGGGTAAAGATTCTTTTGGGCGGCAGTATCTTCATGGCTCCATTTCCCCGGCTTCAAATTTGTAACCCACTCCCCAAACTGTGTGAATATATTGATCCTCTGTACCGCTCTCTTTGATTTTCTGGCGAAGATTCTTGACATGCTCATCAACAGTGCGGCTGGCGCCTGTGTAATCGTAGCCCCAGACGAGCTCCATGAGCTCCTCCCGCGAATAGACCCGGCCGGGGCGAAGGGCCAGTTGATAGAGCAGGTCAAATTCCTTGGGGGTAAGCAGGATCTTTCTCCCCTTTGCCGCAACCAGGCGATTTTCGGGGTTGATGGTGATGCCGGGCGCCGTCAGTAAAGGGCGTTTTGAAGAGACTGTCTTGTTCGCCCGGCGCAAAATTGCTTCGACCCGTGCGGTTAACTCCCGCAGGCTGAATGGCTTAACCACGTAATCATCAGCGCCAAGCTTGAGCCCGAGAACCCTGTCTATTTCGTCGCCGCGTGCGGTGAGGATGAGAATGGGAGTATCATTACCTGATGAGCGGAGCTCGCGACAAATTTCAAAACCGTCTTTTTCCGGAAGCATCAGATCAAGGATGATCAGATCAAACTTTTTATTGAGGGCGCGCGACAGACCACTGCGGCCGTTTTCTTCCGTGATCACATTGTATCTTTCCCGGCTGAGACATGCCTTGAGAAGAGTGAGAATGTGCTCATCGTCTTCAACCACCAGGATATCGGTCATCCGTCATCTACCCCTTCTGCTTCTTTCTATAATGATTTTAACAGAACAAGGAGGGCTTGTCTGTGGTTTAATCTTTACGTGCCGGCAGCACAGTCAGGCTTCCATGAAGGGACGGGCGGTGTTCCGGGCCGGTGTAACCCATCTCGCGATGCCCCAGGGATCGGCTGTGGCGCGTGGACATCCATGCGCTGTTGCGAAAGCTGAAGAGGGCGGCGAATAAAATCAGCAGCCAGGTGATGCAAAAAAGAGGGTAAAGGGGATAGAATATAAAAGTTTTCCGCGGCAGCCTGTCAAGAAGCATTGTCAGGGGCGGCAGAAGGTAGGGTCCTGTGCAGAGAGCGGCGCCCAGGTAGGGGAAACGATCTTTTAAAATGGCATAAGGTGAACCGGCGCCGATTTCCGGAAAGAGCATCCCCACAATCCCCAGCAGGGCGCCGGCGGTGATGGCGAAAATCTGCAGCAGGCGCAACCCGGCTTCGATCTGGGCCGGGTTGCCCCCGGTAAGCCCTTTAGCAAGCAATGCCGGTGCGTAGCGGCGGGCGACATTGATCTGGCCCCGGGCCCAGCGCAGACGCTGGCGGCAGGAAAGAAGGAAATGGAGCGGTTTTTCATCGTAAACCCGGGTTTCCAGGGCAAAGGCAGTGCGGTATCCTTTCAGCAGCGCCTGCATGGAGTATTCCAGATCCTCTGTCAGGGTGGCTGTGGACCAGCCGATCTCCCGCAGCACATCGCTAGAAATGCAAACCCCCGTTCCGGCCAGGGCGGCGCTTAGTCCCAGGTTGTAGCGGGCCAGCAACAGAAATCTGTTGTTATACCAGAATGTCAGGCTGTACGCCGAAGTAACCCAGTTGTCATCAGGGTTTTTTGAATCGATGAAGCATTGGATCAGTTTCTCTCCTTCAAGAAGCCTGTTGTTCATAACCCGGAGAAAGTTGGGCGCCACCAGGTTGTCGGCGTCAAAAAATACTGCGGCATCGTAAAAGGCGCCCGGGCCTGGACCGGTTAAGCCGATCCTTTTAAGAACATCTGCCAGGGCGTAACCTTTTCCCCGGCGGCTGCGATTAAAGCGTTCCCAGACCCAGGCCCCATGAGCCCGCGCCACCGCGGCGGTATGATCGGTGCAGTTGTCGGCTATGATATAAATGTCATAGAGCTTTTTTGGATAGTCCAGCTCCAGAAGGTTTTCAATGAGCTTGCCCAGTACAGGGGCTTCGTTATGAGCCGGCACGATCACGGCAAAACGGCTCTGCGGCGGATGCTCCCTGCGGCAGCGCCTGCTGAAAAGGCCGGCCAGGGCCAGTAAAAGATAGTAGAGCCCGAAACCGAAAATGATATATTGCGTGACGCTGATGAATAAAATGTCCATATTATCACCTGGTAAGTTTTTTCTCTAAAAAGAGTAAACCATATAAATAAAAAGTTTCCGTCAGCAATATGTAAATAAATTGTAAGGAATAATTTTTTCGGAGAAGAAGGAATTAACGGGGGGAACAAGAATAATACTAAAGTCAGGTATCGATAATTCGACAATTTATCACAACACCTGGAGGTATCCGCGTGGCTGTTTGGATGAGAAGCAAAATAATCCTCGCTATCCATGAATCAAGCCGGGCCGGCGTGCGGCAAATTTGGGATAGGGCGAAGGCTCTGAAAATAACGGATCAGGGACCGGCCGAAGAGGATGCAGCTGAAAGCGGCTCAAAAGTGCGGATAAATAATGATCCCGCCAGGGCGGTAGAATATGCAGGTATTATCTATACCGACGGCCGGGCCCCTGTGGGCCGGGAGGAGGATCACGCCGAAGGGATAAAGAAATTCGCTCCGGATCAGGTTCACAGGGTGTTCCCGGAAGAGGCTAAAACCGATACCATGGTGATGCACGGCCTGCCCGCTCGCCGGGGCGAAGAGATAACAGCTGAAATGATTGAGGACCGACGATCCATCGTCTTTGATGAAGCCGGGAACCGCCTTCATGTCCAGAAGGCCATTCTGGCGCTGGTTATCTAGTAAATAATCAAAAATCAAAGGAGTGCCGACGATGGATCAGGAAACAAGTGTGATCATTATGGGCGCCGCCGGGCGCGATTTTCATAATTTCAACCTTTTTTACAGGGATAAACCGGGGTACCGCGTTATTGCTTTCACCGCAGCTCAGATTCCCGATATCGAAGGCCGGGTTTACCCGGCCGGACTGGCCGGATCCCTCTATCCGGAGGGAATTCCCATCTACCCCGAACATGATCTGGTTCCTCTCATCAAGGAACATGCCGTCAACGAAGTTCTCTTTGCCTACAGCGATGTGACGCATAACTATGTAATGTCCAAAGCCTCGGCGGTGATGGCTGCGGGGGCTGATTTTAAACTGCTGGGACCGAAATCAACGATGCTCCAATCATGCAAGCCTGTTGTGGCGGTGACTGCGGTCCGCACGGGGGTGGGCAAGAGCCAGACCACGCGGCGGGTCTGTGAAATATTGCGCCGCAAGGGTAAAAAAGTGGTTGTGGTGCGTCATCCCATGCCTTATGGAGATCTGGAGGCGCAGGTCTGCCAGCGTTACGGCTGCCATGAGGATCTGGATCGCTACAGTTGTACCATTGAAGAGCGCGAGGAATACGAACCGCATCTTGATTGCGGAACAATTGTTTACGCCGGGGTGGACTATGGACGGATCCTGGCGGAAGCGGAAAAAGAAGCGGATGTGATTGTCTGGGATGGTGGAAACAATGATTTCTCCTTCTATAAAGCCGATCTCTATATCACGCTCGTTGATCCGCACCGCCCCGGACACGAGTTGATCTATCACCCTGGGGAAACAAATATGCGGCTTGCCGATGTGATCGTGGTCAACAAGGAAGAAACCGCCAGCCTGAAGAATATCGGCACCGTCATGGAAAATATTCAGCAGATCAATGACAGGGCTGTTATTGTCGAGGCTGCTTCACCTATATATATAGAGGGAAAAAACGGCATCAGGGGCAAACGCGTTCTCGTGGTTGAAGATGGCCCTACTCTGACCCACGGGGAGATGGCCTATGGTGCGGGGATGATTGCTGCGAAAAAGTACGGCGCTGCCTCCCTGGTGGATCCGCGGCCCTTTGCGGCAGGGACAATAGGGGCGGTTTTTGAAGAATATCCTCACATCGGGGCTTATTTGCCGGCAATGGGCTACGGAGAACAGCAGATCCGCGATCTGGAGCTGACGATCAACCGCTCCGATGCCGAGCTGGTGATCATCGCCACCCCTATCGACCTGCGCCGGGTGATGCACATTGAAAAACCGGCTCTGCGGATCAAATACGAGCTGCAGGAACTGGGTCGGCCCACGCTGGCCGATCTGCTGGCTCCCTTCTAATATTTCATCTATGCAACCCTCCCTCCGGGGAGGGCATTTTTTTGCAGTGACGGGAAAAGATGCTTATATCAGGCGGCAGCTTTTGTTTTCTACAGCGAAGGCTGTGGTAAAATAAGCATAAGCAAAAGGAGGAGGTAGATGCTGACATGATCGATCTGCGCAGCGATACGGTCACTCAACCCACTGAAGAGATGCGGCGGGCGATGGCTGAAGCGGAGCTGGGTGACGATGTCTACGGTGAGGATCCGTCGGTTAACCGCTTGCAGGAGCTGGCCGCTGAAATCTTGGGCAAGGAAGATGCTCTTCTGGTAACAAGCGGCACCCAGGGGAACCAGGTTTCCGTCCTGGCGCACTGCTGCCCGGGCAGCGAGGTGATCATAGAAGAAGAGGGGCATATTTTTGTATACGAGGCCGGCGCGGCGGCTGCACTGGCCGGGGTGCAGTTCAGGACGATCAAGAGTGAAAGAGGAACCCCGGAGGTTTCCCGGATCAGGGAAGCGATCCGGGAGGAGGATATCCATTTTCCGCCGACCTCACTGATCTGCCTGGAGAATACACACAACCGCGCCGGCGGAGCGGTTGTTCCCTTGGAAAAGATGGAAGCGATATATAAGGTGGCCCGGGAGCATACTATACCTTTGCACCTGGACGGGGCGCGTTTGTTCAATGCCGCTGTCGCCGCGGGTGTGCCGGCGAAAAGATTTGCCGCTTTTGCAGATACGGTCCAGATCTGCCTATCAAAAGGGCTGGCCGCTCCTGTGGGCTCCATTATAGCCGGTCCGCGAGAATGGATTGCAAAGGCGCGGCGCTGGCGCAAACGTCTGGGCGGCGGGATGCGGCAGGCCGGAATCATTGCTGCGCCGGGAATCGTCGCGCTGCAGACCATGGTAGAGAGGCTGGCTGAAGATCATGCCAATGCCAGGTTCCTGGCAGAAAGGATGGCGGCGATGCGGGGAATAGAACTCAACCCGGAACTGGTCGAGACAAATATTATTGTGGCCGGGCTGAAAAAAATGACCGCGGCCGGATTTTGCGAGGCTCTAGGGGAAAGAGGCATACTGGCAAATCCTGTTGGCGCCCGCCATTTTCGCTTTGTGACCCATAAAGATGTTTCACGCATCTACCTGGAAAAGACTGTACTGGTGATAGCTGATATTTTGAAAAGCTACGGGTAGCGGACGCCGCAACAACGATGTGCGCCCGCAGAAAAGAAAGGGAGCACTCATCGAAGACATGGCAGTCTTTATTGGTCATTTTTTGCTTACCCCCGCATTGCTGAACAAAACAGCGGCACCGCTGCTGAAAAGACAATGCCGCTATCTGGAGGAACTCTCATTTCGGATTGTGGATGATTTTGTCATCGCGGAGATCACAGGCAGGTACCACCTGTTTGGCTTTGCAGGATCTGTAGCCCTGCATCTTTTGGGATTTCTCTTCGGCCCCTCCGGTTACAGGATGGAGCTGCGGCTGTCCGCAGAAATACGGCCCCGCTTGATGAAACCTGTGCTCCTGAGTCTGATCAGGAAAGAAGTCGCCCGCCTGCCCGGTGTAAGCTGGTCGGGGAAGGGGATCGGGCTTGAACTGGTTGAGATGCCCCTGTTCCTGCAGATCAGGAAGGCACCGCCCTGGAACGACATTTTCAGCAAACTGGAGGTTGTTCGGGAAGAAAAGGACAGCCGGGGGCTGCTTTTCACCCTCTATCTCAGCGACTCCCCGCCGGTGTGATCGGAACTCCGATTCTGAAAAAGACTTTCAGTCCCGCCGGGGGGCGCTCTCCAGGCGGGTGATAGCGGCGATGGGAATGGTCCGGACCTGCTCGCCAGACCGGAGATGGAGTTTGCCCCGATCCGGCAGCTGTTTCGGGACCGATCCAACAAAGGTCCGGTAATCTCCATTTTCGACGAAGGTTACCTTAACCGGCAGGCCCGAATGCATGGACTGCTCCAGCAGCCGCTGGAATTGCTCCAGCTGCTGCTCATCAGCACAGGCGGCCCTTTCGCGGCAGACTCCTCCAGCGTTTTCCCGGCGGCGTTGTGCCAACCGGGCGCGGTGCTCCGGCAGCATGAGGCAGCTGCAGGCAAACTGGTGGTAGATTTTTTTCATCCCTCATGACCCCCGATCATATTGGCACGGTTAAAAAGTTGACCGCCTGCAGTGAGCGAGGCCGCCTTGAAAAGGGCGGTCGGACCGAAGCGCTCTCTGATCTCATCTGCTGCCGCGCTGAGCGAATCCATGGTTTCACGGCGGTTGAAGAGAGAGAGCTGGTAACAGCGGCGGCCTGTTAGCCCGCTGAGGCTTACACCCACTGCTCGCACCGGGCGGCCGTCCCAGTGGCGCCTGAAAAGCTGCCGGACCGTCGGGTAGATCTCCGGAGCGGCGACGGTCGGCTCCGGCAGTTTTTTTTGGCGGGAAAAACCGGAGGGGCGATCAAAATCGGCGCTGCGGCAGTAAACATGAACTGTTGTGCCCATCTTCTCCAGGGTGCGGGCCCGGAAACAGACCTCTTCGGTGAGTTCGAGCAGTACAGCTTCGATCTCGGGTCTGGCGGCGTAATCCCGCGGTAGAGTGGCGCAGTGCCCCACCCCTTTCCGGGGAGCGGGCGCACCGGGCTGCAGTGCGGAGTAGTCGATCCCCCGGGCGTTGAGCCAGAGGAGCAGGCCGTTAACGCCCCAGCGCCGGGTCGGGATTTCGCGGGGCATCCGGGCCAGGTGGCCGATGGTGCGCACGGCCATGCGCTGCATCTGTCTCTCCATCCGGAACCCCACCCCGAAAAGGCCGCCGATGGCCAGGGGCCAGACATGGGTCGCATAGTTGGCGCTGTTCAGCTCAAAAAAAGCATCCGCTCTTTTTTTGGCAAAACGGTCGCAGGCCATCTTCGCCTGGAGCGGGTTTTCGCCCAGCCCGATCCGGCAACGAATTCCTGTTTCCTCCCAAACCTGCCGGATGATGCGGCGGGCCGCTTCGCGGGGTTCTCCCCAGAGGCGCCCGCAGCCGCTGAGATCGAGAAATTGCTCGTCAATGGAGTAGGGGATCACACGATCGGTGAATTGCTCAAAAATACGGGTCATCTCCAGGGAGTATTCGAGATACTTGTTCATGTGGGGGCGGACAAAGATGACCCCGGGACAGAGCCGCCGGCATTCCCAGGCCGGCTGCCCGGTTTTAACTCCATAAGCCTTCGCTTCCCTGGTGGCGGCAAGGACGATCCCGTGCCTCAAGGCGGGATCGCCGCAGACGGCGACAGGCTTGCCGCGCAAGGAGGGGTCCCGGGCGATTTCCACGCCGGCATAGAATGACTCTGCATCGGCGAGAAGAATTGTTCTCCGCTGATCCACCGGCGCTCCCCTTTCGAACATATGTTCTCTTTACATTATACAACAAAAGGGGGAAAATAGTAGCGGCAATATTTACCGCAGGGGCCCTGTTGTTGCAGGAAATGGCTCAATCCTGGAGAATAATCAACAGCTAAAGTTGTTTTCCATAATGCCTGTATCCCGGATGACCACTATCAGAAAGGGGGAGCGCAGTGAAAGAAAAAATGTTTCATTGCATCAATGTTCAACAATTCGACCATGCTTTTCTGGAAGAGATCTGCGATCTTGCCGACAGAATCAGGGAGATCTCCCGGACCAAGGCCGGCATGGAATATCTCGCCTCCAGCCTGAACCACAAGCGGGCCATGCTCTATTTTGTGCAGCCCTCAACAAGGACATTCCTCTCTTTTTACAGCGCCTGCCAGATGCTGGGGATAAAGTGCGCCGAGGTGCGCGATCCGAAGACCTCCTCGGAAATAAAAGGCGAATCTGAAGAGGATACGGTACGCACTTTTTCTCTTTATTTTGACCTCATCATCATGCGCCATCCACAAGCAAATTTTGCCGAAAAGATTGCTTATATGCTCAATAAAACCGATCATCCGGTGCCGGTGATCAATGCCGGCTCGGGAAAAGATCAGCACCCGACCCAGGCGCTGCTTGACATCTATACCCTGCGGCGCAGTTTTATGCA
>CAZQEV010000061.1:0-2071 GCA_964592135.1 uncultured Syntrophomonadaceae bacterium
CCTGCATCGACTGATTAAAATATATCATAGATGAAACCATAAAAGTATGGTTACAGAAAAGCGCCTGCATAGGTCATTTTTTCGGTGCCTCCTCGCAACGATAGCAATACGATCATTTTGCAAAGAAGAGGCGAGGTTCTCTGCTATGGAGAAAGGATGCCTTCACAGAGCCTGCTGTAACCGGCCGCTCCCGGCAGGGCAGGAAAGATGAGGCAAAGCATAGAATGAAACTTTGTGCAAACTTGAGCGGCGGATAAGACGGTAGAAGATTCCGCCGGCAAAGCACTTAAAAAGGAGCAGTGGCCATGGCTACAATATTTATTACCAGGGAAATACCTGCAGAAGGCTTGACCCTGCTGAAGGATAATAACAGGATCGAATTAAACACCGCTGAAAGACCAGTCACCCGGGAAGAAATGCTGGCAGGCGTGAAAGAGGCCGATGCGCTGCTGTGTATGCTTACCGACAGGATCGACGGTGAGGTTGTAGAAAGTGCCCCCGATCTCAAGATAGTGGCCAATATGGCTGTGGGTGTGGACAACATCGATGTTGAAGCCTGCACCGGTCGGGGGATTGTGGTGACCAATACTCCCGGGGTACTCACTGAAGCAACAGCAGATTTAACCTGGGCGCTGCTTCTCGCTGTAACGAGGCGCATAGTTGAAGGTGATCGATTTATGCGGGCAGGGAAGTTTAAGGGCTGGGCGCCCCTTCTTTTTGTGGGCGGTGATCTGCAGGGGAAGACACTGGGAATCATCGGTATGGGACGCATCGGCCAGGCTGTGGCCCGGCGAGCCGCCGGTTTTGGCCTGCGGATAGTCTACTACAAGCGTGAAAGATTGTCGCTCAAGGTTGAGAAGGAACTCGAAGCAGCGTACCTGCCTCTGAATGATGTTGTCCGGGAGGCGGACTACCTGTCTCTTCACCTGCCCTACTATGGAGAGGTGCATCACCTTATGAACAGGGAAAGGCTGGAGATGATGAAGCCTACCGCTTACCTGATTAACACTGCCAGGGGAGCGCATGTTGATGAGCGGGCCCTGGCGAAGCACTTAAAAGAAAAGAAAATCGCGGGAGCCGCCCTGGATGTATATGAAAATGAGCCTCTGTTGACTCCCGGCCTGATCGGACTGGATAACCTGGTCCTGGCTCCGCATACAGGGAGTGCCGGCAAGAGCACACGTAGGATTATGGCCGAAATGGCGGCAAGAAGCATTGTCGCGATGTTAAAGGGAGAGAGGCCGGGTCATGTGGTTAACCCCGAAGTATTCGGATGAAAGGATTTGTCCACTCTTTCCAGGATATTATAGAAGGTTCAGGAAATACGGTGTTTGAAGGAGCGCAATAATATGAAAGTCGTTTATCATGAAGATTACAATATGGTTTATACTTCCGATCCCGCTGCCTCTGCCGGCAGAATCCAGGCGGTAAAAAGTGTCCTTGAGGGAAAAGTGATCTTTGTTGAACCGGCGTCCGCCGCATTAGATGATATCCTCCGGCTGCATACGCCGGAGCATGTGGAATATGTAAAGCGGCAGGGTCTTTACGAGATCGCGGCGCTGGCCGCCGGCGGTGCGATCAGGGCAGCTGAAATCGGTCTAACCGAAGCCTGTTTCGCCCTGATCCGCCCGCCGGGGCATCATGCTTCGGCGGGCGATTCCTGGGGCTTTTGCTACTTCAACAACATGGCTATCGCTTTAGAAAAATTAAAAGATCAGGGGAAGATCAAAAAGGCATTCATTCTTGATTTTGATCTGCATTTTGGCGACGGCAATGTCAACCTTTTGGGCGGCAAGGATTATGTTAAAATTCTCAACCCCCCCACGCGAAGCCGCAGCGATTATCTCAAAACCGTTGAAAAAGAACTGGCGGAAACGGGCGCCGATATGGTTGCCGCCTCTGCCGGTTTCGACAATCACGAAGATGACTGGGGCGGTCTTCTGAAGAGGGAGGACTATACATTTATAGGCAGAGTGATGAAGGAAGCCGCCAGGCGCAACAGGGGCGGTTGTTTCGGTATCCTGGAGGGCGGTTACAATCACAGTGTTCTGGGCGGGAATGTACTGGCGTT
>CAZQEV010000061.1:2171-9269 GCA_964592135.1 uncultured Syntrophomonadaceae bacterium
GTGTCTTTATCTGTCTTCACCTTCCATCCTGTTGGGGCCCAAATCATGTTGTCATTTTAAGCATCTGGCAATATAATCGTCCCATGGGGATAATTTATTTTAACCGCATTGGTGAAAGTGTTTCTGATCAAGAAAGGGGTGCACTATGTCTAAAATAATTCAAACTGACAGAGCTGCTGCCGCCATCGGGCCTTACTCACAAGGTGTTTGCGTTGCAAACCTGCTCTTTACATCCGGCCAGATTCCTGTCTGCCCGAAAACAGGCGAGATTCCCGAAGGGATGAAGGCGCAAACTTTGCAGGTGATGGAAAACTTAAAGGCGGTAGCTGAAGCTGCAGGAAGCGGGCTTCAGAAAACGATAAAAACAACCTGCTATTTAAGTGACATGTCGAATTTCGCCCAGTTCAATACTATTTATGCCGACTATTTTCCGGGAAAACCGGCGCGCAGCTGCGTGGCAGTCAAAGCGCTGCCCAGGGATGTGCTGGTGGAGGTTGAAGCGGTTATCGAATTATAGGGATGGATGTCCAGGAAACTTGCAGTCAAGGTCAGTGTAAATTCAGCTCCTCCGAAGAAGCTATCATTGATTTTTAGCGGAGGAATTCAGGTATGAGACAAAGACAGGGGAGCACGGATACTTCAATCTACCGGCACATTGTTCAGGCGATGCTGTTGTGCTGCCTTTTGTGTTTGCCCGGCGGCTGCACTGCAGCACGCAATGATCGGGTTGTCCTTGTTCAAACCGGCGCTTATGAGCGTTCCCTGGAAGCGTCGCTTTCAAATGATGAGTTTGCAAAATTTACGTTAGAACAAAAAGCGGCAACACATTTTCCATATCGCTTTAGCCGCAGTCTGGCGGCAGAGGCTTACGATATACAGGCTGCTCCGTTAACGAAAGCATGCGGATCTTCTTGTTACTGGTACCCACATTATTCTGCCGCGGTTGTTCTGGCCCTAGATCGCGACAGGACAGGGGCTGCGGTGCGGGGCTGGGAAGACCTGCTCCACGCAGGGGAGGAAGTCAGCTTGCCGCTTCGTGATCCGGAAATCCGCCTTATTCTAGGCGCAATCTCTTTTGCCCTTGACGATGACTTTTCCATGAAAAGCACAATAGCTCTTCTCTCCCGGCTGCAGCGCGGCGGTTTTTTGAAGCAAGACGATCCTTTCGCTCCCATTCAAATTTGTTTCGACCACGAGGCGGCGGCGCTTTCCCGGGAGGGGCGCAACCTGGAAATTGTCATCCCCGTGGAGGGGACGCTTAATTTTACGAAGGGACTTCTTTCCCATTCTGCGCTTTCCTTCTCCGGGGATTTGAACGCAGAGTTGCTGCAGGCGGGCTTCCGCCTGCCCGATGGCCGCTGCGACAGCTCCATTTACCCCTCTGCATCAGAATACGCACGTGCTGTGACGCTGCCAGACTATTCACGCCTGAACGAGGCGGGAGAGGATGCCTGGCGCAGATTTCGCCGGAGCGTGTTGCATTCCCGCTTATATGCGCCGGCGGACAACCGGGAAAGTGTCTTTTCCGCCATGCTTTTTATTCTGGTGGCGATAGCGTGGGGGGGGCACATGATGAGGCGGATCATGGGCAGGCGGTTCCGCATTTTAGGTTTTACGATGGTGCTGCTCATGGTGCTCTGGGCTATTCTCCGGACATTCAAATGGCAGATGCCTGTCGACAGTGTCACAAACCGCTACTGCTGGTACGGCTATTATATTTTCCTGTTCGGGCTTCCGCTGACGCTGCTGCGCCTTGCCGATGTAATCGGCAGGAGGGAAGATGCACCCACGCCTTCCTGGTGGAAAGTCTGCCTTGGCCTTAACATTGTGCTGCTTTTGGCGGTGCTGACAAACGACCTGCATATGCAGATCTTTCAAATGGATATTTCCGCCGCAGGCTGGGCTTCGCATTACAGTTACGGCTGGCTTTATTATATTCTATGGGGTGTAAACGCAGTATTTTTTCTGGGGGCAGTGTCCATTCTTGTTGTGAAGGGCTGGAACAGACCGCGCAAAAAAGACATGACTCTACCTGTAGTTTTTTCTTTTCTTATTCTTGTATATTTGGTTCTCTACGGAATGCGCATCCCACCTGTAAGAGAAAGCGACTTTACCATTACAATGGGTTTTTTCTCTCTTCTGTTTTTGCAAACAGCTATCTTCTCAGGGCTTATTCCGGTGAACGCAAAATATGCTCTGCTGTTTACGCATTCTCCATTGTCCATGGAGATCCTCGATGCTGAGGGTAAAACCGTGCTCACTTCAGCGGCAGTATCGCTGCCCAGGGGCGCGTACCTGCGCTTTAATGCCATCAGGGGCGGCCTGGCAGTATGGCAGGAGGATTTGTCCACCGTGCATGCCTTGCAAAGAGGGCTTGCAAAAACCGTGACTGGACTTGAGAAAAGCAATGCTGTACTGCGCCATGAACACCGGGTGTTGTCGGATATAGAAGCACTGGCTGCAAAAGAAAAGATACAGGCTGATCTGGATGCTCTTCTTGACAGCCAGCTGGCTGAAATAGACTCTCTGCTTAACAGTATCGGTGGAAGCGAAAAAGAGGATAAAAACATACTCGCCCGCGTCAGCCTGCTTTTATGCTACAGTAAGCGCCGCTGCCACCTTATGTTCTGGGAAAAGCAGTTTAAGACTATCAGCTCCGATGAATTAATTACATATCTGAGTGAACTTGGAGAGCAGGCGAAAGCTGTTGGTGTTACCTGCGCACTCATTCCCGCCCTCCGCGGTGATCTGAAGGTTGATGCGGCGATTGCCTGCTACAGCTTTTTATTTAACGGACTTTGGTTGGCCCTGGAGAACGGGCAAAGGGAAATTATCTGCCATCTCAGCGCTCAAGATGACCTCATCTTAATGCAGCTAATGGGGGATAGACCCTTCCACGGCCCCGGCCTTGAAAAGGAAATGCTTGCGGGCCTGGTCGAACTGCGTGAGGATGGTTACCTTTTCCAGGCTGTCCTCAAGGTGGCGGGAGGTGCAGAGAGTGCTTGATTTTTACCTGGTCCCTCTTTATTACCGGGTTGCGCTTCAATGCTTTGCTATAGCCACCTTCGGAATTCAGGGAGTACTGTGCATTATTCATCTGTACAGGCCGGGATGGAGCGAGCGCCATACAGCAGAGTGGCTGCTTGAAGCGGCGACGCTTCTGCTCACCGGCCTCATGGGCTACCTGCTTGCGGTGGTGGAACATAATGCCAGGGCAAATACTGTTGTGTTCTCTGGCGCGCACCATTCCTTCTATTATTTATTCATTACACTCATGCTTCTGGGAGCCGCTGTTTTTAATAAACGCAAAAGCCCAAGAAATTTTCTACCTGCTCTTGCGGCTTTTATGATTCTGCCCCTGTGGGAGGGGCAGGGTGACTATGTGTTTTGTTATACGGCTGTTGTTTGCATGCTGCTGGTAAGGGGCGCCCTGTGCATCCGCTACCAGAGGCGGGAATTACGGAACAAGCTTTCGGCGCTCTCGATCAAAGATGCGGTGGATTCCCTGCCCTCAGGTATTCTTTTCTGCGAAGAGAATGGAAATGCAGTGCTTCTTAACATGGCGATGCAAGAGCTGATTGAGCAGCTGATGGGCCGGCAGATGCGAAATGGGCTGATATTTTATGAGGCCTTGAAGCAGGGTGAAGTGTTGAGGGGTGAGCAAAAATACGCGCTGGACACTTCAATTGTGTATGAACTTCCGGACTATTCAGTATGGAGGTTTAAGTGTGATGAAATTTTTATCGGTAAAAAAATATACCATCAGATTTCTGCGGCAAATATTACGATGGAATGGCGCTTGACAAGTGAGCTGGAAAAAAAGAAAAAAAGGCTTGACAAACAGAAGGAGATCCTGTTGCGAATGCTTGAAGATCTGGAGCAGCTCAGCTACCAAAAAGAGCTTCTGAAGAGAAAAAGCCGTGTCCATGATGTTCTTGGGGAGCGCTTTGCCGTTGTGCAGAATTTGCTCAGGAGTGAAAAGCCGGACATTGCTGCAGTTGCCGAAAGGATCAAGAGTATGAAGGAGGAACTGAAACAGGACAGCGAGGCCGTTTCGGTGACGTTTGAACAGATCGCTCAATCTTTTCAAAGTGTTGGTGTCGAGCTGATGCTGCATGGGATATTGCCCGACGGAGAAACCGGTCTTTTTATGCTTGATTTAATTCGAGAATGTTCAACGAATGCCATTCGGCACGGTTTTGCCAGCCGCGTGGAAGTGAGCTGCAAGAAGGAGCGGGGTGGATACTCTTTAACAATCAGTAACAACGGCGATCTTCCCGAAGCTATTCGTGAAAGTGGAGGTTTGCGCGATATGCGGCAGCGAATTGAGGACAATGGGGGAAGTTTAGAAATTGTGACGAAGCCTGTATTTACCATGACTGCCTGGATCAAAGGGGAACGATGATGATAAAAATATTGATTGTCGATGATCACACAGCCATTCGAGACTCCTTTCGTCAGGCCCTGGAAGCATGTGATGATATGGTTGTGCTTGACGACATCCCCGATGCTTCGGTGGCCCTGCATTGTTGCTATAAGCTCAAGCCGGATGTTGTTTTGATGGATGTTTGTACAGCAGGGGGGGCTTCGGGCCTGCATGCAACAAAACAGATCAAAACCGGGCTTCCCCAGATCAAGGTGATCGTGATGACGGGTTTCGACGAGGTAACTTATCTGCCCCGTGCAAAGGAATGCGGTGCAGATGCTTTTCTGGAAAAGAGCATGAGCCTGCCCTTCTTTATTAAGGTAATCCGGGATGTAGTCAAAGGAGGGAGCTATTTTCCTGACCGCAAAAGTATTCCCGTACAGTCCGGTGAATCTCCGCTGACAGAACGGGAAGTCGAAGTTTTGCGGATGATCTGTAAAGGGATTTCACGCGCAGAAATTGCGCAAACCATGCATATATCAGAAAATACTGTTTACCGCCATATCCAGAACATTACCGGGAAAATGGGTTTTGAACGCACCAGTGAACTTGTAGCTCATGTTGTGCTCAACGGATGGCTTAATCCAAAATATTGATAGCGGCGCATAATGATTTCGACGACGGCTTGCCTCCGGTATTTTTTCCGCAGCCTGCAAATGGTTGTTAGCTGTGATGTGCACCGGCTTTTCTTTTGATAAATTGTGATCGCCGGTTTCTCTGCGGGGGGCAGTTGCTTATCCCGTGTTTCAAAGAAAGGGCATGAAGCTTTTGGAGACAACGCTCCGGATACAGGGCGGCAGGTTCGGCTGGACAAATATTTATTGTTAGGGAGAACAGAAGGAGGATATAAGATGGCATTTTGCAGTAATTGCGGCTCCGAAATCAAACCGGAGATGAAATTTTGCGAAAACTGCGGTACGCCTGTTCCCGGTGTTAAAGCGCCTGATCAGACTGTACAGGCAGAAAAGCATCCGGAACAACTACCGCAGCAGGGCAGCTATACTCCACAGCAGGAGCCGCATCAGGACAGCTTCACTCAGCAGGAACAGCCGCGGGACAGTTACATGCAACCTGAACAGCAGCAGGGCAGCTATACGTCGCCGGTGCAGCCTGCCGGCGGGCCGGGCAAGGCGGCAATAGAGAAGAAACCCGTTGACAAAAGGATATTTATCTTCGGGGGCGCCGTCCTTGCAGTCATCCTGGTTGTAGTGCTCTTGATTACGCTGATAGGCGGTAAGGGGAAAAAAGCTCCGGCAGGTGATTCTGCTGGAAGTGTCCAGGAGATATGGAACGGCAATTGGTACGGCTACTGTTGGGCTGTCAACGCATTCGGTGAGTGGGAGCACCTCGATGATTATCTTTTTGATGCCTACATGGTTATAGATGTAAATAAGAAGGGTCAGGGCACCCTGATAATATATTTTGGTGATGACTTCGATGGTTGGGATAATTGGGAAAACTGGGATATTTATGCTGATATTGAAGCAGAGAAAAACAGTTTTGTGATCACAGAAGGCTACTTCTGGGATCTGGAGCTTGACCCCAAAAACTGGTGGGTAGGACTTGATCCCGTGAATGTGGGCAACCATGTGATCATTTCCGATACCTATCTTGATCCCGAGCTCACTACGGGGGATGGTTTCGAGTATATATTCCGTTTTCGCCCCTACGGCGAAACATGGGATGAGGAAATAGCCGAAGGGATCATCTTGCCCCCCGGCTACTACGATTATATCGAAGAAGTGGGCGGCAGCCCGGATAATTCCGGCGAAAAGGAGTATTCCGGTCTTACCGCGGCTGAGCTGAAGGTGATTTATGACAGCCTGCCTGTTTCTGCAGATCTCAGTTACGAGGAAGTGCGCGATCAATACTTTGAGGGCGTTGATGGAGTTCTCGAGTCCGAAGACAGTAAAAAAGCCAGTTACAAGTGGTGGGCCATTGACAAGGTTGATAATTACGTGGCTGTGAATTTTGCAGACAGTAAAGGCAGTAAAGTCAAGACTCTTGTTGGCAGCGGAGCCTACCTGCCGTAATGGAGGGAGAATGCCAAGGGTCAGTTTTATTACAAAGTCATCGCGTCCCGCAGTTTCAAGAATTTACGAGGGACTGATGAATATAACAATAAATTATGGGAGGTTTAATCATGCGTTACTCTATTGAAGGCGGTACTTTACCAGCTGTAATTATCCAGCTTGATCCCGGCGAAACCATCATCAGCGAAGCGGGCGGCCGCACATGGTTGCGCGGACCGGTGCAGCTTGAAACCAAGGCCGAGGGCGGACTGGGAAAATCCCTGGGCCGCATGTTCTCGGGTGAAAGCCTGTTCATGTCCCGCTACACGGCGCAGGGTCCTGCGGAAATTGCTTTTTCCTCTTCCTTCCCGGGTAGTATCGTAGCGCGGACGCTGGAGCCCGGCGAGAGTATAATCTGTCAGAAAGCTGCATTTCTCTGTGCCACCCACGGTGTTGAGCTGGCAGTGCATTTTCAAAAGAAGCTGGGTGCGGGTCTGGTTGGTGGTGAAGGTTTCGTCATGCAGCGTGTTACCGGCCCCGGCATGGTGTTTCTGGAGGTGGACGGCCATTGCCATGAGTACGATCTCGGGCAGGGCGAACAGATCACCTGTGATACCGGTGTCGTCGCCATCATGGATGCTACCTGCCAGATGGATGTGC
>CAZQEV010000062.1:0-9184 GCA_964592135.1 uncultured Syntrophomonadaceae bacterium
CTGCACCGGGAGTTCGGCGGGTATCAATTTGAAAGTGTCAGATAGGGTCCCTGATCGTATTATGACTGCTGCCGCCTTTGTGGATCGGGTTCGGGCTCCGGCAAAATCCCGGACCACGCTGTAGGAGCTCCTTGAAATGCGGGAGGAAGGCAAAAGGTTTGCATCGCTCAGCCAAGCAGGATGCTCAGCAAATCCCGATAATTGCCTTTCTCCCCTTTCAAAGCATTAAAAATATCGAGGGACAGTCTTATTTTATCACTGAAAAACCGGTGATAGGGTTTTGTTCTTTCTAGGGCATTTTCTTCGCCATTATCAACTACGATAAAGAGATCAACATCGCTTAAGCCCGTCTGCTCTCAACTGTAGGTTTAAGAAACCCACGGAAACCCCTAGATAAAGATGATAAATAAAGCCAGGGCCACCATCGCTATACCCAAGATCGTGGTGGTAAGACGGTTCGGCGGATCCCCGGTGAGAGCTGTTGTTTCGGAGCAGTATTTCGATCGAGGAATAAAATGAAGATCGTATTGATTACAGCAAGCACTACGATGGCGTAAATGTAGTAACGGATGCTGTCGTAGCTCCAGTGTCCAGCATAATTCATTACCAGCAGCAAGACAAACAAAATGAGCAGGGTTATCTGTATGGCTGTGCAGACTTTTTTACTGCGGGTCATGGTCATCTTCGTCTCCCTCCTTTTGAAGAGTTTTTAGCGAAGCTGAATCGCGGTCGTGACGGATAATCCGGATAGCAACGGTTGCTTTTGTTAATTGTACCAATGGATTCCATTGACAATGGACTGTAAATTGTCGATAACATTACATAGCATAGTGTCGTCTCAGTAAATAGGATGTTGCAGTGATCGCCGAAACTATCAGCAGCAGGGATGCCGTCAGAATAGCGGACAGTGAAACCAGGAGCACTGCCCCGGCGTTCCAGATCAGAGCTGTGAGGTAGTAAAAGGCGGTCAAGGATCCGATGAGCACAATGGTTGAGAGCACGGCGGGCAACGTCATCGGCACCTGTTCCAGGGTCAGATCAAAGACGGAACCACTGTGAAAATAGACCTTGTTCATGGATAAAGCCGCCGGAACCAGGCTCAGGGCAATACTGAAAGCTAGTCCCAGGAAGGTAGAAAGCAGCAGAAGCAGCATCTCCGTGCCGCTTCGGCGGGTGAGAAAACTGTAAAGTCCGGCGCTGCCCAAGGCAAAGAAAACCAGGGGCAGGTATGCCAAAAACTTGCTCAGGGCCAGCCGGCCGGGGCTGACGGCGGCCAGCCAGAGAATCCCCAGGCGGTCCGCCTCGGACTGGTAGGCTGTGGCAATCATCTCTCCAAAACAGAACACCCAAATCAGGAAAACCGGCAAGAGCAGTGAGGGCGTTGAGGTGATCAGCGAGCGCAGCCCGGAATGCAAATAAGGTGCCGGCGAAAGAAGCAACCAGGCCAAAACACGAAATTTTGTGATGGGGTTGCGCCGCAGCGATTGCCACTCTTTAAATATAAGTCCCTGGACAACTGCCGGCAGGCGCAGAGCATGCAAAAAACGGGACAGACAAAGCCCCTCATCTTTTTTGACGGGGATATGGGATCGCTGCTCCTCCTGCAGCAGCAGTGATTCATCCCACAGGCGGCCCCATCTTTTAACGGCGAAGATGGCTGCTAGAACAGCCGCCAAAAAAGCAAAAGGCCACCAGCCCGCCGGCTGCAGAGCGGTCCAGTGAAACGGCGTCCCTCCTGGCAGGGGGCCCCGGACCGTCTTCAGCAAAAACCAGGCGGTGCCGGCCAGCCCCAAAAGGATGATCAGGGCAGCCGGAATGGAAAGCAGCGCACTGATTCCGCCCATAAACCTTCGGGCCAGGATAACTGCTGCCGCTGAGAGTGCGGCAGAAAAAAGGGGCAGGATGAAAAAGAGACATCCCATCAGTAAAGCATGCCCCGGCAGCAGGCAGCAAGCGAGTGTGAAAGCCGACAAAAGCGGGGCCTGCATGGTGGGGCGAAGGTTGTCCAGGCAGGAAAGGAACATGGCGGATAAAACAACATCTTCGGGCTGCGCCAGCATCCGGTCAAGCCGGGCTTCACCGCTGTAGAGCACCCTTTCCGCCCGAATATAGCTGTTGCCCAGGCCCACTAGAAGATTCATGGCTACGAGAAAACCGGTGATACCCGGCGGCGCTGCGGATATATCCCTGCTTGGCAGGATGACGGTGCCCAGCCAGAACACGATCGCAGCCGTACTCAGCACCTCTAGGAGGATAAAACAGATGCCGGAGCGGCCGAAACGAAGCCTGCTGTTCCAGACTGCCCTCAGCCTGCCCTCCAGGAGCACCCTCCAGCCTGTGTTCACTGCTTCGCCCTTCCGTTTGCGATTATTTTTAGAAACAGCTGCTCCAGCCCGCTTTCAACTCCATGGGAGTCGCAGAGTTCTCTCACCGTGCCCAGAGATTTCAGCCGGCCACGGTGGATGACAGCCACGCGATCACATACCTTCTCCGCAACATCCATCACATGCGTGGATAGGAATATCGTTTTACCCCTTTCCCGCAGTTCAACAAGGATATCCTTGATCCCGGCCAGGGTGGGAGCATCAAAGGCGCCGGTCAGCTCATCAATAATAATCACCTCCGGATCATGCAACAGGGACAGGGCCAGGGAGAACTTTCGCTTCATCCCCATGGAATAGGTGGAGATCAGATGATCGCCCCAATGCAACAGATCAAACATGGACAGAAGCGCTTCTATCCTATCCCGAAGGCCTTCACGCGGCAGGTTGTACAGACGGCCCGCCACCGCCAGGTGCTCTCTGGCTGTAAGCCTTTCATAAACCAGGGGGGTGTCGGGCACATACCCGATCAGGCGCCGATTTTTTGCACCCGGCTTCCACAGCTCCTCGCCGTTAACCAGCACTTTGCCTGCCGTGGGCCGCAGCAGGCCGGCGATCATCCTGATCGTGGTGGTTTTGCCGGCGCCGTTGGCTCCGAGAAAACCGAAGATCTCTCCTGGGTAAACTTCAATGTTGAGATCCCGGACAGCGGGAAAAGAACCATAGCACTTTGTTAATTTATCCAGTTGCAGGGAGGGCTGCAGATCACCCGCTTGGGCCGGAAGACCCTCCTCATCCCGGAGGGTGTTTTCGAATACATCTCCCCCTGAGCGCTTCACAACCCCTACCGCGCCACCCTCTCCGGACGCCGTTTCATCGCCTGCCGGCGGCTTGCCGCGCATTGCAGCCGCTTCGCCTATACTTTGCAAAAATAGCTCCGGCTCATCGACATTGATCAATATCTCCCGTACTAAGCCCCGCCTGTTCCGGCGATTTTCCGCAGAGGGAGCCTTGACCAAAAATAGTTCTTTTAACTGGATGCGGCAGACGTCGCTCCTGCGTGATAAACAATGGAGCCTCTCCCCCTCCCTGGCACAGGAGATCCCGAGCATATCGGGGCGGGGAAAAGAGGCAAGGGAGGCGTAATCTGCCGATGAAATCAGGGCCAGCGGAAGACGGCAGCTGAACCAGCGCCCCATATTCAGGTGCAGCAGATCACCGGCAAGGAGGTGGGCCGAGCGAAGTATTTTCGCAAAACCAAAAGCTGCAAATATGAGCAGCCCCAGCAATAATGTGATGAGCGGCAGCAAATACCGCCCCGGCGGCGCCACCAGGTAAATGACAACTCCCACGACTACGGTTTCCAGGCATATTATGGCGATCAATCCATAAATAAACTGACGGAGCGTACTGCTTTTTCCGGTATTGTAAAAGACTTCTCTGACCGGGCCGGACAAAATAAACCCTCCTTATTGAAGACTTTGGTGGCCGACCTTCTCAATTCACCCGCCGGCCTCGCCTGGTTTATCTCTTCCCTGAAGCCCTCCGCAGAAGGGCGCCGTTTGGACCTTATTATACCTTAAATAGTTTTGAATTGTATAATATTTGGAATGAATGATAGCCTGGAAATACTGTCGGGGTCAGGGGCAATACAGGAACAGGGCTTCGCTGATATGTTGGTTCCAATTTAAACGATTTAAACATTTTAACCTGGTAAACGATAAATATTTATTGACTAACGATAAATATTTGTTATAATTTAAACAAGAACCATGTCAGGGGGGACAGATGTGGTGAAATACCTGGGTAAGAAATCAGCTTCCTCGGTTCTGAAGGCGGTACTGGATCTGTTGTGGTATCTGGGCCTGGCCGGCACTGTGGTGATGACGCTGTTTCTGGGTCAAACCCTTTTGGGCGGCCGGCAGTTTGGTCCCGGCTCACTGCAAATCGAGATGCCCGGCCTGATATTTCGGTTCACCGGTGGAATTCCACAGGTCCGGCACACCAATCTATCTGTTCAGTTCATGCTCATTCTGCTGTTGATGCTCATCGGTCTTTTAGTGTTGTGCCAGCTACGGAAGATATTTGCCACCCTGGCTGTGGGCACGCCATTTACCGGAAAAAACGTGAGCAGAATCTGCATTATCGGAATCGCGGTCATCGCCGGCGCACTGCTCCAAAGTGTTATCCATATCCTGAATGGGATATACCTTTCCGGCGTACTCCACATGCTCGGGCTGGAACTCATTGTCAATATGAAAGTGGATCTAACCGGTATCCTTGTAGGAGCGGTTGTCATAATTCTGGCCGAGGTATTCCGTTACGGAGCCTGCCTGCAGGAAGAACAGGACCTGACAGTTTAGGGGGGAAGGGAGATGCCGATTATTATCCGCCTGGACAGGGTCATGGCCGACCGCAAAATCTCACTGACAGAACTGGCTGGACGAGTCGGCATTACCATGGCCAACCTGTCTCTGCTGAAAAACGGAAAGGTCAGGGCGATCCGCTTTTCCACCCTGGAAGCGCTCTGCCGCGAACTTGACTGCCGGCCCGGCGATCTGTTAGAGTACTCGTCAAAGTAAATCGTCATCATTCAAGAATGCGCAAACAGGGATCGGCCTGCTCAATGCCAACTCAAAGGTGGGCGCCCTCTTCAAGAGAAACATCGTGGAGAACGTCAGGGAACTGTGGACTGTACCCCCTTTGATGAACAGTGGGCACATGATAACCTGGACATCAGAAAGGGGAAGAGGAAATGGTAAAGCAGTATAGTACGGAATTTAAGCTGGAGGCTGTGCGGAGGATCGAGAGAACAGGTGAGGCGGTGTCGAAGGTGGCTGCTGACCTGGGTGTTAATGAGAATACCATGTACGGTTGGGTTAAGCGATACCGGGATAAATCAGTGGCACCCTTTCCTGGGAGCGGAAGGCTAAGCCCGGAGGACGAGCGAGTAAGGAAGCTTGAGCGGGAAAATCGAGATTTGCGTGAGGAGAATGAGATACTAAAAAAAGCAGCGGCCTACTTCGCGAAGAACCGGAAGTCCCGTTAATTGGGTCCTATGGTACCGATCAGCAGAGAAGTGACCGCGATATAGGTTTCGCCGTACTTTTCAGGAAAAAGATTCTTGACTTCCAACCTGGCCCCAGAGCCTTCAGGCTGAGATAGCCATTCCTTCCCGTTGTCGGTTTCATGGCCCCCCGGTTCTCTCATCCCCGGAGTGAAAAGGCCGGGCGGGCAGCAGATCGCTATTCCCTGGCCAGCAACATCTTCCTGATCAGAACGAAAAATCTTAACTCCTTCCAGACTATTTTTTCTAAAGCGCAACTGCACATCCCCCAGGGGCAAGCTATCCATAGAGTCAAAGTCAATTCCCCCGGGTTCCCAAAATAGGAAGGCCTTCCCTACGAAGTCACCTGCCAAAGTCCCTGTCCCTCCGGTTGGTGCAGATGTTCAGTCCTTTCAGGGTGCAACGGCGGCCGCAGGGGCTGCCGGTGAAACACCAGCAAAATTCCGGGGGCAGCCTCGGATTCATTTCGGCGGGATCGCATTCCTGGTGGGTGGAGCTGGCGGTGTGGATAAAAACAACGGGCCTGGAATCGCCTTTCTTTCCGGCGCAGTAGTCCAGGCAGGCGGCGGCCGCTTTACCCGTATAGCAGCCCTCAAGCTTTATCCCCGCTATCTCCCGGAAGCGGTCGATGGCTGCCCCGGCGGCGGTGGTTCCAAAACCGTAGCCTTCCCCCAGGTAGCCTTCTTCCAGATAGAGCAGTTCGTCAAGCCTGCTCACTGCCTTCCCGATGTCTGCGCCCCGCCGCGAAAGAAGTTTCAGACTCTTCCGGGCCAGGCTCACTATCTTTTTGCGTCCCAGCAGCGACGGAGGAACCACGCGCACCGCATGGAGCACCGTCTCCATCCCGGCCAGGGCGATCCCGGCCAGTAGACCGGCGGCAGTACCGCCGGTGCCGGCAGCGACAAAAATGGCCTCAGGAGCGGGCAGTCCCTCATCCTTGAGCTGCTGCTGCAACTCCAGAACAGCGCCGACATAGCCCAGCGAACTGAGAGCGCTGGATCCTCCCGGCATGAGCAGGTATGTCTTGCGCCGGGGGTTGAAACGCCGTCCCAGGTAGTAACGCAGATAATTCAAAGCCACACCGAGATAATCGCGAACAAAATGCATTTCAGTGCCGTACTCCACCTCCAGAAGCAGGTTCTTGAGCACATGTTCATTGACAGGCTGGCAGAAAAAAAGGCCGGTGGTGCGCAGCCCCACCTCCCGCCCCAGCGCCGCTACGGCCAGGATATGGTGCGAGCCCAGCCCCCCCGATGTGATCACTTCGGGGAAACCTTTGCGCAGCACATCGGCAAGGATCAGCTCCAGCTTGCGGACCTTGTTTCCCCCGTAAAGGGAATGGGAGAGATCATCCCGCTTGACGAGAAGCAGCGGCTCTTGGGAGATCCCGGGAAGGCGCTCCAGAGGGGTGGGCCATTTGCCAAGATCAATATGGGGTATCTTTTCTTTCAAGCCAGGATAACGCTGATACAACAAGTTCATACTCATTGCCCGACAGGGTCTCCCTTCATTGACAAGAAATTGTTACCTAAATTATAATTTATCCGGACACATTCATCAACAGCCCCAGATAATCGAAATGGGACACCGGGGACGTACCTCTTTGTCCCACTTATGGCAGGGCACCGGATAAATAGCGCGATGATCGCCAGCTCCGGGGCGGTCGAATACCGCGGACCAGGTTCCCCGCACCGGCCAACCATTAGACGCAGGGAGATGAGAAAAGATGGATATTCTAGAAACTATCGCCGTGCCCCGGCCCAACGGCAGCGCCGAGTTCTACCGGGTAGCCGGCTATATCAAGGAGTGGCTGGCGGGGCAGGGCCTCTCCGTGGGAACTCACGTTTTTACAATGCGGCCATACATTTACGAGATCGCCGCCGCGGCCATTGTGATCCTGGCCCTGCTTTTGATCTATCTGGCATTTTTCCGTAAAAGCTGGCTGGCAGTGCTGCCTGTGCTGCTGCTGGGATTGCTCATGCTCTTCGAGTTCAGCCTGGGCATACCGGTTATCAGCGGCCTGGCCCGTAAAAATGCAGAAAACATCGTTGTGACCATCCATCCGGAAAAGGCTGAGCGGGAGCTCATCTTTACAGCCCACTACGATTCCAAAACCCAGCCTCTGGATCACCGGCAGCGCGAACTGGTTTTCCGGTTGATCATACCCTCTGTTGCGGCGGGGATCATTCTATCCCTGCTCTGGTGGTGGCTTCACCGCCGGGGGCGTCGCCCGCACAAGGGAGCCGCTCTGCTCCTGGGAGGGTTGCTGGCCCTGCTTCCGGCCTACTGGATGCTCCTGGCTGTTACCTTAGGCGGCGGCTTCATAGCCCGCCCTTCGCCGGGGGCCGTGGACAACGGCACCGCCGTAGCCGTTCTCATGAACCTTTCCAGGGAGCTAAAAGAGCTGCCTCTGGAGAAAACCGCGGTAACTGTCGTTATCTTTGCCACCGAGGAGCTCAATGTACAGGGTTCCCAGGCCTATCTCCGGGACCGCCCCCGGGAGGCGGAACTGCCCTGCTGCAATATAAACCTGGAGCTCGTCTGCCAGGAAGGAGACTATGTGTACTGGACTGACGACGGGGTTTTCACCACCCGCTATCCCACCAGCGGCGAGCTGAACGCCCTCCTCGATGAGGCTGTAAGGGGAACAACAGGGCGCGGCGCAGCGCCCCTGGATGGCGGGTTCACCACCATCAGCGACAGCGGCTCTTTCCTGGCAGCCGGTATCCCCTCCACCACCCTGGGCAATGCCGGCTCCCCGGAGCTGGGATGCTGTTTCTTTCATTCCCATCTCGACAATATAGAGCGTGTTGTGCCGGAGAGGATTGAAGAAATGGTGCAAATACTAATAGAGATGACCCTGCTTTTTGAATCTGCTGATGTGTTTCCGTGAATCATAACAGCAAAAGAGCGGCAATGAAAAGAAACGGGGCCCGCGTCCTGAAATCGCTGCAGGCTGGGGATGACAAAATGACCAGGGGCAATTCCCGCTGGAGAACACTGCTTTACGTCTACATATTCATGCTGGCCTACAGCTTCGTTTTCCAGGTCATCCCCCCCGTCCTCGGCTTTATAGTTTCTTCACTGGGCATTTCCCACACCCAGGCGGGATCGCTGATGAGCTTCTTTGCCCTGCCCGGCATCTTTATTTCCATTCCCGGAGGAATCCTGGCCGATCTTTACGGCCCCAGGCGCGTTTCCACAGCTGCCCTGGCCATTGCCCTGGCCGGTTCACTGCTGGTAGGGCTGGGGAGATCCTACCCCCTGCTTGTTACCGGCAGGATCGTCACCGGCATAGGCGCCGGGATCATCGCCATCGTTTCCTCGCAGATGATCGCCCGCTGGTTTACAAAAGGCGATCTGGGCACAGCCATGGGGATCTACAATACAGCGATGCCGGTGGGCACCATTTTCGCCCTGAATGTATTCGGCCGCATCGCCGCCCTCTCAAACTGGCGGCTGCCTGTCATCCTCACAGCTCTTTACTGCCTCTTCGTCCTGCTGCTCTTTTATTTCAAGCACCCGGGACTGCCCGCAGAAAAAAAGCCCCCGCTTCAGCAAAAACCGGAGCCCCATACAAAGAAACCGTCACTCATTAAAAAAGGCGGCGCCGTCTGGCTTGTCGCATTCATCTGGATGATGTACAACGCCTCGGCTATATCCTATTTAACCTTTGCCGGAGATTACTATATCAAAGCGGGCTATGATCCCGGCTATGCCGGTTTTCTCAGCAGCCTCTTTATGGTCGGCTCTCTGCTGTTCAGCCCGCTCGTAGGATATCTCACAGACAGGGTTG
>CAZQEV010000063.1:0-9068 GCA_964592135.1 uncultured Syntrophomonadaceae bacterium
AGTAAACCGAGAGACCCACGTTGGCCAGGTGGGCGGCGATGGTGGCGCCCATGACACCGGCGCCAAGCACAGCGGCTCTTTTAATCTCTTTCACGGCCATCAAAATACCTCCTTTTAGCTCTTACTCTTTGTCTCTCACTGACCTGGGAAACTACTGCAACCCTCTAACCAGCAGGTCGTGGACGGGGCCGGCCAGGCTGCCGAGATCATAGGCCTTTTTGGACATGGCCCAGCAGGTGACCACTTCATCGATGGCGCCAAAAATGACCTTTCTGGCGGTCCGGATGTTCAGATCTTGACGGTAAAGCCCCTCCTTTTGACCTTCTGCAATCACCTCCTCGATAACCCTGAAATATCGTAAAAGTGGTTGTGAGATACCCTCGTTGATGGTCTGATCGATCTGCCGCAACTCAATCTGGGTTACTTTGGCCTGCTCCGGGCGGTCCCCCAAAGTATTCAGGTGATATCTAATCAGGACGGCGAGTTTTTCGTTGCAGTTTCTGCATTCCGCCAGCTGCTGGAGCAGCCCCTCGACAAATCGGGACATCATCTCCTGGAACAGGGAGATGAGGATGTCTTCCTTCTTCTCAAAGTATATATACACGGTGCCGTCGGCAACACCTGCTTCCCCGGCGATATCTGATATCCGGGTCCGGTGAAAGCCGAACCGGGCAAAAGTTTTTAGCGCTGCTTCGAGGATGGCAAAATATTTCTCACCTGTCCTTTTGGCCACCGCAACCTCCAATTAAATTATGATGAATGAATGTTCATTCGCCATCTTATTGTATATTCTATAAGAACAAAAATCAAGCACTTTTATGAATCTTTCATGAATTTTATTAATGATTGGCTCAATTGGGCTCAATTGCTCTAGAAACCTTGAACGAATTGTGGTTCTATCCCATTGCAGTCATGCAGATTGTAGATGGTGAAAGGGGTTGATGCTTCACAGCCCGGGCGAAAGGATAGTCTATAGTACAGAAGGAGAGAGGGCTGAATCAAACGAAAACAAACGGAGTTGCCACCGCTATTTTAACTGTGGTAAAATGTAATGGCTTTAACGCCTTATCAAAAAGGCGTTTTATCTTGCGAATTCTTACGGTTAAGCTACTTTGTTTGCAGAAGGCATATGATATGATTGGATGAGGGAGGAGCATAAATGGCTGTCAATTGGGAAAAAATAGAGCACAATAAAATTAAGTTGGAAATAGAGGTGCCTGCTCCGGAGGTTGACAGTGCGCTGGAAAGGGCTTACCGGATGGTGGTAAGAAAGGTGAACCTTCCCGGGTTCCGTAAAGGCAAGGTGCCTCGACATATCCTGGAGGCGCGCTTTGGCCCGGAGATACTTCACCAGGATGCCCTGGAGTTATTGATTCCCACTGCCTACGATGATGCCATCGCTGAAGTGGATGAAGATCCCATCGATCAGCCGCAATTTGATTTTGAGAAGATCGAAAAGGGCAAGCCCTTTCTTTTTCAGGCCATCGTAGAGGTGCTTCCGCCGGTGGAGCTGGGTGAATACAAAGGGATGGAAGTGGAACAGGAGCTAACTCCGGTTACCGCGGCCGGCCTGGAACGTTACCTGGAATCCTTACGAGAGCAACATGCCCGTCTTGTTCCCCTTGAGGACGAAGGGATCGAGATCAAGGAAGAAGACCTGGCGCTCATTGATTTTAAAGGATATATCGATGGGGAGGCTTTTCCCGAGGGAGAAGCGGAGAATTATTCGTTGGAACTGGGTTCAAAGAGCTTCATCCCCGGGTTCGAAGAGCAGCTTGTAGGGATGAAGGTGGGTGAAGAGAGAGAGATTGAGGTGACTTTTCCCGAAGAATACCGTAACGAGGAGCTGAAGGGAAAAGAAGCGATCTTCAAGGTGAAACTGAAACAAATTAAGCAGAAACAGCTTCCCGAACTGAACGACGATTTTGTCAAGGAAATCAGCGAATTTGAGACGCTGTCCGATTTTGAATCCGACCTCCGGGACCGCCTGGAAAAGGCCAATGCTGAGAGGGCTAAAACTGAGCTTGAAGAGATGCTCATCGAAAAAGCCAGCTCCCTTTCGCAGGTTGAACTGCCGCAGATTCTGGTAGAGCGCCAAATCGATCGCCTGATGGGAGAGATGGAGCAATTTTTGGCCTACCAGGGCTTGAATCTGGAGAAGTTTGCCGAAATGGCCGGCAAGAGCATGGAAGAGATTCGCGAAGAAAAAAGGGGTGAGGCGGAGAAGAGGACCAAAGCCAACCTTGTGCTCGATGCGGTGGTTAAAAAAGAAGGATTCACCGTTGATGACAGCGAAATAGATGCCAGGATTGCCGAGCTGGCGGAGAGCCATCATGATCAGCCGGATCGGATCAAGGATATATTTGAGAAGCAGGGGCGGATCCCTTTAATGCGGGAGGAACTTCGCGTCCGCAAGGCCGTTGACCTGCTGGTCCGGGAAGCCAATATTACCACGATTGAAAAGGCTGAATAAAAAAGGAGGCCATTTTATAATATGAGCATTCTTATCCCTATGGTTGTAGAACAGAGCAGCCGCGGTGAAAGAGCCTATGACATCTATTCAAGATTGCTCAAAGACAGGATTATCTTTGTAGGCAGTCCCATTGACGATCATGTTGCCAACCTCATCGTGGCTCAGATGCTTTTTCTGGAATCAGAAGATCCCGATAAAGATATTAACCTTTATATCAACTCACCCGGTGGTGCGGTTTATGCCGGAATGGCGATATACGATACGATGCAATATATCAAGCCGCCGGTATCAACGATCTGTGTCGGCCTGGCGGCCAGCTTTGGAGCCGTGCTTTTGGCGGCCGGAGCCAAGGGGAAGAGATTCACCTTGCCAAATTCCAGGATTATGCTGCACCAGCCTGCCGGGGGTGCACAGGGTCAGGCGGTCGACATAGAGATCCATGCCAAGGAGATCTTGAAGGTTCGGGAATCGCTGAATGAGATCCTGGCCAAGCATACGGGACAGCCGGTGGAGCGCATTGCCAGTGATACAGATCGCGATTTCTTTATCTCCGCCGAAGAGGCTAAAGAATACGGGCTGGTGGATGAAATACTGCTTCATCGACCTTAATGTATCGGGGTGAAAGCGATTCATGTTTAAATTTACAGATGAAAAAGGACAGTTGAAATGCTCGTTCTGCGGAAAAACCCAGGAGCAGGTGCGCAAACTTGTAGCCGGTCCGGGCGTCTATATCTGCGACGAGTGCATTGAACTCTGCAACGAGATCATCGAAGAGGAGATCGGCGAGGAGGGCGATTTCAGCCTGGTTGACCTGCCCAAGCCTCAAGAGTTAAAACAAGCCCTGGATCAATATGTTATCGACCAGGAAGATGCCAAAAAAGTTCTTTCAGTGGCTGTATACAACCACTACAAGCGGATCAATGCCGCCCAGAAAATAGAAGATGTGGAGCTGCAAAAAAGCAATATCGTGCTCATCGGTCCCACCGGTACCGGGAAAACGCTTCTGGCGCAGACCCTGGCCCGGATCTTGAATGTGCCCTTCGCCATTGCCGATGCCACCTCGCTCACAGAGGCGGGCTATGTGGGCGAAGACGTGGAAAATATTCTTCTGAAGCTTATCCAGGCCGCTGACTATGATATTGAGAAAGCCGAAAAGGGGATTGTCTATATCGATGAGATCGACAAGATCGCGCGCAAGACCGACAATCCTTCCATCACCCGTGATGTCTCAGGTGAGGGGGTTCAGCAGGCTCTGCTGAAGATCCTTGAAGGGACTGTGGCCAGTGTTCCCCCGCAGGGCGGGCGCAAACATCCGCATCAGGAATTCATGCAGATCGATACCACCGATATTCTCTTTATCTGCGGCGGGGCTTTCGATGGGTTGGAGAAGATCATTCAGAGCCGTGTCAGCAAAAAGGGGATCGGCTTCGGCGCAGATGTGCAGAGCATTGATCAGAACAATATCGGCACAATTCTGCGGCAAATCCTGCCCCAGGACCTGCTTAAATACGGACTCATACCGGAATTTGTCGGCCGAATCCCGGTAATAGCCACACTTGAGTCACTGGGCATGGATGCGCTGATCCGTATTCTCACCGAGCCGCGCAATGCCCTGGTCAAACAGTACCAAAAGATGTTTGAGCTCGACGATGTTTCGCTGGAATTCAAAGAAGGTTCACTGCAGGTTGTTGCCGACGAGGCGATCAAGCGCAACACCGGAGCCAGGGGGCTGCGGGCGATCATGGAGGAGGTTCTGCTCGATGTGATGTTCGAGTTGCCTTCACGTGATGATGTCAGTCAATGCGTGATCACCCGTGAAGTTGTCCTGAAAAGAGAGAAACCCATTCTCGTGACCCAGGATAAGCGGAAGAAAAAAGAGGTAACCGCTTAAATATATTTTTAGCTATGCAAAGAGACAGGAAGGCTGTTCCATAAGGACAGCCTTTTTCTTTGTGCGCCCGGGGCATGGGCGCAGTCTAACGGGTGCAAGCCCCGAGTGCGGGTTGGGTTCAGGAAGAACCGCCTGAACCGGTTAATTTCGTGGATGGATGAACTATTTCAAGCTGGCGGATGCCAAAGGCCTGATACTGTTAATATCTCTATCCAACAAGGGATTCAAATGCGCTGGATACCTCAGCTTGATGGAATGTTACCCCGCAAGGTAGCGTGTAAACTTTGGAACCTCCCTATACCGAACGGTACTTACGGTGATGTAGGAGGTCGGCTGCCCAACTAATGGGCAGCCTCCTACTCGATTTAATTCCCCACCGGCCTGTGCAGAGAAAATCAAGATCGCAAAAAACTAGCTTTTCAAGACCTGACTCCAGAGCGTTCCCGTTCTCACCAACGGGATAGATCAGCCGTAGAAGGGGGATAATATCGGCTGAAAAGAGGGGGCGGTCTTTTTGAGCAATTTCGCCGGGATTATCGGGCTGGTTCAGATATTTTTTGCCATCGTCATCGGGATCTATTTTTTCACATTGCTGCGAAATCAGCAGAGCAGCCGCGTAGCCGTGGACAAAGAATCCCGTAAAGAGATGGAACAGCTGGAGCGTTTGCGCCGCATATCCCTGACTGAACCGCTTTCGGAGAAGACCCGCCCGAAGACCTTCGGCGAGATTATTGGCCAGTCAGACGGGCTGAAGGCTCTTAGTGCAGCCCTATGCGGTCCCAACCCCCAGCATGTGATCCTTTACGGACCCCCGGGCATAGGGAAAACCGCTGCGGCTCGGCTGGTGCTTGATGAAGCCAAGAAAAACCCTCTCAGTCCTTTTGGCAAGGAGGCCTGTTTTACCGAGCTTGATGCTACAACGGCCCGTTTTGATGAGCGCGGTATTGCCGATCCCCTTATCGGTACAGTCCATGATCCTATCTACCAGGGCGCCGGGCCTCTCGGCATGGCCGGCATCCCCCAGCCGAAACCCGGTGCGGTGACCAAGGCTCATGGGGGTGTCCTCTTTATCGATGAAATTGGCGAGCTGCACCCTATCCAGATCAACAAGCTGCTTAAAGTGTTGGAAGACCGCAAGGTCTTCCTGGAAAGCGCCTACTACAATAGCGAGGATAGCGGTATTCCCCGCCATATACACGAGATATTTATGCACGGGCTTCCTGCTGATTTCCGCCTGATCGGGGCTACTACCAGGATGCCTCATGAGCTGCCCCCGGCGATCCGCTCGCGCTGTCTGGAGATTTTTTTTCGCGGTTTATCCCCGCAGGAGATCCGGATCATCGCTGAAAATGCCGCGAGGCGCATCTCTTTTTCCGCCACCGGGGAGGCCCTGGATGTGATCACACGCTTTGCCACCAACGGCCGGGAGGCGGTCAATGTAATCCAGATGGCTGCAGGTATTGCCATCGGGGACAGGCGCTCCATCCTGGAGGCGGAGGATATTGAATGGGTGGTCAACAGCACGCAGCTCCCCCCCCGCCCGGAGAGGAAACCTCCTCCAGTGCCCCAGGTGGGCTATGCCAACGGCCTGGCTATTTACGGACCCAACATGGGCACCTTGATTGAGGTAGAGGCAACAGCGCTGCCGGTGAAAGAGGGACAGGGCAAGGTCACCATCACCGGCATTGTCGAAGAGGAGGAAATGGGGGGACTGGGTCATATCGTCCGGCGCAAGGGCACGGCAAAGGGCGCCGCAGAGATTGTCATCACCGTGTTGAGCCGCTACATGGGGTTGAACCTGCGCGGCTATGATATTCATCTGAATTTTCCCGGCGGCACCCCCGTTGACGGGCCTTCTGCAGGAGTGAGCATGGCCACTGCGATCTACTCCTCCCTTACAGGACAGCATGTGGATCCCCTTACAGCGATGACCGGGGAAATATCTGTGCGTGGCCTTGTCCGTCCGGTGGGCGGTATTACGGCCAAGATTGAAGCGGCCGTCGATGTGGGGATTAAAAAAATCTTGATTCCGCAATTCAACTGGCAAGAAAATTTTCGACGTCTTGTTCCGGTAAAAATCGTTCCGGTAAGCTGCATAGAAGAGGTATTCCGAGAGGCGTTGCTCAAAACAGAGCCTGTGGCCGCACTGCCCACACATTAGCGCTTATATAACTGCGTTAAATGGCAAGAACTCCCTGGGGAGAAGAAGAGATGGGGTTTAAAAGAGGGAAAGCAAAGGCGAGAAGCGAATAAAGTGTACAAAAGCTTCTCGTTTTTTTTTGATCTCATGGGAGGTGACAGAGAAATGCGAAAAACAAAGGAACATTTGCCACTGCTCCCTTTACGAGGAGTGCTCGTCTTTCCCAACATGGTCTTGCACCTCGATGTGGGGCGAGAACGGTCGGTCAAAGCATTGGAGGAGGCCATGGTTGGCGACAACCGGATTCTCCTGATGGCCCAGAAAGATGCCAGGGTGGACGAACCTGCAGAGGCTGATCTTTTTGCCGTCGGCACCGCTGCCCTGATAAAACAGATGATCAAACTGCCCGGTGGGATGATCCGGGTTCTGGTTGAGGGGCTGTCCCGCGCCTCGATCATTCGCTATCTGCAGACAGATCCTTTTTTCAAGGTTGAGGCGGAGCTGATTCCCGAAGAGACGGTCAAGACAGCGGAGGTAGAAGCACTTCGCCGCAGCCTGCTCTACCAGTTTGAGCATTACCTGAAAGCCGGCCGGAAAATTCCTCCGGAGACGCTGACTACTGTTTCCGGCATAGAAGAACCGGGAAGGATGGCTGATGTTATTACCTCGCACCTCAGCCTGAAGATCGGGCAGAAACAGGATCTGCTGGAGGCAGTTTCTGCCAAAGAAAGGTTGGAGAAGCTGAGCGAGATACTCAGCCGGGAGATGGAAATTGCGGAGATCGAGCGACGCATAAATTTGCGCGTGCGCAAACAGATGGAGAAAACGCAGAAAGAATACTATCTGCGCGAGCAGATGAAAGCAATCCAGAAGGAGCTTGGTGAGAAAGACGAACGCACTGCCGAGGCTGATGAATACCGGGAAAAGATAGACAAGGCGGAACTGCCGCCCGAAGTTGAGGAGAAGGCGCTGGAAGAGGCGGACCGTCTCGAAAAGATGCCTCCTGCTGCAGCCGAGGGGATCGTGATCCGCACATACCTGGATTGGTTGCTCGGCCTGCCCTGGTCCAAAATTACCGAGGATCGCCTGGACCTGGATCGCGCTGCCGAGATTTTGGACGAAGATCACTATGGTTTACGCAAGGTGAAAGAGCGGATCATCGAGTACCTGGCCGTGCGGCAGCTTGCTGAAAAGTTAAAAGGCCCGATCCTCTGCCTTATCGGCCCGCCCGGCGTGGGCAAAACCTCGCTGGCCAAGTCCATCGCCAGAGCGCTGGAACGTAATTTTGTGCGCATTTCACTGGGCGGGGTGCGGGACGAGGCTGAAATTCGCGGTCACCGCCGCACCTATGTGGGTGCTTTGCCGGGGAGGATCATCCAGGGCATGCGCCAGGCAAAGTCGAAGAATCCAGTTTTTCTAATGGATGAAATCGATAAGATGTCCACGGATTTCAGGGGGGATCCTTCATCGGCGCTGCTGGAGGTGCTCGACCCCGAGCAGAACCATGCTTTCAGCGATCACTATATCGAGCTGCCCTTTGACCTTTCGCAGGTCATGTTCATCACCACGGCCAATGCGCCGCACAATATTCCCCAGCCGCTACTCGACCGCATGGAAATCATTCACCTGGCCGGCTATACAGAGGAGGATAAGGTGGAGATCGCCAAAAGGCATCTTATCCCCAAACAGATTTCCGAACACGGCCTGACTACGGACAATCTGGCGCTTTCCGAAGGGGCGGTGCGCGGGATTATTCGTTCGTACACCCGCGAGGCGGGAGTGCGCAACCTCGAGCGCAGCCTGGCGGCAATCTGCCGCAAAGTTGCCCGCGAAGTGGTCAAGGATCGCAATACCCGGGTTAAACTGTCCCGGAAAGGTCTGCAGAAGTATCTGGGGGTATCCCGCTTTCGTTACGGCACAGCCGAAAGAGAAAACGAGGTTGGTGTGGCTACAGGTCTGGCCTGGACAGAGGCCGGCGGCGATCTGCTCTCCATAGAGGTAACCCTGATGAAAGGCAAGGGGAAGGTGATTCTTACCGGCAAGCTGGGCGAGGTGATGCAGGAGTCGGCCCAGGCGGCCCTGAGCTATATCCGCTCACGGGCGGACACCCTGGGGCTGGATGAGAATTTCTACGAGCAGACGGACATTCATATCCATGTCCCTGAAGGGGCCATCCCCAAAGACGGCCCCTCGGCGGGGATCGCCATGGCCGTGGCATTGGCCTCGGCATTGACCAGAAATCCGGTGCGGCGCGATGTCACTTTAACGGGTGAGATTACGCTCAGGGGGCGCGTCCTGCCCGTGGGCGGGATCAAGGAGAAGATGCTGGCCGCCCACCGGGCGGGGATCAAATACATGCTCATGCCGGTGGAGAACCGCAAGGACCTGAGCGATATTCCGGCAAATGTGCGGCGCAAGGTTGAGGTGAAGCTGGTGGAGCATATGGATGAGGTCCTCGACCTGACCCTGTTGAAGAAGCCCCCAAAAAGGCAGCAGCCCCGCCGGGCCGCTGCCGGGATGGAAAAAGAAAAAGCGATGCCCACAGTAACTGTGGATGATTCGGG
>CAZQEV010000064.1:0-9051 GCA_964592135.1 uncultured Syntrophomonadaceae bacterium
GCTATGTGGAAGAGCTGCTGGCCGGGCAGGAGGAACTCCCCCTGAGTGCAGCACCTCTTTACGCCAGGGAACAGTGGATCAAGCTGATCTATATTATTCTCTACAGCCGCTCGCGCCGTGCAAGCTATCTCCTGGCCGGGGAGCGGGGAAAAACGGTGGCGCTGCGCAGGGGAACTATTGAGGTGCCCGCCCTGAGTCTGAAGCGAAAGGAGCCCCGCGATGCCCGGATTTGAGGAGCTCTATGCACAGCTGAACGACAAAGAGAAGGCCCTTTTCAGCGAAACGGTTAACCGCCTTCTGGCGAGGACATTCCTTGTTTTCGGGCGAGAGGAAGATCGCCGTGCTTACCGCTTTGTCGAGCGGCGTCTGACCCTTTTTCAGGAGTATCTGGACCTGGCCCGCTGGGATCTTTTTCATGACCGGCAGCTGGCGGTGATCCAGCTTTACAACAGGGATGAGCGCAACCGGCGCAACTTCACCATCCAGGAGACAATCTTCCTGTTTATCCTCCGCCTGCTCTATGACGGCAAGAGGCGGGAGCTGCGCCTGACCGAAGAGGTTTACGTTACCGGGCAGGAGATACAGGAGAAATACCTGGCTCTGGGGATCAGGCAGAGGCTGCCTGCGCGCGAGGATATGCACCGGATCCTGCGGCTTTTCAGCAATTTTTCTTTGCTCGATCTAAAAAAAGGCCACTGGAGAGACCCCGATGCGCTCTACCTGCTCTACCCGTCGCTGCTGCTGGTTTTAAATACGGCGGACCTCGAATCACTGGCCGACTGGCTGAGCGAGCAGGCGGTATGGGACGAAGAGAGCGCAGGGGAAGACGACGAATTCGGGTCCGATGACGAACCATAATCTTGCGGCTATGGGATCAGATTCTCATCTCTCCGGGGCAGAGTCACAGGGAGAGAGGCATCCCCTTTTAATGAGGCCGGGGTGATTTATAAGTGGATTCCATCCCCGGAGGACAACCCTATGCTTGCAGGCCTGTCCCCGGACCTTAATCATGGGGAGGCAGGGGGGATTTAATGCGGCTGCTCACAAAAATAAAGCTGATTAACTGGCATTTCTTCACTAACGAGACCATCCCCATCGATGGCAACACTCTCATCACGGGGGATAATGGGGCGGGCAAATCTACGCTTATCGATGCGCTGCAACTGGTCATTGTGGCTGACTTAAGAAAGATCCGCTTCAACTCCTCCGCCTTCGAGGATCGCACCACCCGCGACCTGCGCACCTACATGCGGGGGAAGACGGGTGCCGAGGGCGAGGCCGCCTTTTTGCGCAGCGAGAACTTTTCAAGCTATATCGTACTTGAGATTACCCGGAGCGCGAGCAGCAAACCTTATCTCATCGGGGTGGTCTGCGACTACTACCATGCCACCGGCGAGGAAGAGCATGTTTTTTTCAGGATTGACGAGGAGCTGCTGCGCGACGAACTCTTCTTCAAGGAGCCCCTTCTTCCCTTCAGCCGCCGTGAATTCTTCGACTACCTGAAAGCCAGGGAGATTAAACATCGTCATTATCGCAATGACCTTGGAGGCTATATCCACGATCTGAGGCAGCTTTTTGGCGGGGCCAAGGAGTCGTTCTTTTCTTTGTTCAGCAAAGGGATCTCCTTCTCGCCCATTACCGATCTGCGAAAATTTGTCCACGACTATATCCTCGAGGAGAAAGTTATCGATGTGGAGACGATGCGCGATTATTTTGAGAAATTCCGAGAGGTCGAAAGAATCATAGAGGATACCAAAAAGGAAATCGTCGCGCTGGATCAGATCGAGGAGCATTTCAGCGATATCGAGAAGCTGCGCCGGCAACTCACCCTGGGGGGCTACATGGTGCGGCGGGCCGGTTGGGAGCTGCTGCAGGAGCAGGCTGCGCAAAAAATCGCAGAGAAGGTAGAGGCCGCGCTGGTTTTGGATGATCTGAGCCGGCAGATTGAGCAGGATAAGGTGCAGCAACAGAATCTTGAAGAAACGATCGCCTTATTAAAGCAGGAGATTGCCGAAAACGAAGCATTCAAACGGGAACAGGAGCTGCAGAGAAGCTTAAACGAACTGAGAAGCGAACTGGAGCAGCTCGGGCAGCTGGATAAAAACCTGGGAAACCGCTTTAAGCAGGAAGCTGCTGAGGGGGCGGATCTGCACCGGGTGTTGCAGCAGCTCGAGGCGCCGCTCTCCCTGACCCAACCGCTGCTGGCGGCAGGTGAAGGTTGGCGAGCCGCGGCCGGCGAACCGGGGGCCCTCTTTCCTGTGAACTGGGAAGAGCCTGCTCTGGGCTGGCAGAGCGCCATGGAGTGGCTGCTTCTACGGAAGAACAGCCTGGAGGAAGAGGCGCGAAGCCGCCGGGAACAGATTGCGGACCTCAAGGATGACCTGCATCGCCTTACTGAAAACCAGGTCCTGAGCAGTGAATCACCTGCGATGCGGCTGAAGCGGATCCTGGAGCAGGAACTGCGCACGCCTGCCGGAGAGCCTCTCACCGTTCATATCCTTTGCGAGGCGCTGGAGATCAGCAATCCAATCTGGCGAAATGCCATTGAAGGATACCTGCATTCCCAGAAATTCGACATTCTTCCACCCCCGGGCTATTTCGACGCAGCGCTGGCCCTTTATCGTAAAGAGAAAGCCGGCCGCGACCTGGAAGGCATCGGCCTTGTGAACACAGCGCGATTGTTGCAGGAGCCGCACCCGGCGCATGAACAGAGTCTGGCTGTGGAGATCACAGCAGAAGTGGACTACATTGAAGCCTACGTCCACCGGCTGCTTGGCACTGTGATCAAATGTACCGGGGAGGATGAACTGAAAGAGCACGGCACAGCGATCACCCCCGAAGGGGCGCTCTACCAAAACCGCAGCTTCCGCCGGATCCCCCGGGCATATTTCGAAATCCCCTACATCGGCAAGGAGGCGGTCAGCTTTCAGCTGTCCCGCAAAAAAGAAGAACTGCAGGAAGAAGAGCGGCTGCTGGGGGAGGCGGAACGGCAGATCGCCGCCGCTGCTTCAGCCGGGCGGCCGGCCCTCGATAAAAGGGACCGCTACCGCACCTGGGCGGAGGCGGTGCAGCAGCTGCAGGCCCGGCCGGGCCTGGCGGAGAAACTGGCTGCACAGGAGAGGGAGCTGCTCTCCCTCGATTTCAGGGAGCTGGATCAACTCAAAGGAAACCTGGTCCGGCAGGGGAGCACTCTAGAGGCCCTTAAACAGGGTTTGGAGCAGGCTATCGAGGAGCGCGGCGGGCTGCAGGAGAGGCTCAAAGCTTTAAGCGTTGCCGTCAAGTCGATGCAGAGAGAGTCGGAGGCTGAAAAGACCGCCTGTGAGGCTTACATTGCCGGTTTATCGGGACCGCTGCAGGAAGAATGCAGGCGGAAATGGGACCGCGAAGCTGTGCGGAAAAGCCCGGAAGAACTCCGCCAGAATTATCTCAGCAGCAATGAGGGGGCCAAAACACGGATTGACAACCGCCGGGAGATCCTGATCAAGCTGCGCACCGAATTTGTCTACAGTTTTCATTTTTCAGGTGATCCGGCGGCTGAGGATAACGATGCTTTCCAACAGCGGCATAGGCTCCTCGTGGAGAGCCACCTGCAAGACTACGAGACCCGGGCGCGTGAAGCCCGCCGGCAGGCCGAGCAGAGTTTCCAGGAAAATTTTGTAGCACGCCTGGGGGAATTCATCAAGCTGGCCCGGGAGGAGATCAAAGAACTAAACCGCGCCCTGCAGGATATGCGCTTCGGGACCGACGCCTACCGCTTCAGCCTCACCCCGAAAAATGATACGCGTCGCTACTACGATATGATCATGGACACCGGCGTTTACCAGGGCTCCATATTCCGGGAGACTTTCTTTCAGAAATACGGCGAGACGATCACCGATCTATTCAATGAGATCACCCGTGACGGCGATGATTTTCAGGAAAATGTCCAGACGCTGACGGACTACCGCTCATACCTGGATTTTGATATCATCATCACCGACACGCATAATCACAAGGGCTACTTTTCAAAGGTGGCCCGTGACAAATCGGGCGGCGAGACGCAGGTGCCCTTTTATGTGGCCATCCTGGCCTCCTTCTACCAGGCTTATCAGCTCTACCGCAAAAGCGATACCCTGCGCCTGGTGGTCTTTGACGAAGCTTTTAACAGGATGGACGCAGACCGCATTGAAGAGGCCATCACTTTCATGAACAACCTGGGTTTCCAGGCGCTGGTCGTCGCCCCCACGGGCCGGATCCAGCTCATCGTTCCCTATATGAACACAAACCTCATCGTCATGCGCGACGGTTTCCACAGCTTTATCGAGCGGGTCAGCCGGAAGGATCTGAATAGATGGAGCTGAGCACTGTTCAGCAAGAGGTTCTTCAGGCGCTGCTCGACCGCCTTGAGCGGCGCAAGGACTACGGCCGCGCCGAAAAAGACCCCCGACGCGTCCTGCTGCCTGTTAACAAGAAAAACTTTCCCGACTATTTTCATGTCAGCGACAGCGGTTTTCGCCTCATGTTTAACGATGAGATGGCGGCGCTGCAGCGCCGCGGTTGGGTGAAGCTGGATTGGCAACGCTTTGACCACGGCCATACCTTGCAGCGGATTGCACTGGTGGAGGGTTCCCTATCCGGGATCTACGGGGCGCTGGGCCGCCTTCCCCGGGAGCGGCTTTACCGCGAGGCGACCGCCCTGGCGGCGGAATATGAAAGGAAGGCTCCTCCGGAGCTGCTCCCGCTGTACAGTGAAGTTGCCGCCCGGCTCACTGCGCTGCAGCCCCTGCCGCCGCCGCTGAAGGCGGAGCAGCTGCAACACTTTCGCGAACTGCTCCGGGGGCTGCAGGCTTTCTTTGAATACCGGGAAAGCGATATTGCCAGGCGGGTCTTAAGTGTGCGGATCTACGGCGATTCCAAGAGGTGGGAGCAGCTTGAGAGAGGGATCCTCCAGCTGGCCCGTAATTATTGTTTCACTCCTGAAGAGGCCCTTCTCGAAGATGCCGCCCTCCTGGCTGAGCGCGGGATCATCGACCATCCCAGCCATATCCTCCTGGCCGGTCCCCTGCTCTTTGCCACCCCTCAAGGCGAGGTTGACCTGGGCGCCTTCTACCCCGACTTGGGGCTGCCCGTGGAGATGGCGCGCGATATGGAAATCGTGAAAAGTGCCGCTGCCGCGGTGATCACCATAGAGAACAAGACCTCTTTCTACCAATACCTGCGCGAGGGGCCGCCAGGGCGCCTGGTGATCTACCTGGGCGGCTACCACAACCGGGGGCGTCGCCTGATTCTGGAGAAGCTCGCCGCCTATTTCCAAAAAAATGGCCGGACAGTCCCCTTCTACCACTGGGGAGACCTCGATCTGGGGGGGTTCCAGATCTGGCGCCACCTGAAGGTCAAAACCGGAATTCCCTTTGAGCCTTTCTTGATGGATATCCCCACATACCTGCGCTGCCTTCATCTGGGACAGCCCCTAAACAAACCCTATCTATCAAAACTGGCCGCTCTACTTGATGATCCTATCTGCGAACCCTTCCATCCCCTCATCCGTCTCATGCTCGAGAAAAAAGTGCGCGTCGAGCAGGAAGCTGTCTCCCTTGATTGAGACAGGAGCGGCCGGCTTGATTCACCCCCAAAGTTACTTACACCGGTGCTGGCACCGGTGTAAGTAACTGCTCTCCGGCATGCTTCCGCCTCCAATATCCAGAAGCAACAGGGTTTTCCTGGACCGACCGCGAATTCTTTTTCATGGGGTTGCATTGATATTTTTAACCGGGCAAATTAAACAGTAGACGTAGCAATTGCTGAAGGGAGATTGACAGTTGGCACAGACCGTTCACGAACAGATTATAGCCCGCCTGGCCGGGGAACTCGGTATTGGGGAGGGCCAGGCCCGCAGTGCGGCCGCCCTTCTTGACGAGGGGAATACCATACCTTTTATCGCCCGCTATCGTAAAGAGGCCACGGGTGAGCTTGATGAAGATCTACTGCGGCGGCTTGATGACCGGCTCCGCTACCTGCGAAACCTGGAAGAGCGCCGCGGGGAAGTGCGGCAGCTCATCGCCGCGCAGGAGAGGCTCACCCCTGAAATAGAGCTGGCCCTTGCCGCGGCACAGCGGCTGCAGGAGATTGAGGATATCTATCTGCCTTTCCGGCCGAAGCGGCGCACCCGCGCCGGTATTGCCCGGGAAAAAGGACTGGCCCCGCTGGCGGAGCTGCTCCTGGAGCAGGCGCGAGGCCGGCTGGATGAACTACTTCCCCCGCTGCTTAAAGGGATAGAAATTGATGATGTTGAAACTGCGCTGCAGGGAGCGCGCGATATCGCAGCGGAGATAGTGTCCGACGACCCTCGCATCCGGCAGCTGGTGCGCGCAAAGATATTCCGGGAAGGAGTCGTATTTTCCCAGGCGGCTGCGGGCAAAGATGCCGGTGTCTATGAGCAATACAGCGACTTCCGCGAGGCGGTGGCAAAGATCCCCTCGCACCGCATCCTGGCCATCAACAGGGGAGAGCGCGAAGGTCTCCTTGCGGTAAATCTGGAGCTGCCCGCTGAAAGGTGTATTGAGGCCATGCTGCGGATCTACCCGCCTGATCCCCAATCTCCTTTTGCGCCGCATCTCCGGGCGGCTGTTGAAGATTCCTACAAGCGTCTGGTCGCCCCTTCCATGGAACGAGAAGCCCGCGCCTCACTCACCGGGCAGGCCGGGGAGCAGGCGATCAAGGTTTTTGCCTCCAACCTCAGGGCGCTGCTGCTGCAGCCGCCGGTCCGCAACAAAGTTGTCCTGGGTCTTGATCCCGGCTACCGCACCGGCTGCAAGGCGGCGGTAGTTGACGGAACGGGCAAAGTGCTGGCCACAGCCGCGATCTATCCCCATCCCCCGCAGCGGCGCTCCGCCGAAGCCGCCGAAATCACGATCGCCCTGATTGAGCGCCACCGCGTGGAGATAATCGTGATCGGCAACGGGACTGCCTCCCGGGAAACGGAGGAATTCGTGGCTGCCTTGATTCCGTCGCTCCCCCATCCCCTCTCCTATGCCGTTGTCAGCGAAGCGGGGGCCTCGGTCTATTCAGCCTCTCCCCAGGCCCGCGAAGAGCTGCCGGAACTGGATGTGAGCCTGCGCGGCGCGGTCTCCATCGCTCGCCGGATCCAGGATCCCCTGGCTGAACTGGTCAAGATAGAACCGAAATCGATAGGCGTGGGGCAGTATCAACACGATGTCAACCAGGGGCGGCTTGCCGCCGCCCTCGACGGTGTGGTGGAGTCCTGTGTCAACAGCGTCGGAGTGGATCTGAATACCGCTTCTTCTTCCCTGCTGGGTCATGTAGCCGGGATCAAACCTGCCGTGGCCAGGAATATTGTCGCTTACCGGGAACGCGAAGGAAGATTCCGGGAACGGCGCGAACTGCTCAATGTTTCCCGCCTGGGGGAGGCTGCCTACACCCAGTGCGCCGGCTTTCTGCGCATCCCCGGCGGGGAAAACTTTCTGGACAACACCCCCGTGCATCCCGAATCGTACCCGCTGGCTGAAAAAATTCACAGCCTGGCGGAAGAACGTCCTGAAGGGCTGACCTCTCTCGATGCAGCTGCCCTGGCCGCTGAACTGGAGGCGGGGCTGCCCACAGTGCGGGATATCATTGACGCCCTGCAGCAGCCGGGGCGCGATCCGCGCGATGAGCTGCCGCCGCCGCTTTTCCGGGTGGGGATTAAAAGTCTGGCAGACCTTGCCGAAGGGATGATCCTCTCGGGGACGGTGCGCAATGTCGTCGATTTTGGCGCCTTTGTGGATGTCGGTGTAGGCCGTGACGGGCTGCTCCATCGTTCAGCCCTGGGCGCCCGCCGTTTTCGCCACCCCTCGGAGATACTATCCCCGGGAGATATCATCGAGGTGCATGTTATTGCAGTGGATCGGGAGCGCGAACGCATTTCACTGGCTCTTGTTGCAGGCAAGTGACTTTTAAAATTTTATCCTATTCTATCGCCAGGATATAGTAGTAGATGGGCTGGCCGCCGTATTTTAATTCCACCTCTAACAGAGGGTAAGCTGTCTCCACCGCTGCGGCAAATGCTTCAGCTTCTTCACGGGAAATCTCCCGGCCATAAAGAGCGGTAACCAGCTCGTCGTCCTCGTCCAGCATCCGGGCAATTAGATCGAGTGCAGCCGGGGTAAGTTCCTCCCCCGCGCTGCAAAGTCTCCCGTCGTAAAGCCCCAGATAAGAGCCGCGGGGCACCTTTTTGCCCTCGATGACGGTGTCACGGGTAGCGTAAGTAATCTCTCCGGATTTGACCTGCTTCAGGCTTTCTTCCATGGCGCGAATGTTTTCAGCAAAATCTGCTGCGTCATTGAAGGCCACCAGGGCGGCAAGACCCTGGGCAATGGTGCGACTGCCGATCACCGCCACCACTTTGGCGCAGAGTTTCTGCACCTGCTGGGCGACCATCTGGATGTTCTTGTTGTTCGGCAGGATTATCACCCTGTCGGTAGGGATTCGCTGCACAGCGTTGAAAAGGTCCTCCACCCGGGGGTTCATTGTCTGGCCGCCGTAGACAATCTCATCAGCGCCCAGGCTTAAAAACAGCTCCTTGACCCCTTCTCCGAATGAAACGGCGATGATGCCGGTGTCTTCCTTCTTCTTCTCTTTCCTCGTTCCTGTCAGTGTGATTACAGTTTCAACTGGTGCTTGCAAGTTGAAGGCGTGGCGGTGCTGATCGGCCATGTTATCTATTTTTATTTCATGCAGAGAACCGTAAGCCATGCAGAGAGAGAGGATCCCGCCCGGATCTGCGGTATGCAGATGCACTTTGCTGATATCCTCCTGGCCCACCACGATCAGTGAATCACCCAGCGGCTCCAGTTTCTCTTTCAGCTCTGTAACTGCCGGTGCACCCCTGATGATCAATTCGGTGCAGTAAGGGTAAGCCAGGTCTAGTGATCCTCCAGATGCAGGCGATATAGAATCACCGCCGGGCATCTCCTTGCTTTCAACCTCTACGGCCTTTTTACGGGCCAGGATTTCCCCCAGGGCGTGCTGGACAGCGAAGAGACAGCCTTCCAGGAAGACAACCAGGCCCAGGCC
>CAZQEV010000065.1:0-8975 GCA_964592135.1 uncultured Syntrophomonadaceae bacterium
AATCAGACCGCTTCTCCAGGACAATCGGCTTTCGCCGCGCCGCTGAAAAAAGCACCCGTGCTGTTACCGCCCAAACCAGGAAGTTGCTGCAGTCCTACGCTGACGGGGTCAATGATTATATCGAGCAGAACGGTAAGAACCTGCCGCCGGAATTTATCCTGCTTGACTATGTGCCCGGGCCCTGGGAGCCGGTAGATTCGATCTCCATCTCCAAGCTGGTGGCCTGGTTCCTGGGGGGCAATATGGATACTGAGCTGTTGCCGGCAGCTCTGGTTGAACTGCCAGCCTCAAGTGATCAGCCGGCTCCTGGAGGCGGAAGAGACACAATGGATTGAAGACCCCGTGGTTTTGACCCATGCCGGCTTCTCCAGGGCGGTGGCGGAACTGGGTGAAACGATGGGTGAAGATATCTCCCGATGGCAGTGGGGAAAAATACACACCCTTACATTCAAGCACAGCCTGGGCGATGCCGTCAGTAAAAGGCGCTACAACCGCGGTCCTTTTGAAGTCGGCGGCAGCGGTCACGCCCCGGGGGCGCTGGTCCATATGCAGCAGAAAGAGCTGCCCTACCAGGTCTACGGCGGCGCTCCCTGGCGTTATGTGATCGACCTTGCGGATCACACTGCTTACGATGTACTGGCCATTGGCAATTCAGGCCATTTCCGCAGCCCCCATTACGATGATCTGCTGCAGAAATGGCTCGGGATGGAGTACAAAGAGCAGCTTTTCCATGAAGACGAGATCAGACTGCTGCCGCGGAAACTTGTTCTTGAGCCGCAATGCGGAGGGGAATAGGGAAGATCGCTCTGGACCTGTTCCGCCCTGTTGGCGGGACGGCAGAACAAAATTGGCTGGGGCGGTAGGGTTCGAACCTACGATGCGGGATCCAAAGTCCCGTGCCTTGCCGCTTGGCTACGCCCCAGCATAGATAAAGATGGGGTGAGTGATGGGACTCGAACCCACGACCTCCAGGGCCACAACCTGGCGCTCTAACCAACTGAGCTACACCCACCTCGCGCTGATAATTCTAACATGCGCCGGGCTAAAAGTCAAAGCGCGGCCGGGTTAAAAAAATTGGGCCGCCCGTCATATCCAGTGTTTACTCTTACCAGTTTCTGCTTTATAATTTAATAGGGTTGCCGCAGATAATGCGGATTAAAAATTTTGCCAAAGGGGGTTTAAAATATGCGTTTTTTAAGTGGCCGCTTGTTTATTGGACTTTTTTTGCTTCTTATCGGGATAGCCATCATATTAAGCCTCTTGGGTGTAAACATTAGCGCAAAGGAAATACTCTCTTACTGGCCTCTCATTTTGATTATTCTGGGTTTAGATTGGATGATCGCTGCGTTCCGAATGAGCTCTGCAGCAGGGGGAAGAAAAGTCATATTTTCTTCGGGCCGTTTTTTTAGCGGCTTCGTCGTTTTTCTCATCGGTGCTTTTAACCTGGCCCGCAAATTTGGTTATCTGGAGCAGATTGGGCCGGAATTGCTCTGGAGCATATTATTTGCTGTTTTATTGATTTTTGCTGGCTTTCATCTTATTCGCGGACGTGTCCTCTCTGGGAGCGGCGGCGGGCGTCTGGCTTTCCTGGGCGGGCTCAATGTGGGTGCTTCAACGCCCTGGAAGCTGGAAAGCGGCAGCTATTTTGCTTTTATGGGCGGTATCGAGATGGATCTGACCAGGGCGGAGCTTCCCGAGGGGGAAACCATTATTGACCTGACGGCGGTGATGGGGGGAATTAATGTAAAAATACCCGCTGATTTAGCGGTGGTCTATGAGGGAACTGCCATTCTGGGCGGCATCGCCTTCAAAGATCAGGCAGACGGCGGTATTATAGCTGCCCATAGAGTTGGCGAGATTGAAGAGGGCGTGGGCAAATTCCTGCGCATCCAGGCCCGTTCCTTTATGGGAGGTATTGATATTAAAGATAAGAAGCCCCCGGTCTAGACGCCGGCCACCCGGTTCTGCAGCGGCTGAAAAATCTTCTCGCGGTCGAGGTGGGGGTAAAGGTGGTGGATCATCTCCAGGCAGATCCCGGCGCCGTAGTCCATCCCCTGGCAGCCCAGCAGCAGAAGAACATCACCGGTGCCGGTGCGGGAAAGTCCCGTATTAATAGCTTCCGGCAGTTCCTGATGAATCTCTGCTTCAATGCCCGCTTTCTCCATTTCTTCTGAAAAAACTTCGATTTCCCCGGGTGTCACCAGGTCTTTCTCGGTGACATGGCTACTGCTGGTGGTGGCAATGACCTTTTCAACGCCGAGCCGCGGGATCCATTTTGCCATCGTCTCGGCGTTCTCACGATTCACAGTGACGCCCCGGCTGCCCCGGATGGCGTAGACCAGATGGAGGCGCCGGTATTTCATGAAATTCAGCGTCTCCAGGGTGACATCAATATTGCCGCTGTTGGCAAAGTGATCGTCGATCACTTTGAAGTCGCCGTCGAAGATCAGCTCAAAGCGGCGCTCCACCCCGCGAAATTTTTTCAAAGCCCGCTGAATCACAGGTACAGTGACACCGCAGAGAAGACCGCAAAGCAGCGCCGCCATAGCGTTGTAAACACTGTGCAGACCCAAAACTGAAAGTTCGATGGGGAACCTTTCCAGGCCGCCGGTCAGTTGATCTGCAAGACCCCTTTTATTCAATTCAACGATAAAATGCGCCCGCCCTGTCGTCAGGTCGAGATCGGTGACCACACAGTCGGCATCGCTGTTCTTGAAGCCGTAGGTGAGAGTCCGTGCGGCGGTCTCCTTGCTAACTGATGACGTATAGGGGCAATCCATGTTGAAGACAGCCCACTTATCCGCGTCCGCCCCGCGCACCAGGCCGGCTTTGGTCTGGAAGTAGTTTTCAAAAGAGCCGTGCAGATCGATATGCTCACGGCTGATATTGTTGAGCACAATGATATCGTAATCAACAGCGCCCACCCGCTTCAGATCAATGCCGGAAGAGGAGACCTCCATCGTAACATGTGAAACCCCCTCTTCGGTCATCTGGTAAAGATAGTGGTGCAGGTCCAGTGACTCCGGTGTAGTCAAGACCGCCGGCCGGATCTTGTTGCCCGATTTGACGATAACAGTTCCGATGAGCCCTGTTTTAAGTCCTTGTTCCTCCAGCACGGCGTTGGTCATGAAACTGGTTGTGGTTTTGCCGTTGCTGGCGGTTACCCCGATCATCTTCAGCTTGCGCGAGGGATGGTCATAAAAGCAATCCGCCAGGGCTGCTAAAGCGCTACGGCTGTCGGAAACCTGATATTGAGGCAGCTCCATCAGAGGATGAATTTCCTCGACTATCGCAGCAGCAGCCCCTTTTTCCTTTGCTTGCTCCAAAAAGCGATGGCCGTCAGTTTTGAAGCCCTTGATACAGACAAAAAGATGTCCCCGCTGCACCCGCTCTGAATGGTAGGCCAATCCGGTAATTAGCGGATTGGCGTCGCAGGTCTTCTCCAATATATCTATATTTTTAAGCAGATCTTCTAATAAAATCATTCTAATTGCACTCCTGTCCAGCCGGCAAGCTCCTTCATCTCTCTTGCATAGTTCTTGGAACAGTCTCTGAAATCCTGCTCTCCCTACCGGGCGCTTTGTGATCAATTATTTCCAGAGCGTCCCCGTATGATTCGCCATCTCTGTTTGGCTGCATCTTTATTCTTTATGCGGCGGAGGGGCGAATTAGTCGAAGAAAGAACCCGCAGGAGCGGGTTCTCTTGGGTTAAAACTCTGAACTACTGGTGCCGGGCAAGATGATGCCGATTACTCAACGATTTCGATCGCTTCAGTAGGGCATTCCTCGGCAGCTTCGCGGCATTTTTCCTCGTGTTCCGCGGGAATGGGGTTTACTTTTACCTCCGCTTTCTCATCACCGAGCTCAAAGACCTCCGGGCAAATATCTTCGCAGACACCGCAAGCGCTACACTCGTCGTTTACTCTAACCTCCATATTGAACCTCCTTACACTTTTTCTCGATCTTTATTTCGATATACAAGATGTTATTCCTTTTTTTTAATGAAATAAATAAGTGCTCCAAATTATTTCTGAAGGAATTACCCGGCAAGGAGTGAATAAAATTGTTAAGCTGGACTTGAACCAATGCAAAGTGGAGGGTGGACAGAGTTGAAGTGAGGAAAACCAGGCGCAGTTTTAAATATGGGCAAAAGAAGAGAGCGCGCCGCAGGGGCGGATGCGGTACAATAATAATTTTATTGCTGTTATCGCTGACAGTAACAGGTTGCTGGTATGCTTACAGCAAGGCTCCCGCAGATATTAATAACGCGGCAGAAAATTTCATGGACTGTGTATGTGCAGGGGATGAGGAGAGCGCAGCGCAATTGCTGCTGGATAAAGAGGGGGGCATGGCGGGGCTTACATCACTGGTTGCTCTCTTCCAGGGGGATGAATTTGCTTACAACAGCACAGGGAAAGGCCGTTTGACCGGTCTGTCCAACGGGACAGCTTTGATCTACTTCAACAGCGGTGGTTCAATTTATACGGCGTCTCTTTACCTTGCACATCGCCGGGGCGGCTGGTCGATCTCCGCCCTGCCCGAAATAAAAATCATGACCGGCGCTTTAATTGTAGAGAGCGGACCATTGGCAGTACAGCTTTTCTACAATGGCGAAAGGATAGAATTGCCCCTGACAGGTGATTTACCGGCCGAAGCCGGAGCTGTAGTCCATGTGCAGCTTTTTGGAGACGCCGTTATTATTGAACCTCTGGAGGAGCTGCTCCTTTCCCGGCTGTTGCGTTTCAACGAAAGTGAATGTGAGGGGGAGCTCGAGGGGATATTACCCCTGGATTCACCCCTGCCGGTTTACCTTGTTGATCCCGGCAAATTACACCAGGCGGAACAGGGATCGCTAACGGACTTAATTGTCGGCATGAGTGATCTCCTGCTTTACCTGTCCTCCGGAAGGGTTGTTGCTGCCAGGGTGGAAAAAGGGTTCTCCCTGGAGACAATAAGGGTACTGCTCAGACAGAACCTGAATCAGCTTTCCGATGAATCGCTATATCACCGTCAGTTGCGCCTGCACAGTAAAGAGGGCTGTTCACTTGATGATAGACGGGGCGGTGCTCTTTTTGCCTTTGAACCGGAACAGACACTGTTGATCGAGCCTGAGGGAGGGACAATCAAGGTGACTCCCAGGGGGCTTGACAGTATAGTATTTCAGCATCCTATCTTTTTCTCCGCCTGTCAGGGCGGTACTATGATCATCGAAAACCTGGTGCGCGACGGCTGGCCTGGTGGAAATCCTGCATATTGCGGCACCCTTGAAATCGCCAATCATGATGGGCGGTTGATTGTGATCAATGAACTGAAACTTGAAGAATATCTCTATACAGTTGTACCCGGTGAAATGCCTGCCGGTTTCGGACTGGAGGCGCTTAAAGCCCAGGCTGTAGCCGCACGTTCCTACGCTTACCGTTCCATTCTCAGCAGCGGTTTCAGCTGTTTTGGGGCTCATGTGGACGACAGTGTTCTGTCGCAGGTCTACAACAACGCACCGGAACACCCCGTGTCCACCGAGGCGGTGATAGAGACCGAAGGAGAGGTTCTTTTCTTTGGGGATCAGGCGGCTGACACACGCTTCTTTTCGACATCCTGCGGCTTTACAGCGAACTCTCACGAAGTGTGGCACGATCCGGTCAGCGGTACATTCCCTGCAGAGCCGGTATCCTACCTCAAGGCGTTGTCCCAGATTCCCGGTGAAGGATTCGATTTGGAAACTGAAGAAAAAATGGCCCGCTTTCTGCAGGAGAAGGATCATGCGAGTTACGATCGCGATTCCCCCTTTTTTCGCTGGAGCGTGGAAATGAGCGGGGAGCAGCTTACCGCTGCAATCAACCATAATCTGGCACAGCGTTACCGGGAGCAGCCGGAGTTTATTCTCACGAGGGAGAGAGATGGGTATAATTCTCTGGAGATACCCCGCAATCCCCTGGGGCGGCTTATAGAGATCCGGGTACTTAGGCGCGGTGCGGGGGGCAACATCATGGATCTCGAGGTGGAAGGTACCAATGGATCCTACCGGATAATAAAGGAATACAATATCCGGCTTACGCTCCGCCCGGTCAATTACCTTTCTGATACACCGCCTGTAGAACTTCAACGACATGACGGCAGCCGGTTGTCGGATTATGCCATCCTGCCCAGTGCTTTTGTTTCCTTCAACCTGGAGCGCAATGATGCAGGGGAGGTAATCCGGGTGATTATTTCGGGCGGGGGTAACGGGCATGGCGTGGGGATGAGCCAGTATGGTGCCAGGGGTATGGCTGAAGAGGGATATAATTTCAGGGAAATTTTAGAGCACTACTATCCAGGCACAGAACTGCGCGGACTTTAATATTTTTGGAACCTGCAGAGATGAGCCAAAGGATCTGCACAATATTATATTATTATGTTGACTGATTGTGGACTTTGTTGAAAACTGGCAGGGAGGCGCATGAAATGGCTTAATCTCTGTGTATAACCCTGTGGATAGTGTGAATTACTTTTAGTGGAACTTTTGGACAACAGGTGCATTTTAGGAGTGCGGCCGTTATTCCCCCCAGCATCCTGTCGACATAAGCTCTTTACAGAATCTATTTTGGAGCTTCACCTTTTAGAAAGCGTCGTCAGCCAAGCATGAACATAATCCGGCGTTGTTATAATATTGATGACATCGGTTTTCTGTTGTAGTAAAATGGATCAGAAAGTTTTACTGACCGGTTGAATACTGCATTGATGGTAAAATGGACGGCTTCAACTATGGATGCTGTTAACAATTCTTCCGGGGAGGTGTTGACGGTGGGCAACAGATGGATCGGACTACTGCTGCTACTGCTTCCGGCCTTGCTGATAATACTGGCAGGCTGCGGTCCCTGATGAGCGGAGCGGGAGTGGTCAACTCCCCTTGATAAGCATTATCTCCCCCAATTCCCGTTAGGATGAGGGGGAGTTTTCTTTTAGAGGAGCAGACTATCTGAAATAGAGTCTGTGCCACAGCAAAAACACCGTCACAGTCCAGATTTTACGGGCATAATCCGCCTCGCCACGGATGTGCGAGTCCAGTATTTTTTCCAATGTGCCGGGGTTAAAATAGGTCTGTGCTGTTTCGCTTCGCCAAATTTCTTTCAGCCGATCCGCGAAGTGCTGCCTGATCCAGGAGGCCAGGGGTACGGGAAAGCCGAGCTTGGGGCGGTCATAGATCTCCCGGGGAAGGTAGCGTGCCGTGGACATCCTAAGAATATGTTTTGTCATCTTGCGGGTAATCTTGTAACGCGGCGGGATCGTTGCCGCAAATTCTACCAGGATATGGTCGAGGTAGGGGAGCCGCAGATCCAGGGAATGGGCGCTGCTCATCCGGTCCGCTTTGGCCAGGATGTCACCGGGCAGCCAGGTATAGAAATCAAGATGCTGCATCCTTGTCGCTCCATCGGCGCCGGCGCTTTTGCGGTAGTAGGGCGCCGTGATCTCCCAGGGCGGCGCCCATCCTGCAGGGTATAGTTCGGCATTGAGGAGCGCCTCTTTTTCAGTTTCGCAAAAGATAAAGGCGTTTCCGTAATAGCGTTTTTCCAGGGGTGTCGCAGCGCGTCTGATATAGTTCTTGCCCTTCATCCCTTCAGGCAATATCCCGGCCGCCCGGTGAAGCGCAGTTCGGGCATGGCGGGGCAGCAGCTGCAGCGGGGCGACTGCGGCCGGCTCCCGGTAAATATCGTAACCGCCGAATACTTCATCCGCCCCCTCACCGGAGAGAACAGCCTTTACCTCTTTTGACGCCAGAGCTGCGGCAAAGTAGAGGGCGATCGCCGCCGGGTCGGCCACGGGTTCATCCTGATGCCAGAGGGCGTGCGGTACTTTGCTCCAAAATTCTGCCGCTCCAATTTTACGCTCATGGTGTTCTGTTCCCAAAAAACGCGCAGTATTGCGCGCCGGGGTCAGCTCGTCGTACTTTCCGCCGGCACAATCTACCGAGAAACTCTTAATGTTTCCCATGCTGCTGAGCAGGGCTGCGATATTGCTTGAATCGATCCCACTGCTTAAAAATGTTCCGGGCATGGCTTCTCCTTGGCAATGCAGTCTCACAGCTTCCCGGATCAGGCAAGCAGCTTTTTCAACGAAATAATCGAGCGGTTTATTTTCGGGGCGAAAGCGCATCTCCCAGTATTTCTTGAGACTAAAATCTGTTCCATTCCAGGTGAGATGGTGCGCCGGGCTGAGGCGGTAGATCTCCTTGAAGGCGGTTTCAGGATCGGGAAAATACTGAAAGGTAAGGTAATGGGGCAGGGCTGTCACGTTGACTTCAGCTTTAATATGGGGGTATTTCAGCAGGGCTTTCGCCTCGGATGCAAAAACCAGCGCTCCGTCCGGAGCAACAGTGTAGTAGAGGGGTTTGATCCCGAATCGGTCCCTGGCCAGATAGAGTATTTTTGCATCGCTATCCCAGAGGGCCAGGGCAAAGGGACCGCGGAGCCTGACGGGGCATGCCGGTCCCATCTCTTCAAAAAGGTGAATGATGACCTCGAGCTCTTTACGGGTTTTGAAGCGGTGTCCCCGGCCCTGCAGTTCTCGCTTCAGCTGCGAGTAATTGTAAATTGTCCCGTCTCCCAGGAGCCGGTAGCGCCCTCCTTCGTCTGTGAATAGCTCCCCGGCGGCGTCACTTTGCCTGTCACTCTCTGCCGGCAGGAAGCACAGCGAGACCGGGGCATCGAAAAAATATTTGTTCACGCCCTCTCCGCGGTGTGCAATGCTTCCTGCCATTTCCTCCAGCACTCTCTGCCTTTCCGGAAAAGGCTTTTCATGCCTTGCTGCAAAGCCGCAGATTCCGCTCACAGCCGTCACTCCCCCGAAGCTGTTAAAAATACTGCGAACATTACAGCTTATGCCCCGCCCCGGGCGATGTTACACTATCTGCAGGGCATCGTCAAAGCGGGTGATCTGCTCGAGACCGCGGGAGCGGACTATAAAGGTATCCTCGATGCCCACGGCGCCCTCTCCGGTGA
>CAZQEV010000066.1:0-8951 GCA_964592135.1 uncultured Syntrophomonadaceae bacterium
ATGGCGCCATCACAGAGCAGAGCTGCGTAATGGCCATAATTCAACGCCAGGTTGGGATCGTGCATGGTTATAAGTACGGTTGTCTCTCTCTGGCTCACGATCTTTCTCACCATTTTCATGATCACAAGCTGGTTACTTAAATCCAAATGAGAGGTGGGCTCATCCAGAAGAAGCAGCGGGGCATCTTGCATCACTGCACGGGCAAGAAGAACCAGTTGCCTCTCGCCGGCGGACATCTGCATATAGTATTTCTCGGCCAGTCTTTCCGCACCCAGCGAGGCCATAATCTCTCTGGCTTCTTCACCCACGCGCGGCCCCGGCGATGACCAGACGCTGATATGAGGCGTCCTGCCCATGGCCACCATATCCACTCCGGTATAATTGAAAGGCAGGCTGCTCGATTGCGGAACGAACGCCATAGAGAGGGCGATCCGCCGGCGGGTCATCGATTGCACAGCTACCCCCTCAAAGAGAACTTTTCCGCCCAGCGGTTTCATGATGGCATTCACATTGCGCAGCAAAGTTGTTTTGCCCGAACCATTTGGCCCCAGCAGCACACAGATGGAGCCCGCAGGCACTTTCAGGTTCACATCATGCAGCACAACATGATCTCCATAGCCAACTGTCAGGTTTTTCAGCTCAAGACGCATGCCACACACCTGCCTTTTTTCTAAGAAGAAGATAGGCAAGAAAGGGTGCGCCAATCAACGAGGTAAGGATGCTGATGGGGATTTCTGCGGCACTGATGGTGCGCGCAAGAGTATCTATAACCAGCAGAAGCGTTCCTCCAAGCAGAGCACTGAAAGGCACCAGGACTTTGTGATCTGAGCCTACCAGGTAGCGGCCGATGTGGGGTATCACCAGTCCCACCCAGGCAATGGTGCCGCAAGCCGATATGGAGCTAGCCACAATGAGCGTGGAGACAGTAATAAAGAAGAGGCGCATTTTCCCCACATCCACTCCCAGACTCAGCGCCTCTTCATCTCCCAGGGTCATCACATTAAGCCGCCAACCCAGCATGGAAAAAAGAAGAATGCCCGTCGCCACGAGAGGCAGGGAATATAAGACATCCCTCCAATTCACGGCATGAAGGCTGCCCATGGTCCAGAATACTATGGAGGGGAGCTCTTCGTAGGGATCAGCTATATACTTAAGAAATGAGAGGCCGGCGGTAAAAACAGCCGACACAACAACACCTGCAAGTACCAGCACCACAATAGTGTGCTCTGGGGATCTCTGCGCAATATTGTAGGCGATAAAAACACCTGCGATGCCAAAAAGGAAGGCCATGAACTGTATCGATAAGGTCCCGCCCCCCAGGTACATGATGGCAATTGCAGCCCCGAAACCGGCCCCGGAAGATACACCAAGAATGTCAGGTGAAACCAGCGGATTTTGAAAAAGCCCCTGAAACACTGCACCTGAGGAACCCAGAGCCGCCCCAATCCCGATGGCCAGGATGGTCCGGGGCAGCCGCACATTCCAGAATACAATTTTCATAGAATCTGCACTTTGGCCAAGATCTACTGCCGCTCCGAGTTTCGACAGCACCAGCTTGAGCATACTGACCGGATCTATAGGATATCTGCCCAGGTTCATGGAGATTAAAAAAGCAGCAAGAAGGGCAAGCACACCCAGAAGCAACTTTCTGTTTTTTGCATTATTAAACCTGCTTTGAACCGCCGTAGTCCCCTCCCCCTCAGTCAAGTCCCCTCTCCGGCTAGAGAGTGCCACCGAGTTCTGTAAAACTCTTGCCAAAGAATTTTACGAAGTAATCATCTGCATACTCTAGCACATCAATGTCCTTGAATTTGTCGGGATGAAGGGTTTTTGCACACCAGAGCAGTCCCAGCACAGCCTGCATTGAGGGGTAGTCCCATGATGCAAGCTCGGAAGGGAACCACAGCACATTGCCCTCCTTAACAGCCTTAACCGGCGCCAGATCAGGATCGGCCAGTACCGACTCCGGTGTATCCGAACTATAGCTTAAAACCAGGATATATTCAGGATCCCACAACAGGAGTTGTTCCTTGGAGGTGGTAGCCCATCCACTTAATTCCTCCGCCACGTTCCACCCACCGCACAGTTCCAGCACGTCGGTTTGATAAACATCTCCCCCAAAGGTATTCATGTGTCCCCTGTTCAGGTAGACACCGACCTTTTCATCTTCCTTGAGGTTGGTAAGCCTTTTTTTGATCATATTGCGCTGATCCTGGTAGTAGCTGATATAGTCGTCTGATTTATTCTCACACCCCAGGGTTTTACCCATCATCGCTACCGCTTCGCTCATCAAGTCGAGATCCTCGCAATTCATCCCCAGCACCTTGATGCCCAGGGATTCAAGATTTTCAACCTGTTCGGTGCTGATACTGCAGCGAACGATTACAACATCGGGATCAAGGGAAAGTGTTGTCTCGACATTGATCTCATTGGGACTGCCCACCTCGGGCAGTTCAATAAATGTATCGTCGATCTGGGCAAGGAAGTCGGCCCGCTGGGCACTGTTTTCACAACCGACCAGTTTATCCCCTGCGCCCAGCGCATAGATGATCTGTGTGGCCATGGGATAATTTGTTACAACCCTGTCAATTTTTGCGGGCAGTTCTACCTCCCTGCCTAACTGATCGACCACAATCATGGTAGCTGAATCATCAACCCCCTGATCTTCGCCGTCGCCACAACCTGCCAGGGGAACAAAACTAAGTGCAAAAAGCAAAAAAAACAAAACCATGACAACGGAGCCATGCCTGTTTTTAAGCATTATCATAACACCTTTCCTTTTGACTGTTGTGAAATGAAACTGCCATTCATTGCAAGCAGCCTGTTATATGATATTAAGAACGGATACCGGGGCGGCCCGCCGGGCCGCCCCAATAGCGCTTCACAGAGTTTTTGCTGCCGCTGTTGCATCCCCTGCAACAGCGGTGTCACACCATGAATTATTGAACTGCCTCTATATACAGGACATCCCGCAGGTCACCGCCGGAAAGACCGGGCAGCGTGGCGTTTACCGATTCTTCGCTCTTGTACAGAGTACATTCACCAATATCGGCGGCGGCCACGTCAAAGGAAAACCCGTCGCTGGCTACAAACCTGTAGTTCTCTGCCTCAATCATCTCCAGAGTCTCAAAGATTTCTCCCACATTCAGGGTGTCTTCTACAAAACAGATCGATTCATTGGCGGTTTTTATATAGAGCAGGAATTTAACACTCAGCTCACCGCTGACTTCAGGCCCCACCATAAGGGGCGCGCTCTCGCCTTCCATGGTAATGAAATGCTTGATGAACTCCTCAACCTGAGTTGAGACCGCGTAACCGTCTGAAGCCACCAAAACAACGGGATCAACAGGAGCGCCGGCAAAGTTGTTTTCAATATAGTCACTGACAGAGTATGCCGCCACGGTATCGTCCTTGCTCTCAACATCTTGGGGATCCTGCCCCAGAATACCCGTTTCGAAAATATTAATCCGGGCCATTCCCGCCGGCTCCTCGCTTTCGCCGCCCTCACCGTTTTCGCCCTCCACGGGTTCCTCTTCTCCATTGACCTCTTCACCCGGCTCATCACCTTCAGGCGCACCACAGGCGCAACACATAAGCGCCAGGCATAGAAGCACAGCCAGCAAAACCATCATTTTTGTCTTCAAAAGTTTCTCCTCCTCATTTGTACATATTGCCCAGACTTAAAGAACAGACGACGGCCAGATTCGATTGCTAGATGACGATCAACCTCCTTTTCTCTTGCTACTCCTTTTTAGAAAATACATCGTACCGCTCCTCGTTAACTGCCACCAGAACCCCCATATTGGCCTGGTTGCGGATATAGCACTCTACCGTCAGATCGGCATTGATCATGGAATGCGTGGTCATGCTGCGGCTGCTCACGGCGGCTGTCGGGACAGCAGCCCTGCACCCCAGCGAATCTTCGCAAATGATTCCGGCGTGAGGTGTCGATGCGGGATAGCGCAGCGGCAGCTTCCTGCGGGCAGACATATCGAAAATGGGTGGATAGGGGCAGAGGTAAAAGGGCCGTCCCGATACCAGGGTGCAGTAGAGGCTGTAACTGCCGTAAGCATACCAATCGCGGCAATTATTCACATTCTGATAAGGCAAAGAGAAGTTAGCCTCATCCAGGCCTTCAACCAAAGCCAGAAGAACCTTGTCACCCCGGGCGAGGGCCCCCTTCATCAGGCTGCATATCTCCTCAATATGGCTCACAGAACCGATCTCCGAATAAAGAGGGAGCGTCCAGTTGTATTTATCGATTTGGTAAAGGACCCGGTTGTTGCTGCAGATCCCTTTGAAATTCCACCCATCTTCAGCGATGAGCAGATAGTCGGGGAAATCATTGGTGTAAGCGGAAGTTGCCTCCCTGTATCTTTCAACAAAGTCTTTCTTGCGGATAATGGTGCGAATGTACGGCTCCCGATTTAAAATGTCTTCATCACCGGGCTCACTTCTGTAAACACCCGCCAGGTTGTAGGACCAGGGGCTGGATTGAAGATAACCTTTTAACCCGGATATGCTCCTGTAACCCTTAAGTGGAACAAGACCGCCGCTGCTTAAAATAAGGGGACGAAAACTGTGTTCCCGGGAGAATTTTATGATACTTTTCAGTATCATCTCCGCCATTTCTTTGCGCTTCTCATTAGAACAGAAACCGTATACATTATTGAAGAAAGGCTGTGTAAAGCCGAGAAAAAGCCAGCCCGGTTGGTAATGTTCGACAACGGCTGCAGCCGCATCTATAACCCATCCGATACCGGCCGGATTGCGATCGCCGGGATAAGGGAATCTTTCCGCCAGGCTCCGCAAAGGCCGGAGATACTCTTCATCCCGCCCTGCCGGCCTGGCAGTGACCAGATCGACCACCGCCTGCCATTCCCCCACATCAATAACCCCCAGCATCTTAAATCTCCCTCCTCAAGCCTGCGGGCGATGCAGCGCCGGGATCATCAAAAGTGCCACTCATCTTTATAGCTGTTCCGCAGCTGCTACAGAGCGAGCCCATCGCCCTGTAATTAGAAAGCATCACCCCGCAAGACATGGTGCAGATTCTTTCGATGAGCACCTTACCGCAGGTAGGGCACAAGGTGTGGATCAACTGGGTGCCGATGTAGTTGCTGAAATAGGTGTTGGGCAAAATCTTTCTGCACTCCTCGACCTTTTTTGAAATCTCTTCAATATCAGGAGGCCTCATTTTTGCCATCCTATGCTCGGGAAGCAGCCGGAAAATGTGCCAGGGAATTTGCTCGTCTATAGCCGCAAGGTATTCGGCAATGGACATGATCTCATCATCGTTAACCGTTTGCACCACAGTGGTGGTAACCTCCAGATGCGTACGCGAAGCAAGGTACTCGATGTTCCGCTTGACGGGGTCAACGCTTTTTAGCAGAAGATGCTCCTTGTAGTAGTCATCGGAAAGAGATTTCAAACTTATATTGAAGAAGTCAAAATGCGACAACATCATATCAGCCGCCTCTTCGGTAAAAAAACCATTGCTGGAGCAGCCCGTTATGAGCCCATTTTTGTGAGCCTCTTCCGCCACGGCCAGAGCGGAAGGAAGATTTACCGTCACTTCATTAACCCCGAAGTGTATCCCGCTGCAGTTGGCCTTCCGGGCAATATCCACCGCCCTCTCCGGGGTAAGCAGATGCCGGAAAGTCTTCTCTGCCGGCTTGATTGCCACCCGGGCATTGATACAGTAAGCACAGCCGGCATTGCAATTGAAGGCGCCAAGCTGCAAGAACTGGTGATTGGGCCAGCCGTGGAAAAGAGGGATCCCTTCCGCATTGGTAAAATAGCAGGTGGTCCACTCGTTGGGGTGGAGCTCAACTATGCCGCCATCCCTCTCTCCGTACATGCGGCAGGCGGAATCAGGCATTTCACAGCGCCATTCACAAAAATAACATTTCATCCAACCACCCTTTCCTGCTGCCTCACAGGCACTACCACCTGGCAGGAAGCGGTGCGTTCCATGGCAATCCCGCTGCCGTACAGCAACCTAAGATTCTTTTCGGTAATAATATCGTTTACAGGTCCAGCTGCCAAAATCTGCCCCTCCTTCAGCATAATTACATCATTGTAGTATTGCAGCGCCATGTTGGGATCATGGGTGGTAATGACCGTCGTTACTCCCCTGGAGAAGACCTGTTGGCGGATCAGGTTCATCACCATATGCTGGTTGGTAAAATCAAGATGCGATGTCGGTTCGTCCAGAAGCAGAATGGGAGCGGACTGCATCAAAGCCCTTGCAATAAGTACAAGTTGCTGCTCACCCCCGGAGAGACGGTCGAACTGCTTGTCTAAAAGATGAGCAATGCCGATATCTGCAGCCAACGCCCTGGCCCTCTCCTCTGATTCGGCAGAAGGAGACTGCCATGCTTTCAGATGACAGCCTTCTCCCAAAAGAATCATATCCAGAACATAGAGCGGAAAAACTGTGCGGGCGCCCTGCGGGACCAGCGCTGCCAGGGAAGCAATTTCATTGGCTTTTAATTTTGAGATCTCCTGCCCGGCCAGCAGGACCCTGCCTTTCATCGGTGGAAGAAGGCCGTTCAAACAGCGAAGCAAAGTGGTCTTTCCGCAGCCGTTCCGCCCCAAAAGACCGACAATCGTTCCTTTGCCCACTTGCAAATCTATTTTTTCCAAAACCGCAGTGCCATAATATCCCGCTTCCAGATTATGTGCTTGAATCACTCTACCACTGCCCCCTTCTCTGCCTGGAGAAAATGATATACGCCAGGAAAGGTGCTGCAATAAAAGAGGTAATCACGGAAATGGGAACCTCTCCGGAGGGCAGATTGCGGACTATGGTGTCGACAAACAATAAAAAGAAAGCCCCCAGTACTGCTGAATAAGGCACCACCTGTTTCTGATTGGAGCCCACGATGGAGCGGGCAATATGGGGAATAATCAGGCCCACCCAGGAGATGTTACCCACGCTGGCTGTAGATACGGCAACGATCAGGGCCACAAACAGAATATAGATAAAGCGCCACAGGGCCAGGTTGACTCCCAGAGCCCTGATCTCTTCATCAGTCTGGCCCATAATGTTTAAACGCCAGCTGAACAGAATCAAAAAAGCAATCCCCAGGCAGACCATGGGGAATACCACGGTGACATTGTTCCAGTTGGCAATATTGAATGCTCCCATGAGCCAGTAATTGATCCGTAGCATCTCGCTGTAAGGATCCGACATGTAGAGAAGCAGGGTCAGACCCGCCTGAAACAGGGCGCTGATGATCACGCCGATGAGAACCAATACAGTGACACTGCTGCCCGGCAGGCGTGAAACAACGGCGAAGGTGAGCAGCAAAGCCATCACGCCGAAGCAGAATGAAAAACCTTCCACCAGAAGGGTACTTCCGGAGAAGAAAAATATAGCCAGACCCGCACCCAGGTTGGCTGCCTGCGTGACCCCGATTACATCGGGAGAAGCCAGGGGGTTCCTGTACAGTGTTTGCATCACGGCGCCCGCCACAGCCAGAGCCGCCCCCACAGTGGAGGCCAGGATGGAGCGCGGCAGCCGCACATTCCAGAAAACTGTCTCCTTCTGTGCTGTAATATCGGCAGTAAAGCCTTGAGCGATGTTCATTTTATCCAGAAAAATAGTAACCATATCGGCGAGAGTAACCTGAACCTTGCCAATATTAAGGGATAAAACAAAAAGAATAATAAAAAGTAACAGGGTAACAGAAAAAATGGACCACAGCGGTTTGGTCCGTGCTGCTGTACTGCTACCCCGGGTCGCAGCCGACAGGATCACAATACTCCCCCAAGTTCAGTATAGGTATAGCCGTAAATAAATTTATAGACCCGGTCGGCCATTTCGAGCATGTCAACATCCTCAAAATAATCGGGGTGTATCGTCTTGGCTGTCCAGATAATTCCTAAAACCGATTGAGGCAGGGGAAAATCCCACCATCCCAGGGAGGAGGGAAAGATATGTACCTCTTTATTTTTTACCGCCTTGACTGTTTTCAGAGCAGGTTCAGCCAAAACACTGTCAACATCATCAACACCGAAAGTGGAACCGAGAACAATAAAGTCGGGGTCCCAGAGAATGATATCTTCAGCGCTGATGTTGGCCCATCTACCTGACAGCTGAGCCCCGGCATTGATGCCGCCTGCAGTCTCCACCATATGATGCTGGAACATCCCGGCAGTCGCAGCAGTGTAAACCCCTCCTGAACCGCAGACCAGCACAACAGGTCTCTCCTCGCCGGGTAATCCGGCGAGCCGGCTCGATATCATGTTGCGAAGATCTTCAATAAAGCTGATGACCTCATCAGCCCTTTCAGGGCATTCAAATACCTCGCCCATCATGCGAGCAGTTTCATAAACCTCCTCAAAGGTTTCACCACTTACTGCGATGGCAGCAATACCGGCATTCTGATACATCTCTGTAGCCTCTTCACCTTTGCTGACATCAGTAAAAACAAGGTTCACTCCCAGAGCGAGCAGTCCCTCAGGGCTGTCTGTTCCCTGGGGCGAGCTGAGCACAGTAGGAAGAGAGCCATAATGTTCGTCCACAACCGCAACCGCCTCCGTATCAGCGCCGATCTGCATCTGAAAAGCAATCTTTTCTATTTGGCTCATGGCAAAAAGCATCTTTCCACCATAGATATGGGTAGCACAAACCTTTTCTATGGTTTCCGGAAGTTCAACCGCTCTGCCCAGTTGATCAACGATTATCCTTCGGCCGCTTTCCTCATTTTGACCTGAATCAGCGCTGCACGATGTCAGCAGCATCAAGGCAAACAGTAAAACCAAAAGATACCCTAAAGCCACTTTTAGATACAATTTACCATTTTTCACTTTCTCACCTCCTTATAATAATTACACCCTGACCGCCTTTTTTAGGCTGTAAGGGCCCAGCTCCTTGATCCCGCAAGCCAGCGATATTTTTTTAAAGATACTTTCTTTATGTTCGCTTTTCCACCATGAACCTG
>CAZQEV010000067.1:0-6601 GCA_964592135.1 uncultured Syntrophomonadaceae bacterium
CAGTTTAAGATCAAATATGATGGCTGGTCCATACTCCTGATGATTGTTCTCTTTTTCTTCTCCCTGGGTAGCTATACTCTCGCTTACAGCGGCGTGATCCCGCAGATCCAGGAGGCGCTCTCCTTCTCCGAGCACCGCTGCACCATTCCGGACCAGGAGGTCGACCTCACCGGAATCAACAAAGTGATCATCTCCTCCTTCCAAGGAGAAGATCTGGAGCTGCACAGCATTCCAGGCAGCAAGATGACCATCCTGGGACAGGCAGCCATCCGGGCCTCTTCCGCTGAGACGGCTGAAGATCTGTCCCGGAGAGCCGGGGTCGATATAAAAACAATAGGAGATACGCTCTTTGTCCAAACCATTCCTGTCCCCGGGCAGAACAACATCTTCAGACATAATTACAGCCGGTCGAACAGGGCATTTTTTGTTCCAGCCGGTGTCTCCCTGGAGATCAGTAGCGCCGGCTATGATAGCAGTATTACTCTGAGCCTTGATTCCCTCGAGGCGCCCTGGTCTATAGAAAACGGGGGGCCGGTTCGGGTGAACCTGTCTCCGGATCTCGATCTGACACTTAGCGGAACAGTATCCTGGTCCAGGGAAAACCTGACCGGCAATGCAGACTGGGAATATACCTCTGTGGAAGAAGATCCCGACAACTACCAGCATCAAAGGGCTACCGGGAAAATCGAACTGGGGCAAGGCCGCTGGCCGCTGCTGATCTACAGTGAGCAGCGGATAGAGGCAAACCTGCGCTGAACTCAATAAACCACAGCCGCCCCCCTTGCCGGAAGAAGCTTATTTTCATATTCGAAGGATCCCCCATTTGGGGATCCTTTTTTAACACCTTGCTCCCACACTCAAGTTTCCGCAAAGGCGCCCCTGTCTTGACTTCACTATAGATATATCCTAACCTAGAGAATAAACCGCACTTTAACGCTGTCAAGAAGGAGGAGCTTTCATGTATAAGGATTACCGGGATATGGACGAATTTACCGCCTCCATCCAGGCCATCTTCCCCAAGCTGATGCACTACCTCAGTGCCGAGGAAAACAGGGAGATGACGGGACTGGAGATCACTCCGAGCCAGATCAACGCCCTGCTGGTCCTTTATTTTAACAACAACCTGACCATGGGTGAACTGAGCGCAGAAATATGCCAAGCTGAAAGTGCAGCCACGCGGCTTGTCAACCGGCTGGTCCACCTTAACCTGGTTAAACGGCGGGGGGATGAAAAAGACCGGCGCATCGTTCGGGTCAATCTGACCGCTTACGGCCGGCAACTTGCCGGCCTCGTTTTCGAAAGACGCTCCTTCCGTTTCAACAATTTGGCGCAGCGTTTGACCGAGAAAGAGCGGGAAAACCTGATCGTCTCCCTGCAAGCGGTAATGCGCGTATTTGACCAGTTGGATAAGGCGAAAGAGAATCAAGTCAAACCATGACCTGCTCCCTTTTCGCCGGGAATAACAGAAACGCAGTCCCTCTTTCTTAAACAGATGAAATGACAGAAACGGGGTTTCACATTGAACCGGAAGCAGAAGGCGGAGCAGGTTGAGGCAGTCTCCTTGCTGACTATATTTCTTGTTTTTTTAAAGATAGGCGCCTTTACCTTTGGAGGCGGCTACGCTATGCTGCCGATCATTAAACGCGAAGTGGTATCGGTCCGGAAATGGGTTGGGGAAAATCTTTTTTTCGATATGCTCATTGTCGCCCAGAGCCTTCCCGGCGCCATCGCTTTAAACAGCGCCATCCAGATCGGCCTCCACCTGCGGGGCATAGCGGGCGGCACCCTGGCTGCGCTGGGGGCTATTATTCCTTCGGTAGGGGTCATCCTGACCCTGGCTGCCTTTTTCCTGCCTCTGTTCCAGGATAACATCTATGTGAGGGCTATCTTTTACGGTCTCCGCCCGGCAGTGGTCGCCCTCATCGCCGCCGCTGTCGTTAATCTGGGGCGCAGCGCCCTGGATAACCGGCTCAGCGCTGCACTGGCGGGAGCCCTTCTGGCGGCGGCTATGCTGCTGAAAGTTCACCCCATCGCTGTTCTGCTGGCCGGTGGAGCGGCAGGCCTGATAATTTTTAAAGAAAAGGCGGTCTAACATGGCTTATCTTTTCTCCCTGTACGTGACATTTTTAAAAATCGGAACATTTACCATCGGCGGCGGCTATGCCATGATCCCCTTGATGGAACGGGAGATCATTGCCCGTCAGGGTTGGCTTACAGCAGCCGAGTTCCTTGACATCGTGGCCATCGCCGAAGTAACCCCGGGGCCGCTGGCAATCAATGCGGCCACCTTTATCGGCTACCGTTTGGCTGGAGTTGGCGGAGCGCTGTTCGGTTCGCTGGGCGTGATCACCCCTTCCCTGGCAACCCTGCTTATTTTCGGCGCTTTTCTGAAACGGCTGATCCTTGACCCGCGTGCGGAACGCTTTCTCAAGGGCCTGCGACCGGCCCTGATTGCCCTGATCACCCTGGCAGTGATCACGCTTGGCCGGGCGGCGCTCATCGATGTGCCCACAGCTCTCATCGCCGCCGGGATCTTCGCAGTGAACATGTTTTTCCCCCGGCTGAACCCGCTTTACCTCATGGGAGCCGGGGCGCTTTTGGGATTGCTCCTTTACCCTTATTAGGCCGGGCAAGGTTCCGCCGCCGCAAAAATGCTTTTAGTAATTAATTATAAATGTTATAATGAAATTTAAGAAGAGCCAAAATAAAGCGTTTAAACTCCGAGCCTCCTCACCTACAGCCAGGGCCAGGGTGAAAGGCCGTGGGTTGGGGGAGAAATACCTCCGCCTCCCGTTGTTAAGAAAAGGAGAGCACGCAGCAAGAACGGCCGCGTTTCCCTGGATCAGGAGGCGTGGCTTTTTGTCCGGAAAGGTAAACATTTATGAAGTTGATGCGAGTAACAGAACCGCAAACCGTTCAGGAGCTGATAAAAGAGCACTTCAAACCCCTTGCCGCTGAAATGGAGACACTTGACCGGGCGGGAGGGCGGATTCTTGCCGGGACGATTCGCGCCGGCGAGGATCTTCCCGGCTTTGACCGCTCCACTGTGGACGGCTATGCCGTGATCGCCCGGGACAGTTTCGGCGCACAGGAGGGAGCGCCTGCTGTTTTCGAATTCGCCGGCGAGATTGCAATGGGACAGGCGGCGCCGGCCATTAAAAAGGGCCAATGCTTTTTGATCCATACAGGCGGCATGCTCCCCGCGGGCGCCGATGCAGTGATCATGCTTGAAAATACCGGGGTCCTGGAGAACCAGGTGCACGCCTTTCGCCAGGCAGCCCCGGGTGAAAATATAATCCGCAAAGGAGAGGACCTGCGCAGGGGTGAAAAAGCGCTAGAACCGGGTACGCTGCTGCGCGCGCCGGAAATTGGGCTGCTCGCTTCACTGGGTATCAGCAAGGTGAAGATCTACCGCCAACCGGTGATGGGGCTGCTCTCTTCGGGAGATGAACTCGTACCCTACAAGACAAAGGCGCTGACTGAGGGCAAGGTTCGCGACAGCAACAGCCCTTCCCTGGCCTGTCTAGGCCGGAAATACGGGGCGCAAGTGCTTGAAAACGACATCCTTACAGACACTTTTCCTGTTTTTCTGGAGGAAAGCCGCCGGCTGCTTGATCATGTCGATCTCCTGGTTTTTTCGGGGGGCAGCTCGGTCGGATCACGCGACCTGACGGCGCAGACGATACAGGAGCTGGGCAAACCTGGATTGCTCGTCGAGGGAATTTCGATCAAACCCGGCAAACCGACGCTGCTGGCCAGTTGCAACGGCAAACCGGTCCTGGGGCTGCCCGGGCACCCGGTTTCGGCCCTGCTGGTTTTTTCTATTTTTGGGGCGGCTATCCTGGAACAGCTCTCCGGCAGGGAACCGCGGCGCTGCCGGCCCTCAGTTCGGGCCACACTCACCCGCAACCTGCCCTCCGCAAGCGGGAGAACAGACTATGTTCGGGTGAAACTGGAGAGCTCCAGCGGCGGGTTCCTCGCTGTCCCTGTCTTCGGCCGTTCAGGAATGTTGCGCACGCTGACTGAGGCAAGTGGTTTCATTGTTATCCCAGCCCAACAAGAAGGTATGCTCGAAGGTAAAGAAGTTGATGTTTTTATTTGGGAATAAACCGGGCGGCGCCGGCTAAACATAGGTTCTCAGGGGGTTCATTATGCAGATTATATATCTAAGCAATATCACGCGGCAGGAGGCACGGCAGAAATTCCTTGAGGGTGTCCGGATAACCTGCCGCACCGAGGATGTTAAGACAGGAGCATCGCTGGGGCGGGTAACCGCTGCGGCTCTTTTTGCCCGCCTTTCCATGCCTGGTGACCATTCTGCAGCCATGGACGGCTTCGCAGTGCAGGCCGAGCGCACCTTCGGCGCAAATGATCAAAATCCGCTGCAGCTGACTCCCGGGGAATGTCTCCCGGTGGATACAGGGGATCCGCTGCCGCCGGGCTTTGACGCTGTGATCAAGGTGGAAGATGTTCATCCCCTAGCCGGCGGCGGTATTGAGATCCTGGCCCCGGCTACGCCCTGGCAACATGTCCGCCCCGTCGGCGAGGATGTGGTCGCCGGCGAACTTATGCTGCCGGCCTTCCACCGGCTCCGTCCGCAGGATCTTGGGGTGCTCCTGGCTGGTGGAATCACCGAGGTGCCGGTGCTGGCCAGGCCAACTGTGGCGATCATCCCCACGGGTACGGAGCTGATCCCGCCCGACGGCAAACGCGCCAGGGGCAGCATTCCCGATTTCAACAGCACCGCTGTCGCCGCCTACCTGCAAGAGTGGGGAGCGGCGGCGGTTATCCACCCCATCGTTCCCGACGACTGCGGCCGCCTGGAAAAAGCCGCCGAGCAAGCAGCTGCGGAAAGCGACATGGTCATTATTATTGCAGGCTCCTCCGCCGGCAGGGAGGATTATACAGTGCATGTCATCGAGGCGCTGGGCGAAGTTTTTGTACACGGCGTGGGCACCCGACCCGGGAAACCGACCATTCTCGGGCAAATCGCAGGCAGGCCGGCGGTGGGATTGCCCGGTTATCCCGTCTCCGCCTATCTCAGTCTGGAGTGGTTCGTCCGCCCACTGATCTGCCGCGCGCTGGGGCAGGCCGAACCGGTCAGGGAGAGGCTGACAGCCAGGCTGGGAAGGCGCATTGTCTCAGACATAGGCGTTGAGGAGTACGTTCGCATGGCTGTGGGCTTTGTTGAAGATCACTTTGTGGCCAACCCGCTGGAGCGGGGCGCCGGGGTAACCATGTCGCTGGTCAGAGCGGACGGGATGTTAATCATCCCGCCTGAATCGCTGGGGTTTGAATGCGGCAATACGGTTGAACTGGAACTCTTTAGACCCGCAGCGGAACTGCAAGGCAATCTTCTGGCTGCCGGCAGCCACGACCTGATCATCGACCTGCTGGCTACAGCTTTGAAAGAGCGAGGCACCGGCCTGACACTCTCCTCGGCGCACCTGGGCAGCATGGGAGGCATTGCCGCCATAGGCGGCGGACAGGCCCACCTGGCCGGGGTGCACCTTTTTGACCCTGAGAGCGGGGATTACAACAGCCCCTATATCAACCGGCTGCTGCCCGGCCGCGATCTTTGCCTCGTCAACCTCGCCTACCGGATGCAGGGCTGGATCGTGCCGCCGGGAAACCCCGATAAAGTAAAAAACGCCGCCGACCTGGCCCTGAAGAAACTGAGTTTTGTCAACCGGCAGAAAGGCGCCGGTACCCGCCTCCTGTTCGATTATCAGCTGGAGCAGGCGGGACTGGAGCCTGCCGATATTTACGGCTACGAACGCGAAGAGCACACGCACCTTGGTGTAGCCGCATCTGTAGCCGCCGGATCGGCCCGGGCTGGGCTGGGGATCCTGCCTGCGGCCCATGCCTTTGGACTCGATTTTGTTCCATTGTGCGAAGAACGCTATGATCTGTTGATGAGCACCTTCTTTTACCGTTCAAAAGCGGGGGAGACCATTTTAAGGCTGATCACAGATGCCTCATTTCAGCAGAGAGTTGAAGCACTGGGCGGTTACAGCATGCGCGACGCAGGTAAAAACATGGGCTAGGCAACGGAAGCGCCGGCACCAACTGGCGGCCCGGCGGATTCAGAAAAATATGTTGCGGGAGATGGAGAAAATATGACTCTTACTGATGTTTACGGGCGCAAGCATAATTATTTGCGCATATCGGTAATCGATCGCTGCAACCTGCGCTGTATTTACTGCATGGGTCCGGAGGGAGTTAAGTTTACCCCGCACAGCCGTATTTTAAGTTACGAAGAGATCTTCGAAGTGGTGGAGGCGGGCGCGGCCCTTGGGATAACCAGGATTCGCCTCACCGGCGGCGAGCCCCTGGTGCGCAGAAACCTGCTCTATCTTGTTGAAAAAATATCACGGCTGCCGGAAATATCCGATCTTTCGATGACCACAAACGGGATCCTGCTGCCCGGCTTTGCCCGGCCCCTGAAGGAGGCGGGGCTGCACCGGGTGAACATCAGCCTCGACTCGCTTAATCCCTCCGTATACCGAAAGATCACGCGATGCGGCGAGCTGAAACAGGCCCTTGCTGGAATCGAAGCCGCCCTGGAGGCGGATCTCAAACCGGTGAAAATAAATATTGT
>CAZQEV010000067.1:6701-8814 GCA_964592135.1 uncultured Syntrophomonadaceae bacterium
GCTCCTGCAACCGGCTGCGTCTCACCGCTGAAGGGTATCTCAAGAGCTGCCTCTACTGGCAGGATGAATATTCAGTTCGCCCGGCCCTGGGGGATCCGGCGGCAATGCGGGAACTGCTGCAAAAGGTAGTCCGTCTAAAACCGGAAAAACACTGCATGAGTGCCCAAAAGGGAGCAGGTCCGCTTGAAATGAAGTCAATGCGAGGAATGTCAAAAACAGGTGGCTGAAATGCTGTAAAAGAGGTGATGGGATGGGATTGCCACCGGTAATTTTAAACATAGTGGCTGCTCAGTCAAAAACCGGGAAAACAACTTTTTTGGAAAAGCTGCTGCCGGAGCTGTCTGCAAGGGGACTAAAGGTAGCCGTATTGAAGGGTGAGGTGCATCATTACAACCTCGATATCCCCGGCAAGGATACCTGGCGTTTTGCGCAGGCCGGTGCTGCGGTGGTGGGGATGACTACTCCGGAAAAATATATTCTCATCGGTAGTGCTCCCGGCGGCGGCACTGCTGCTGCCGTGGCGAAACTTCAAGAGTTCGACCTGATCCTTTTCGAGGGGGACAAAAGGAGCCCCTACCCCAAGGTTGAGGTGGTTCGCAGCGCCGTTAACAGGCAGCCACTGCTTCCTGAAGGAGTCATCGCCCTGGTCAGCGACATGACAGATCTGCAACTACCCCATCCGCTGCCCCTTTTCGGGCTTGACGACCCCGCCGGCCTGGCCGGCTTTATCCATGAGCGGTTTTTCAAAAAAGCCGGGGCGGAACCGGAGCTGACGCACTTCGACGCCGCCGGACGGCCCAGGATGGTCGATATTTCAGATAAAGAGAGCAGCCGCCGGGAGGCTTGTGCTGCAGGAGAAATTTTTATGGCCGCCGCCACCCTGGAAAGGATCAAAGCAGGCGCTATGGAGAAAGGCGATGTCCTGGCCGTAGCCCAGGTGGCCGCGATCATGGCGGTAAAAGATACAGGCCGGCTCATCCCCATGGCCCATCCTTTGAATATCACGGGGGTGAATGTCGATTTCGACCTGAATGAAGCGGCGGGCAAAATAGAGATCGGGGTAAGAGTGAAGCTGACGGGTCAAACAGGGGTGGAAATGGAGGCGCTCACCGGCGTCAGCGCAGCCGCCCTGACCATCTATGATATGTGTAAAGCTGTTGACAAAAGCATGACCATACAAAACGTCAGGCTGCTTGAAAAGAAGGGGGGGACTTCCGGCCATTACCGCCGGGAGGAACGAAATGGGTGAAATCATCGCCGTCTGCATCAGCGCCAAAAAAGGCAAGCGCAAAAAGGATGTCGGCGCAGGGATTCTGGTCAAGGACAGCGGGCTGGAGGGCGACGGTCACGCCGGCTTTGCTCACCGCCAGGTAAGCCTGCTGGCAGACGAGAGTGTTGAGAAGATGCGTGCGAAGGGCCTCGATGTCGGCCCGGGCGACTTTGCCGAGAACTTGACCACCCGCAATATTGACCTGGTCCACCTGCCCGTGGGCACCCGCCTGCAGGCGGGGCCTGAGGCGATCCTGCGGGTAACCCAGATCGGCAAGGAATGCCACGATCACTGCGCTATCTATGCCCAGGCCGGCGACTGCGTCATGCCCCGCGAGGGCATCTTCGCCGAGGTGTTACAGGGGGGCATGATCCGGTCGGGCGACAGCCTGCAGGTACGCCCCAACTACCGGTTCGCCGTTATTACCGTCAGCGATAAAGGCGCCGCCGGGGAGCGCAAAGATAGAAGCGGCCCTCTGCTCGGTGAACTGCTGCTGCCCCGGGGCGATATTGCGCGCAGCGTGATTGTCCCGGATGAGCGCGCCGCGCTCGCGGCAGAGCTGCGGCAGATGATCGCAGAGGGGATGGACGCCGTCTTCACCTCGGGCGGGACGGGGCTCTCGCCGCGCGACATCACCCCCGAGGCCACCCTCGAGGTTGTCGAGAGGCTCGTGCCGGGCATCGCCGAGGCGATGCGCCGGGAGAGCTTTGCCGCCACCCCCCGGGCCATGCTCTCGCGCGCCGTAGCCGGTGTGAGCGAACAAACGCTTATCATCAACTTGCCCGGCAGCCCCAGGGCGGTGCGGGAATGCTTTGCCGTGCTGGAACCGGTGCTCGACCACGC
>CAZQEV010000068.1:0-2292 GCA_964592135.1 uncultured Syntrophomonadaceae bacterium
GGCCACCGTGGCCCCGGCGCCGATCTCGCAGTCGTCAGGATGCGCCTGCACGCACAAGACCCGGCGCATCGACAGCAGCTCCGGGATAGGCAGCAGATCTTTTACTTTTATTGCGGTCATCAGAATCCACGCTCCTTTTTCCTGAGCTCAGTCTTGTCACTTTCCAGATACGATAAAATGCTGCTCCTGGAACTGCGGACGATCATCATAACGCGCCGCCAGTGATTTTCTGTACTGCACGTAACTGTCAAAATCGGCTTTGATTCCCTGTTCGTTCAGGATGCGGACAATGTCCTCCGTGCGCGGCGGACATCCCCTGATGGGTACCGCTTTATTGATCGCGGGATTATCGCGGTTTGCCCGGACCATGCAGTTGCCAAAAAGAAAGGTTTTCTTGAAACCGCCCTCTGAACGGGCCACCTTGCCCGTCAAAAATTCGATATCGTCGAAAGGTTCGCCGCTATAGGCGCCGAGCAGCAATATCAAAACCATATTGTTCAAAAAGGAGCATCCCGAGCAGATGGTGTCGTCATACTTGGGATAGTGGATCCCCCGGATCCCCATCCTGCCGAAAGCGGTCGGCCCGGAGTTATCCTCAAGCCAGCCCCAGTCCCACTTCAGCTTCATGGCGTGATGGGAAATCTTTTCACCTTTGATCTCCATATCGCTCCCATCCAGAGGCAGGTTGTGCCGGCCGGCATGCTCTGCCAGGTGGCCTATTTCGGCCGGATCCATCCCCAGGAGCATGGTCCCGACAACATCGGCGGCAAACATGTCCCGCGAAGCGATAAGAATATCGGCGCGGTGAGCGGTCCCATTAAGAGCAGGGCCGCGGTCGAGCGTGTAGATTCCATCGATCAGGGTCAAAGCCGGAGCCAGCTTCTCACCCAGCCGCTGGATGAAACGGTTCAAGGGAATTTCCGGATGATGGCAGAAAACTTTGGAGCGGCGGGCCAGGCAACCTTTCAGGTTTTTAAAACCGAGGGTTACCTTCGTGGAGTTGTGTGTTTTCAGAGCCGGCAGGTTGACCAGGAAATCCGTCTCCAGAACGGGGAGGGCGATCTCAAGTGAAAAACCGTCAAACTCGACCTTCTCAAAAGGGCCCCGATTAAGATCGAGCAGCTTAACCCCGTATTTTTTCTCCAGAAGGGGGTAGCCCATTCCCCGGTAGGCCGCCAGGGTCCCCGAATTGATCTCTTTGTCTTCCGTCGTCGCTTCGGCAATGGTAATATCGCTGCAGCCGTGCTCTTTAAGCAGCCTGACCGTCTCCTCGACAACGAGCGCCGTGGTGATCACGCCGTACCTGGGAAAAGGCAGCACTTCATCCCACATCACCAGGTTCGGTTTAAGCAGCACCTTTTTGGACGGTGTCAGATCTTTGAGCCCATCGCACATCTCCACAGCCCTGCGAATATTTGCTCGCTGATCATTAAATTTTACGAGGCTCACTTCTTTCAATCCCATTTGGCCGGCCCCCCATTCAAAATATTGTGAAATGTCTCTGATTGAATTTTAACAGTTGCCGGCCGCTTCTTCAACTGCCGGGCGGACTCCCGGCGGATTTTTGGTCAGGGAGCCGGCGGAACATTTCAAAGAAAGCTCTTAAAACACGCGGAAAGGGCGCGGAAAGCCCGGCGGTTTAATTTTGAAACAATTACACAAGCTAAAAAAGCCTGCAGATCAGAACGAAAGGGGGTGTCCCCAAATTGGCCAATGTGACCACAAAAGAGTTAAATTATGTGAAGGATTATCTTTCCTGGGAGCTCTACATGGCCAAGCTCTGTCATCAGCATGCCGAACAGATGAGCGATGAGGGATTCGGCCGGATCGTGGATGACATCGGGCGTATGCACCAGCAAAATTTCAACGACATCTGCGGCTATCTTGAAAGTATATGAAAGGAGGTTGCACCATGCCTGTAGATACCAGTACCACGATCACGACAAAGGCCGGGGCCAAAAAGGTGGGCAAAGCGAAATCTGGAGCGATGGCCGGGCCGAAAGACAGCACAATCAATGACCGCGACCGCCTCTCGGGGCTGCTGCTCCTGGAAAAGCATCTCCTCACGGGCTACACCACCGGCCTGGCGGAAACCTTTGAAAGTGATCTTTACAATCACATCAGGAAAGTCCGCAGCCGCAATGAAGAGAACCATTCCCGGATCCTGGAGTCGCTGTTCAACACCGGCGAGTATACCGCTGATATCGCCTCTCCGGAACAGGTAAAGGATGCCTGCGACGTCTTCTCCGGATACCGCAGCCAGCTGCCCTATTAGATGTCAGATGCCGGATG
>CAZQEV010000068.1:2392-8567 GCA_964592135.1 uncultured Syntrophomonadaceae bacterium
ATCTTCAGGTGCGGGATCACCGGCAGGGCCAGGAAAGAAAGGGTTAAAAAAGGCTGTCGGGGCGCAGCACCGAGGCTGCGTGCAGCGGCGGTGACCTCCGCCAGGGCCGCGGCCACCCTTTCAGCAGGCTCCCTGGAAATAAGGCCCGCCACCGGCAAGGACAGCAGGGATTGCACAACCGCAGCGCCGTCAACAGCAACAAAGCCGCCGCCCGCCCGGGCCAGCGCATTTGCCGCTTCCGCCATGGCCGCCTCCTCCACCCCGGCGACGATGATATTGTGCGAGTCATGAGCCACACTTGAAGCGATCGCCCCACGGCGCAAGCCCAGCCCCTTGACCAGGCCCAGGGCCACCCGTCCGCTGCGCCTGTGTCTCTCGATGACGGCGATCTTGATAATGTCGCGCCCGGGATCGGCCGGCACGGCGCCCGCTTCATCACGGCGAGGCTGCAGCATCAGTTTTTCAGTAATGATCTGGTCCGGTATTAACCCCAGCACCGGCATGTTGCCGGGGCCGGCCTTGAAAATGAAATCAGCAGCCTGCAGCGGTCGCAACAGGCGGACTGTATCCAGTACGCTCTCCTCGATGGAATAGAAGGCCGTGGCCGCCGTCACTTTCCCCTCCCTTGCGACCACCCGGCCGTCCTTGATCACCAGCCTGGCCTTGAAATCTTTCAGGTCATCAACCACCACCAGGTCAGCCCGGTAACCGGGCGCCACCGCCCCGCGGCGGGGCAACCTGTAATGAAGCGCCGGGTTGAGCGCGGCCATCTCCACCGCCTCCAGCGGATCGCAGCCCAGCGCCACCGCCCGGCGCAGGATCTCGTCCATATGGCCCCTCGACAGAAGTTCCGCCGCCTCCCGGTCATCGGTTCCGAACATGAAATGGCGGCTGCCGGCTGCCTTTACAGCCGGTAAAAGGCCGGCCAGGTTGCGGGCGGCGGATCCCTCGCGGATGATCACCTTCATCCCGCAGCGCACCTTCTCCAGGGCTTCGGCCGCGCTGATGCATTCATGGTCCGTGGAGATACCGGCCCCTGCATAGGCCTGCAGCTCCCGCCCGACCAGACCCGGCGAATGGCCGTCAACAGGTTTTGCCTGCCGGTGCGCCGCGGCGATCTTCGCCGCCACCGCCGCATCGCCGTGAATTACTCCGGGAAAATTCATCATCTCGCCGAGGCCTAGCATACGCGGGTGATCCAGCAGCCGCTCCACCTGCTCCGGGGTGATCTCGCCTCCGGCCGTCTCCATATCCGTAGCGGGGACACAGGAGGGCGCCATGAAGTAGAAGTCCAGGGGCAGCCCCTCAGAGATCCTGAGCATAAAAGCAACACCGGCTTCACCAAGGACATTGGCAATCTCGTGAGGATCGGCAATAACCGCCGTGGTCCCGTGCGGCAGCGCCGCCGCGGTAAAATGCGCCGGCAGAAGCAGAGTGCTCTCTATATGAATATGCGCATCAATCAACCCCGGGATGACCAGCCCCCCCTCGAGATCGATCACCTCATCACCCTCGGAATATTCAGCCCCCACCCCGGCAATTGCAGATCCCCGGAGGGCCACGGCGCCCTCCTCTATTTCCCGGGTAAAAACATTGACAATGCGGCCTCCTTTAAGCAAGAGCGAGGCCGGCCTCGTGCCGCGGGCCACTTCACTCACCTTTTTCAACTCTTCGGCAAACAGAATCAACACCCGCCTTCTAAAAATATTTCTCCGACAACCCTTCCCGGTGTCCGGATCATCCATACGCTACCCTACCCGGCAGACTTCCCCCAATTCTTTGACTCACCCGCAGAGCGTTGCCCCAGGCAGGAATTCCTTCCGCCTTTAGCGAATATAGCTGTAATTGTCTCTAATCACTACAATCGAGGAGGCGAAACTTCTTGTCAATAACCGCCAAAGATATCATGAGCAGAAATGTAATCAGCATCACCGGTGAGAAAACCCTCCAGGAAGCCGTAGACCTGATGGCCAGACACAATATCAGCGGGCTCCCCGTTACCGATGATCGGAACGTGCTCACCGGGATTATCTCAAATACTGATATCATCTCTTATTCCCAAAAGTTGAACGTTGTCCCCCTGTTCGATCCCTCCGGCTGGATCTCCCCCCATGCCGAGATCGGCGACCTGGCCACCCTTCGCCGGGGTATCGATATGCTTGCCGGAACGAAGGTCAGCAAATTGATGAAGAAAAAAATCTATACCGCCGGTGAAGAGAGCGATCTGATCAAAATAGCCGGTCTGATGAGCCGGCGCCAGGTCAACCGGATCCCCATCGTGGACCGCGAGGGCCGTCTGACCGGCATCGTCACGCGCGCCGATATGGTTAAAAGCATCGCCAACCCCGATGATTCCATTTAACCACAAAACATACTTCATGAAAAGAAACCCGGCATTATCGCCCTGTGCCGGATTTCCTTTTCTCGGGGCTACATGGCATATCCCGGTTATTTAAGCCCTCTCAGGCATAGTATAATCACAACAGATTTAACAGGATTTCTCTCGAGCGACAAACAAGACAGGCAGGATTGATTTTCGCCCTGTCGAAGTGTAAAACTGTTATTTCACTCTTGTGAAAGGAGCCCGGCAGATTGGCAACTGCAGAACGTCCCGGAACAACCCGCAGCCCGAAAACGGATCTGCGGAACCTCGGCGCCCTTTACCTGGGCAAGATGTTGATCGGCGCCACCCGCCTTCTGAAACAGGGCGGTACGACCCTGCCCGGACGGGCCGCTCTCACAGTTTCGCCGCAGCTGCTCCCCTTTTTCGCCGGACAGCTCCCCGGGGGGACAGTTGCCGTCACCGGAACAAACGGCAAGACCACCACCGCAGCGCTTCTGGCAGCGATTCTCAAAGAAAGCGGGCTGCAGCATGTGCACAACAGCGGCGGCGCCAACCTGGCCTGGGGTGTGGCCACAGCCCTCATCGAAGCCGGCACCTGGAAAGGCGAACTCCCCGCCGAGATCGCCGTTCTGGAGATGGATGAAGGGGCTTTCCCGGCGATCTCTGAAGCCCTGCGGCCCCGCGGCGCCGTGGTCACAAATATCTTCCGGGATCAGCTGGATCGCTTCGGCGGAGTGCAGCGGGTTCAGGAAACGATCCAGCGGGGCCTGCACTCCCTTCATCCCGCCGCTACGGTATGTCTAAACGCCGATGATCCCCTCGTGGCCGCCATCGACAGCGGCGGCAGAAAAACACTGTACTACGGTTTGGATCTTCCCGCAGGCGCCGTCCCCGGATTTTCTCCGGAGGTGGAGATCCCCTGTCCCCGCTGCGGCGGCAGCCTGATCTACACCGCTTTGTTTTACGCTCACCTGGGACGCTACCGCTGTTCCCGGTGCGGTTTCCGCCGGCCCGATCCTGAGATCAAGCTGCGCCGCTTCGCGTCCTCTGCAGAAAATAGCACGCTTTTAAAGATGAACCTGTGCGGCAGATCGCTTGAGGCGGCGCTGTCCCTTCCCGGAACCTACAACCTCTACAACGCTCTTGCCGCAGCAGCCGCCGCCGCAGCTTTGAACCTGCCGGATGACGCCATCAGGGGGGCCTTTGCCGCTGCCGCGGCCCCTGCAGGAAGGATGGAGCGGCGCCGCATCGGCTCCAAAGAGCTGCTCATCGCCCTGATCAAAAACCCGGCCGGCGCCAATGAAGTGCTGCGCACATTGCTGAAAGACAGAGGCGATCACCCTGTTCATCTGCTCATCGCCATCAATGACCGCATCGCCGACGGGAGAGATGTCTCCTGGCTCGGGGAAACAGATTTTGAACAGCTGGCTGCACTGGAACCCCGTATTGGCGGCATGATATTTTCGGGAACCCGCTCTCAAGAGGCTAAACAGAGGCTTGTAAAAGCAGGGTTCAATCCCGCTGAGATGGCCGTGGAGCCATCACTGCAAAAAGCGCTCAAAAGAGCGCTCTCTGCAACTGCGCCGGAGGCGAAGCTCATCGTCCTGGCCAACTATACTGCCATGATGCAGCTGCGCCGGCTGATGAATTAGGTTGGATCTTGGAAGTTGGAGAACTGTATATTTTCGGGAATTAAACTGCCATTCGTGGTTGCCCCATAAAAAAGGGCATAAAAAAAGCCGAACCGGCTGTGCAACACAAGGATCGGCTAACCCGGCGCCAGGCACCGGGTTAGCCGACTTAATCAGTCGCGGTAATCGATGAGCGCCTCTTCCCTAAGCCTGGAAATCAGCTCCTGGATCAGCTGCGGAATCTTCTCTTCCCAGATCGTCTCTTTAACCTCATCCGCCACTTCCTCATATTCTACCTCCCGGCCTTCCTTATACTCAAGCCTTTCAATGACATGGTAGCCGTGGTAGGTTTTTACCGGCCCGCTTCTCTCGCCGTCCTCCAGCTCAAAGGCCGTCTCCTCAAACTCTTTAACCATTTTCCCGCGGGTGAAGAAGCCGAGGTCGCCGCCCTCATCTTTAGAGCCGGAATCCTGGGAGTTCTCCTTGGCCAAATCGGCGAAATCCTCTCCATTTTCCAGGCGTGCGATCATCTCCAGGGCCTCATCCTCCGTTTCTACGAGAATGTGACGCGCCCTGACCTCTTCGGGAATATCGAAAAGCTTCTGATTCTCTTCAAAATATTCCCGGGCTTCTTTGTCGTCTATTTCCAAATCGTGACTGACAATTTTCTCCGCCATGAGGCTGATCCGGGTCTCGCTGCGAATGAACTCTACGGGGATACCCTGACTTTCCAGGTATGATTCAAACTGATCCTCCATCCCCATAAAATGCTCGTCAATGATTGTTTTCAATTCTTCATCGACCTCTTCTTCGCCGACAGATAAGCCGCACTTTTTCCCCTCCTGCATGATCAAACGCCCGATAATGATGTTGTCAAGGGTGTCCCTGCCTCCCTGCATATACATGGCTGAAAAAAGATCGCTGCGCTTGATCTTCTCACCGTTCACCACGGCCACGGCAGGATCATACTGCATGAAAATAATCAGCGCCACTGCCCCCACGATCACCAGGGCCAAAACCAGCAGGATTACCTTCTGCGGATTCAGCAGATTGCCGGCCCCCTTTTGCTCTTCCTTATTGCTCATCTAAGAACCCCTTTTCTATTCTTTTTCTAACAGATATCTTTTGAGAACTTGTCCACTAAATTATAACACTAAGAAAAATGTCGTCAACTTGCAGATAATCCCCTCTGATCCATCACTTGACGTCTACACCGGCGCGCGGAAAGCCCTGCTTCAGGGGATTATTTTGTTCAGGGGAAATTCGATAATCCCCTCTGCTCCGGCTTCTTTCAAATCACAGATAAGCCTGCAGACAGTCTTCTCTTCAACGACGCTCTCCACCGCCGCCCAGTCATCCTCGCTGAGAGTGGATATGGTCGGTTTGCGCAGCGCCGGCAGGATTTCGATGATCCTTTCGAGATCGTCGCGATGCACATTCATTTTCAACATCACCTTCTGCTCCGCCAGCAGGGCTCCTTTCAGCAGGGTGACCAGATCGTTCACCTTTTTCTCTTTCCAGGGATCACGCCGGCTCACCTGATTCATGATCACCCGCGGCGTGGAGATGAGGATCGTCTCGATTTCGCGCAGGTTGTTCGCTTTCAAGGAGCGCCCCGTTTCAGTAAGCTCGGCGATAGCATCTGCCAAAAGGGGCGGTTTCACCTCTGTGGCTCCCCAGGAAAAGATCACCGTTGCCGAAACGCCCTTGCTCTCCAGGTATTTCCTGGTGGTTTCAACAAGTTCGGTGGCAACCCGTTTCCCCTGCAGATCAGCTACCGTATCTATCTCTGAATCCCGGGGTACCGCCAGGACAAGGCGCACCGGTCGCAGGCCGCGTTTGGAAAAAGGAAGCTCGGCGATCTCCTCCACCTGAACCCCGGTCTCAACAATCCAGTCCTTGCCTGTCAGGCCAACATCGAGAACCTGCTCGGCCACATACTTGGGAATCTCCTGGGCCCGTATGAGCACGCATTCGATCTCTTCGTCGTCGATGTGCGGATAGTATGAACGCTCGCCGATGCTGATATTGTAGCCGGCCTTTTTAAAGATCTCCATGGTCGATTCCTGCAAGCTGCCCGCAGGCAGACCCAGTTTCAACTTCTTCAACATCACCCTTCCCTTCCATTCAAATATTGCTTAAACAGTTGGATTCAGGCTATCATTTCTGGGAGTTGCCGTCAACTGCAGCTTCGCGCGGC
>CAZQEV010000069.1:0-8566 GCA_964592135.1 uncultured Syntrophomonadaceae bacterium
GCCGGTTTTCATCAATTTCCTGTACTGCCGGTAGTAGCTGTCCCGGCTCTCCCCGGCAACGAAACGCGCCATCGGCTGTCCAAGAAGTAGCTCTTTTTCCAGAGCAAGCATCTGCGATGCCGTGAGATTGGCTCTCCGGATCAGTCCATGCCGGTCAAGGGTTAGATAGCCGATAGGCGCCAGTTCGTAAAGATCAAAGTAATCATCCCGGGACACTTCGAGTTCCAGTTGCGCCCGGCGCAGTTCCTCATTTTGCATCTCCAGCTCGATCTGGTGGACGCGCAGTTCGTGAAGCAGCCGCTGCACCTCATCTGCCGGCAGATTGCTGATTTCCCCGTCAGCCTCCAAATATTTTTCCTGGTGTCTCTTTTCAGCAGACAGATGCAGTTCATCCAGCTTATGGGCCCTCTTTTTCTCCTTCAAGTCTTCTACCCCTTTTCCGGACAGGATCTGGACAGTGTTCGGTGGTGGCAACGGCATAAGGAATGCCCTCCCCACCCAGCAGAGCGCTTGCCGTCACCCAAACCGCCACAACTTTTCCTCCACTGGTGAGCCGTTCAGTCAGAAAGGGAGCAAGCACATCATCTTTGATCAGTTTTTTGACCATCTGCAGGGTCTCATCTTTTCTGCCCTCCGGCACGCGATCCAGGCTGTTCATCCTGAGAGCCTCTGCCTCTGTCCAGCCGTACATTTTTTCCGCACCGGGATTCCAGGCCAGGATCCGCCCTTCAAGATCCTGCACAATAAAGGCATCGCGGGAATCGTGAATGACAGCGCCCAGGCGGCTTGCAGACTGCATCTTCTTTGAATCCGTAATGTTGATAAAGTTGATCACCGCACCCTCTATGACATGGTCAATGGTGCGGTAGGGAATTATATTCATGCGATACCATTCATCATCCTTTGCCTTTACCTCTATCTCTTTCGGCGCCAGGTTCTCCAGCACATCCTGCAGATCCCGTTCCAGCCGGTCATAGCCGGCCAGGTTGGAGGCGATGTGGCTGACCGGGCGCCCCAGATCTCCCCGGATCAGATTGATCACCCTGGTCGCTGCGGGTGAAAAGCCTTTGATGCACAGATCATGGTCCACAAAAACGGTGCCGATCCCGGTACCGGCCAGCATATTGTTCATATCATTATTAATATGGACCAGCTCTCTGTTTTTCGCCTGCAGCTCTGCGTTCAGCGACACCAGTTCCTCATTAACGGACTGCAGCTCTTCCCGGGAGGTCTCCAGTTCCTCGTTGGTGGCATGGAATTCCTCAATGGCCGACTGCAGCTCCTCATTGGATGATTCCAACTCCTCGATAATACTCTGCAGGTATTCATCCTTATTCTGCAGTTCGCGTTCCAGGGCCGCTGCTATTTCCTCCGGGGCGGCGGCGCCCTCCTCCGCAGCGCAGATTCCCGCGCCTGAATCATCCTTGCCCATCGGCGGTTCCTCTTCAAATATGACCAGCAGCATCTGGGAGTTGTCGGGCAATCCCGCTTCAAAGGGCTTGACAATGAGGTTTACCGCGATCACCGCGCCATTTGACCTGACCCGCAAACCGGGACAGATTACCGGTTTGCCCTGGGATGCCGCCCGGCAGATGGCATCGCCAAGCACATTTCTCAAGCCCTCCCGGGCCATCTTCAGGATATTCAGACTCATGGCCCCGGCCGCCGGTTCAAGGTACTTGCCGGTGCGCCCGTGAATGTACAGGATCTCGCCATGCATATTGATCACCGCGCAGGGGGGGGCGTAATCCTGCAGAAGCGCACTTTCCAGCGCTTTGGCCAGACTGCCTGTTTCATTTTCGGGTAAAGCTGCAGGGAGGTTTGAGTTTGTGAAAGAAAATTGATAGCTTAATGGAAACACCGGCTTGGAAAGCTGCGACAGGCCGTCCTTCCTGCGCTGGTAGATCTTCCATTTGCGATCTATCGGCGTAAAATAATCCTTTTCGCCCGTTGTCTCAGAGGTGCCCAGGAAAAGAAAGGAATCAGGCAGAAGCGCATAATGGAAAGCATGCAGCACTTTTCGCTGGAGATCCGTATCCAGATAGATCAGCAGATTCCGGCAGCTGATCAGATCCAGCCTGGAAAATGGCGGATCCCTGTTCACATTGTGTTCGGCAAAGATAATCATCTCGCGGATCGTCTTTTGAATCCGGTAACCCGCGTTATTGTTATCCAGCGTAAAATAACGCCTTAGCCGCCCGGGGGCAATATCCGCCGCAATGCCTTCAGGATAAAGGCCCTAGCGGGCCTGTTCGATGGCATGGTCGTCAATATCGGTGGCAAAGATCTGCACCTTTTTTTGCTGCTGCAGCTTTTCCAGGTGTTCTTTGATCAGGATCGCCAGGGAATAGGCTTCTTCCCCGGTGGAGCAGCCAGCCACCCATACCCGCAAAGGCTCCCCCAGATTTTTGCCGGTAAAAATTTGCGGCAGCACTTTTTTATTAAGGGTCTTAAAAGCCTCCGGATCTCTGAAAAAACCAGTTACCCCGATCAACAGCTCCCTGAAAAGAGCCTGTACCTCTTGCATGTTTGACTGCGCATAGCGCAGGTAGCTTGCCAGACTGTCGATCTGGTTGACTGCAAGACGTTTCTCAACACGCCGGAGAATGGTGCTCTGCTTGTAACCGCAAAAATCATGCCCCGTCCGGGTATGCAGCAGTGCCAAAATCCCCCCCAGCGGCTTTGCGGCTTCTGACAGCAAAATTTCCGCCGGCTGTATTTTTTTGTACAGGGTGCTCCGAAGATAGCCGGCCAGCTGGAGAGGCATCTCGGCGGGGGAAAGCACATAATCGGCCAGACCGGTAGCGATTGCACTGTTGACCATGCTTTTAGTTTCGGCGGTGGCGGGATCCTGGACCATGGTCATACCGCCCTCGCCCTTGACCGCCTTCAGCCCCTGCGTTCCGTCGCTGCCGCCCCCTGAAAGAATAATGCAGATCGAAAGATCTTTCCAATCGGCGGCAAGGGAGCGAAAAAAAACATCGATGGGAAAGTGCTTGGTTCGGGAAGCGGCCGGCTCCGCCAGGTGCAGCCGGCCCTGCCGGAGGAGCAAATTACGGTTTGGCGGGGCGGTGTAGATGATGCCCGGCGCTACCGCCATTCCATCACTGGTTTCGCTGACCTGCAGAGCCGTAAAACGCTCCAGCAGATCACCGAGCACACTTTTATAATCGGCGGGCAGGTGCTGGATCAGGACAAAGGCGATCTTTTCACCCAGCTCGTCAGGCAAACTGGTAAAAAAAGATTCCAGGGCAGTGAGTCCCCCTGCTGAAGCACCAATGCCCACAATGGGAAATCCCTCATTGTGGGCGCCTCGATGATCATCTTTTACATTTTTTCTCTTTTCGTTCATGTTGGCCTGTTCCAGGGCAGGAAGAAACACCTGCCTGTTATCGATGACTGGTCTTGATTTGCTTCATCTTGCTGGAAGTATAACAATATTCTACTATAGGTGTCAATTGGTACACGGCAACCACACTGCAGGGAAGGAAGAGGAGCGCAGGGGGCGGCAGGGGGCCGCCCGGCGTAATCTGTTACTGGTCTGCGGTAAAATTATTTTCAATAAAAGAGTGCACATAGGCCCTGTTGGAGAGGGGGCGCTGCACCTTTTCAGCCCATGTATCCCTGTTCTGTAGGGAGGCGAGCCTGACTCCGTACCAGCCTTCCACGGCGCTGCGGGAGATGGTATAGGAATCCCCTTCAAAATTCAGGATCAGAACCTCAAGATTTTCGATGAGGGCGAAGTTGGCCGTGGTGTTGTAGACCAGCGCCCTGTTGAATAGCCCCGCCTCCACGGCAGCGGCAGATCCCTGAAAGTTGATCTCCGCCGTCAGGCTCTCGGGAAAGAGCTCTAATGTCCGTTCAATGCCGCTGAGCGGAAGGGCGGCGTTCAGATTGGCCAGGTTGGAGGCGTCGCCCATATAGCGGCTTTTAAATTTGAGCAGCCTGCTGAAATCATGGGTCAGCGGCTCCTCCTGCTCTGCAAGATACTGCTCTTCCTTTTTTCTCATCCCCGGTTTGATATAGCCTTCCACCAGGGCCAGGGCGCCCAGGCCGATGACCAGCAGCGCGATGATCAGGATGTTTCGCTTCTTCATTTATTTTCCACCTCGTATTTCTCCGCCAGGGCGCGGGCCTTGGTATAGAGCAGCGGCAGAACTATGGTAATAAAGGGCAGGGCGTAGGAGACGGCAATCTGGGCCAAGCGGTAGGGCCCATCCACATGCAGAGGCCGCCCGAACCAGATATCACTGCCGAAGTGCTTTACCGTGTTGAGCACCGCCGTGAGCATGATGAAGAGAGCCCAGATCAGCCAGGCAGCCCTGCCGTGCCGGCCCAGTCTTTTTTGGTCCAGCGGGGCGGCGGCATCTAGATATGCTTCATCCTTCCGGTAAGAAAGGATCAGAAAGGAAATCCCCAGCCCGACGGCTGAAAACAACAAAAAGGTGTTCGCAACGATTCCAGAAAGGATTATCCGCAGAGGAATGGTCAGAATCCAGGCGATTAAAGTGTAGAGCAGGGCTGCCTGAAGGAGCTCCACCCTGCGGCGGTTTATATAAACCGGTTTTAGATCGGGGATCAGATTGTCGACATTTTCCAGGGATCGCTTTGCCCGGGCCAGGGCCTGTGTATGGGGAAGCCCCTCTGCAATGTAATCTTCCAGCCTGGCCTCCAGGTTGCCGAGGACCTCCTCTTTAAGCTCAGCCACCTCACCCGTTGCCTTATGCCCGGCAAAAAGGCTATCCACATATTTTTTCAGTTCATCCATGCCCAATCAGACTCCCTTCTCCCTCTCGATGAGGCGGTCGATCAGATCCCTCGCGGCTCGCCATGCTGCATAGTTCTCCCTGAAAAGAACCCTGCCCGCCCCGGTGACGCGGTAATACTTGCGGCGCCCCCCCCGACTCTCGCCGCCCCAGAAGGACTCCAGGGCACCCTGACCTTCCAGGCGGCGCAGACTGGAATAGAGGGTCGGCTCCTTCAGCTCGAATTCACCGTCACTTTTCAGATAGATCTCCTTGATAATCTGATAGCCGTAATTGTCTCCATCCAGCAGCACGCTCAGGATAATCGTGTCAATGCTGCCGCGCACCAGATCGCTGTTTGCTACAGATTCAATCAATAAATTTCACCTCGCAATCGCCCCCCAAGCATAATGTAACACACACTACTATGCCTGTCAACATACCTTGTCTATCATGATTGTTTGAGTCGGAGGAACGGTGACTTTGACTCACTCTTGACAACATTTATGTTGGAGTAGAAACCTGTCTCCCTTGTTTAAAAGTAATAATCCTGCGAGAGTGTGGATCATGGATAAAATAAAATCATCGCCTTCTTCAACGATGCAGCCCGGAACTGGTGAACAGTAATCCCCTGCTGAGTGTGCTCAAAGTATAGTTTGACATCCATGAAAGGATATTGCTATACTTGCTCCAGGCAAATTCTCCTCTCAATATAATCAATATAATTGCAGGAAGTCGTTGGACCGTTAAACCGGTGAAATCGAGGTCATTAGGTGAATAACTTACCGAAAATACCGGTTCCCCTGATCAACACTTTGAAATTAGCCGGGATCATCGCCGCGACTTTAGGTGCGCTCTACCTCTTCGTCTTAATCCTCCAGTATGCGGCCCCCTTTGTTGTTGCCCTTATTTTTGCCGCAGCCATTGAACCCCTCACGCGCCGGCTTTCCAAAAAGCGAAAGATAACCTTTTCCCGTTCGCTGGCTGCGCTGATAGGGACGATCCTGGTGCTGGCAATAGTAGCTTTCGGGATTTTCGGACTGGGCAATCTCCTGGTAACCCAGGCCAGAGAACTGATCGAGATCTTACCCGAACGGTATCCTGCTCTAGCCCAAAACATTATCGATTATTTCGATTATCTCGAACGGAGTGTACATTTATTACCCAGCGAAGCGCTACAGGGAATCGACAGCATGCTATCTGAACTGGGTGATTTTGTTTCCGGATTTGTCAGCAGCACTGCCCTTTCCCTCTTTCACTATGCCGTCTCACTTCCCGAGATGCTGCTGTTTATCATCCTGGCCATTTTGGCCATCTATTTTATCTCGCGGGACTGGCCGAATATTCAGGAAGGGATCAACAGGCAATTCCCCCATTCATGGATAAGTAAATACCTGGTTTTTCGCCGGGACATGCTTGCCGCTCTATTCGGTCTCCTCCGGGCAACCTTGATCTTCATGGCCGTCACTTTTGCCCAGCTGCTCATCGGTCTGCATGTTTTGCGAGTGCAGTACGCATTTTTAATTGCCGTTATTGTGACCATCTTTGACGCCCTGCCCGTAATAGGCTCGGGCCTTATACTGCTCCCCTGGAGCATATATGCTTTTATAACAGGAAACATTAAGCTTGGTCTGGGGCTGATTATCATTCAAGTGTCCGTCTCCGTAGTCCGGCAGGTTATCCAACCCAAAATACTGGGCGATCAGATCGGCATTCATCCTCTCCCAACCATGATGGCCATGTATGCCGGTTTCAAGCTTTTCGGTGTATCCGGCTTGATCACCGGCCCCATTGTTTTCGTGGTTTTAAAAAGCGTCCTGGGCTATTACACAGGCGGACGCAGTCTGCGGCAAATTATTTTCGAAGAAAACTATGAGCCGGAGGAACGGAGGATTTGACTCACATGGGCCGGAGCTTGCCCTGCTCCAAACACCGGTAAACTTCTCAGTTCGGTGATTAAAAAGTAAAGGTCTGACCCTGTGGGAGTACCCAAAAGATGTTTACGGCCCGTTTTTGAGGGAGGCTAATTCACCTTTTAACCAGTTAATCCATGCCTCAATGCCCTGTCCGGTTTTGCAGGATATCTCCAGTATAACTATGTGCAGATTAAGGTTCATAACATTTTGCGCAGGCGGCCGGCTCAAAATCGCTGAGTGAAAGGTAATTCATCTTATTGATCATAAGCAAATCTGATGGGGTCGTCATTATAGTTGGTGCGCAGCATTGATTTACCGCAGCAGATCATCGTCCCCAGTGCTATAAGTAGGATTTTTCCACGGCTTTGTGGAAGGATAATCACGTCATGCAACGCCGCAGGTCCAGGAGGGTAAATCCATGCATATAAAGCACAGCATTATTGAGCTGGAGACCGACACCCGGGAGGCACTCTACGATATCACTGATGAGGTCCGCAAGGCGGTGGGACAAAGCGGTCTTGAAAATGGGCTGATTTCAGTATACGCCCAGGGGGCCACAGCGGCGATCATGATCCAGGAGAACTGGGACGAGAGCGTACAGAATGATGTGATCACCCTGCTGCGCAGGCTCATCCCCCGCGGCGGCTGGGAACACGACCGGCAGGACGGCAACGCCGACTCCCACCTTAAATCAGGGATAGTGGGGCCCGGCGAAACGATCCCCCTTATTGACGGCAAGCCTGCTCTTTCCACCTGGCAGAACATCTTCTTCTGCGAATTTGACGGCCCCCGTAAAAACCGCCCTATCATCGTTACTGTCATGGGAACATGAGTGGCAGGGGAAAAAGAGTTTAACCCACCGCAACAGTGCCGGGGATGACCGATAGTGGGAGAATTTCAAATGCATTTATTATAACGATATAAAGATGGCAGAAAGTTCATCATGTCCCTGTAATAAATTTGGGTGGCAATGATTGAAAATCTGAAGATAAAGCCGCCTGATTGATGGTCTGCACACCTGGAATGACCATTTGTTTAGAAGTGCCGCAGGCCAACACCTTTCCCTTTTTATCCGTAATAATTGCCTCTGAATTGCATATACTCTTGCCTGCTTTGATCCGTTTTCCTTCCACTATTAACAGGCCATCTCTGACCGGTGAAAGCATATCCACCTGAACATCGAGAGATATAAATCCGGCATTTTCTTCAATGTCACAATATACCGCCCAGTATGCGGCGGTATCGATTAGCGAGGAATAAACACCTCCATGAATACCTCCAAAGGGGTTCAGATGTTTTTCCTCCAGGTCAACCAATACCCTGGAGTAGCCTATACTCAGTTCTTCCACCTTCATCGACAATAGTTGAAAATAGGGGGCCCGGTTAATGATGTTAAGGACTGCTTCAATGTGATGGGGATTAAGTCTTCGCATCATGATCCCTCCTCAATAAATCAATAGGGGTAACCGTACAACAGTTTATCAGATATTTCATACTGTTATATTCAGATAATTCACAGGGACCATTTACCTGGAAGGTTATACAGAATGCTTTTTTCTTAAATCCAGTGGCGCCTATTTTGTATGCGTCCGGAGACATGGCGCAGCCCCCCTTTTGCCGCTACTTTCCGAATGAAACAGGTAAGAGAGAATTTGAATCACTGTGATCCGGAAAGTCATGTAAAGGTGCCTGACAGATTTTCAAGCCACCACCGGCCCGCCAGACCACGTTGTGCTATACTAATATTAAATTTTTCGTTTGAGGGGTCGGCCATGAACTTGGAACTTCTTGTGGTGGAAGATGATATTTTTCTGCGGGACGGCCTCTGCGAGATGCTGCAGCGCGAAGGATACGCCGCCGATTGCGCGGGGACATGCCGGGAGGCGCGCCGCCTGGCCGCGGAAA
>CAZQEV010000070.1:0-5461 GCA_964592135.1 uncultured Syntrophomonadaceae bacterium
CCTTCACCCAAAATATGGCTCATTCGCCTGCCCTGGCCAAAATAATGACTTCCCGAAGCGTTACAGATTGACACCGGCGGCGATGTATCGTTATACTTTCTTTTAGGCCAAAGATTATTCCACACTTTGGCCGGACTGTATGGAAGGGGAATAAGATCACATGTCCTTTTACCGGAAATTAACGGAGGCGGCCGGGCGGAACAACAGCCTGCTCTGCGTCGGCCTGGACCCCCGCCCTGATATGCTTGAACAGGATGGAGGCATTTTTGAATTCAACCGGCGGATCGTCGACGCCACCTGTGACCTGGTCTGCGCTTACAAGCCCAACTATGCTTTCTATGAAGCAGCGGGGGTGGAAGGTCTGGAGGCGCTGTGCCGGACCATCGCATATATCCACGACACCACCGGGGCGCCGGTGATATTGGATGCCAAGAGGGGCGATATCGGCTCAACGGCGGCGGCCTATGCCCGCGCCGCCTTCGAGATCTGGGGCGCCGATGCTCTCACCGTGAGCCCCTTCCTGGGCGGCGATTCCATCGCCCCCTTTACCGAACATGCCGACAAAGGCGTTTTTATCCTCTGTTACACCTCGAACCCCGGCGCAGCCGACTTTCAGGCTCTGCCCTGTCCCTCCCTCCCTCTCTACGAGATCATCGCCGGGCGGGCGGCAGTCTGGAATACCGGTCTTGTGGCGGGAGCCACACATCCCGAAGCACTGGCTAAAATAAGGGCTATCGCTCCTCAGGCCTGGATACTGCTGCCGGGCGTGGGCGCTCAGGGCGGCGATCTGGAAAGCTCTGTCGCCGCAGGTAGGCGCGAGGACGGCCTGGGACTTGTTGTAAATGCATCCCGCAGCATCCTCTATGCCGGCGATCCGCGCCTGGCCGCGCGAGAACTACGCGGGCAGATTCAGAAAGCCCTGCTGAAGCCACGCCTTACAGCGCCCGATCCCAATAGAGATCTCGCTCTGGCCCTGGCTGATATCGGCGCGATCAAGTTCGGCAATTTCACCATGGCCTCAGGGAAAAAATCTCCCGTTTACATCGACCTGCGCCTGCTCGCCTCTTACCCGGTCGTAATGCGCCTGGTCGCCCAAGCCTATGCCCGGCTCATCGCCGGGCTGCTGGGAGTTGAATCCCAACCGCTGCAGCCTGAACCTGGGGCCCCCGGAGAGACCGACCTTCCGGAAATCCGCCTGGCAGCCATCCCCTATGCGGCGCTACCCATCGGTATGGCGGTAGCTCTGGAAACGGGCCTGCCGCTCATATATCCGCGCAAGGAAGTGAAGGCTTACGGCACCGGACAGGCTGTGGAGGGATCATATCGTTCGGGCGACAGAGCGCTTGTTCTCGACGATCTTATCACCACGGGGGGCAGCAAACTGGAGGCAATTGGACCGCTCAAGGCGGCCGGGCTCGTTGTTGAGGATGTGATCGTGCTCATTGATCGCGAGCAGGGCGGCCGCCGGGAGCTTGAGGCGGCCGGATACCGCCTGCACGCCGTGCTGGGACTGCGTGAAATAGTGAGGCTGCTGGCCGGGGAGGGGCGCATCAGCCCCGCAGACGAGCGCCGGCTGATGGACTATCTGCTATCACAATAATTGAACCCGGCGCCCGGTCGGGCCCGGCTAAAGCGTGATCACGGTGCCTGCCTTACCCTCTGCACCCGGCAGCGCCTTATCCAGAGAGGTGATCACCGCCATCTCTCCCCCGCCCTCGACAAAGCGGATGGCCGCTAAAATCTTGGGCCCCATGCTGCCGGCTTTAAAGTGACCCTGTTCATAATATTTCTTTATTGCCTTCAGGGAGATCCGCCCAAGTGCACGTTCCTGCGGGGTGCGGTAATCGAGGGCGGCCCCGTCCACATCGGTGAGCATGAGCAAAATATTGGCTTGCGTTTCCAGGGCCATCACCTGCGCTCCCAGATCCTTATCGATCACCGCCTCTATTCCGGCCAGGGTCCCCCCGGGATCTTCGACTACAGGAACACCGCCGCCTCCGGAGATAATCACTACGGCGCCCGCGGCAATGAGGGATTTAATAGCGGCAATCTCCGGACTCCCCAGCGGTTCCGGCGAGGGGACTACCCTTCTCCAGCCTCTGCCGCTGTCTTCTCTCCAGACCTCTTTCTTCTCCACCGCAAATTTATGCGCCTCCGCCTCGCTGTAAAAACTGCCGATGGGCTTGGCGGGATCCCCAAAGGCGGGGCTCAAAGGATCCACAAGGGACTGGCAGATGAGCGTTACCACCGTCTTCCGACATCCCGCCTTCACCAGTTCGTTGTAGAGGGACTGCTGAATCATGTAGCCGATCTGCCCCTGCGACATGGCCCCGCAGACAAAAAGCGGCATCTCCGGAAGGCCCGCCTGGAGCCCCATTTCCTGCTGCTGAAATATTCTGCCCACCTGCGGGCCGTTGCCGTGGGTTACCACCAACTGCTTGCCGTTTAAGACCAGCCCGGCCAGCTGGGCAGCAGTCTTGCGGACATTTTTCATCTGTTCTGCAAAGGTCCCCTTCTGCCCCGGCTGCAGGATCGCATTGCCACCCAAGGCCACTACGATCTTCTGCCGCTCCCCGGAGTCGCCCGTTACTGGAACTGCCGGATTTATCTTTTCCAAATTCATCTCTCCCCTGCCTTTTTCGTCTTATCCAAAGCTAGCAGCAACTGCCGGGACCAATTTGCCCAACTACCTACAGCTGCCCCCAGGATATAAGGATAGCGGGTAATAAACACCGCTATCCCCGCTCTGGCGACGGCCCCCGTGTTATCCCAGAATTAATGAAAGGAGAGCTTTCTGAACGTGTAACCTGTTTTCAGCCTGATCCCAAATTACCCCTTGTGAGCTTTCCATCGCTTCAGCAGATATTTCTGCACCCCGAATTGCAGGCAGCGGATGCATGACAATAGCATCTGCCTTCGCCGCTTCTATCATTTTACTATTCAGCTGGTAAGCAATCAAATCCTTCAATTTATTTTGACCGATTTCATCTTCACCCATGCTGACAAGGGCATCCGTGTACAGAATATCGGAGTTTTTGGCCGCTTCCAGCGGATCATCGGTGATCACAATTTCGGAACCGCTCACTTCGGCCACTTCACGAACGCGGGCCATTACCTGCTCACCCGGCTGATAATCTTTATGTGACGCCAGGGCGATATCCATGCCGGTTTTTGCCGCCAGCAAAAGGGTTTCATGAGCCATATTGCTGTCACCATCACCTGTATAGGTGATCTTCAAGCCGCTGAAATTGCTCAACTTGATACCTTTAACCATACTTACTTTTTCATAGATGGTCAAAATATCGGCCAGTGCCTGGCAGGGGTGATAATCATCGGACAAAGCGTTGATCACCGGTATGCTCCCGAGTTCCGCCAGTTCTTCCAGATCGCTGTGAGCATAAACCCGCGCAACAATTGCATCAACATAGCGGGAGAGAACACGTGCGGTATCCCCGATTGTCTCACCCCGGCCCAGCTGCATGTCCTTGCCGTCAAGATACAACGGAGCGCCGCCGAGCTGGCTGATTCCGGTCAAAAAAGAGACCTTCGTCCTGGTGGAGGGCTTTTGGAAGATCAAGGCAATTACCTTCCCCTCCAGTGTCTTGACAGCCTGGCCAATCCTCCTTTGAATCTTTAATATTTCGGCAGTCTTGAGCACTGTTTCGATTTCTTCAACGGAAAGATCATACAATGAAAGAACACTTTTGTTTTTTAAACTGCTGATCATCATACTTTCTCCTTAGTTTACTGGACAGGGCTTCCCCTGGAAAAGAAACAGCCGGAATTGAGTTTTCCCGATTCAAAACTAGAGCTCTTCGCGCCAAAGCGGCATCGTTGCGCAGCGGGGCCCGCCGAGCACCTTGGCCAGCTCATTGCCCTCCAACTCGATCACTTCGATGCCGTTCTTGCGCAGCTCTCTATTTGTGCTCACATTGCGGTTGTAAGCAAAGACCACACCCGGGGCAATTGTGAATACATTGGCAGCCAGGCCCCACTGTTCCGCCTGGGCCTTGTAGCTCTCTCCGCCGCCAACTTCAATCAGGCGAAGCGACTTCAGGTGGAGCACTTTTTTCAGGGTTTCAAAAAGATCCCCTTCGACATAGGTCATGATTTTGCCGCCGGCGCCTTTGCTCAGGCGGTAGACCTTGAGCATCTCTGCAATATGGGGGAAGAAAAGGAAGCTCTCACGGTCAACCATGGTGAAGAAGGTATCAACATGGACAAACATGCCCACATCGCCCTCAGCAAGCTTCTTATTATCGAACTGCAGCGCCAGGACATCCTTAACCTCCGATTTTTCCATAAGCCTGGTTGCGAGCTTCACAATCGTGCGGTAAGCGGTCCTTTCGTTAAAGCCAATGGCCAGGACCTCCTTACTCAGCGGAAAAACATTACCGCCTTCCAGATTAGTCCCGTCGTCCTCATCGATACCGTACCAGAGATGGTAATCGAGATCTTTGAACACAGGGTGATATTTAAATACATATTTTACATAGAGAGGTTCGCGCTCCCGCGCCCGGCCGTACATATGAGAAAAAGCAATGCCATTGCCGATAGCTGCGGCCGGGTCCCTGGACCATCCGATATTGGTCATGGGAGTGAGACAGAACTCATTTGCGTAATCCGCCAGGTCCTCGAAGGCAACCGCGTGGGTTTCCCTGTAGAGTTCTTCCTTGGTGATGCCGCCCATAAAGATATCGATCAGCTGATCATCGGCAGCGCTTTTCATATATTCCTGCATTGTCTGCAGTGTCTCCGGAGTGAGCCGCTCCGCCTCATATGCCGCACTTTTTTCAATCAGCTCATCGCGCAGTGTTTTATCCCCGATCACATCCCTTAACAGATCCGGTGTCAGATATACTTTGGCCCCCCGCTCTTCCAGCTGTCGGACATAGTTTTGATGCTCTTCCAGAGCCCTCTCAGGCCAGGGAATATTGTCCCACAGCAAAGCTTTCATGTTAGGCGGGGTCAACCGGGTTATCTCTTTTCCCGGTGGGTGCAGCAGTACTGCCTTAAGTTTCCCGATTTCAGAATTAACCTTGATTTCCATTTCCCATGCCCTCCTGAATTCATGTTTGACTGCCTGCGGGAACCCGCCGCCTTTTTCAAGCGGTGGGTTCCCCGCCCAGTAACACTTAAACGGCAGGACCTCTACTCTTGAGGCGATCTCTTTCGATCGTAACAAAAGCATAAAATACCGGAGCCATGATCACGATAAATACAAGAGCCCAAACGAGCGCATCCTCACCGGCACCCCAAATCCCCAAACCGCTGAAAACAAAACCGACCAGAGCAGCAACTTTTAATTTCATCCACTGGTTTCCCTCAAAGTGAAACGATTCCGGTTTGCGGTTATAAAGAATAACAATTGAAACCATCGTGAAAACATAGGGGATCAAACAAAAGAGGGTTGAAAAAAGCAGCACAAAGTCAAAAGCAGCCCGCAGCGTCTTAAAAACAG
>CAZQEV010000070.1:5561-6703 GCA_964592135.1 uncultured Syntrophomonadaceae bacterium
AGGGTTGAAAAAAGCAGCACAAAGTCAAAAGCAGCCCGCAGCGTCTTAAAAACAGCGGTAAAAAGCAATATATTCGCCAGCACGGACCCGAGAATAATGTTGCCCGAGGGAACCCCATATTTATTGGTTTTTGAAAAAACCTTGGGGAATAAACCATCGCGGGCAATGGCATAGCTGGTTCTGCCTGTAAGCAGTATCGTGTTGTTCATCACACCGACAATCGAGAAGACCGCAATAATCGCAATAAAGTTGGCGCCAAAGTTACCCATAAACAGGTAGGCAAGGTCGCTTAACGGTTTTTGCGATGTGGCCAGTTCGGCTGAGGGCATGGCCCCGAAGGCTACAAAAAGGGTCAACCCGTAAACAATGATAATGGTGAAAAGTGCAGTGAAAGTACTTTTTCGAATTGTCTTGGGATCATCTGCTTCTTCGCCGACGACAACGGCGGTTTCGATCCCGACGAAGCTCCAGAAGAGAAGGGCCATCGTGGGAATGATACTGCCTGAGCCCATGGGCATAAAGGGACCAAAGTTGCTGAAATCAATATGGAACAGCCCGACGGCGATGAGCACAATCAGCCCGCCCACTTTGACGATCGTGAAGACCAATCCCCAGGTGGCGCCAACCTCAACTTTGCGGGTATTGACAAATGTAAAGATCCATAACAAAATCGTCCCAAGCGCTAACTGAAGCCAGCCGTTTTCAGCTAGCGCGGGCCACCACAGGGCCAGGTATCCCATCAGGCCAATTAAAACAGCTGAAATTCCGGACCACATGAAAATCCAATAGCACCAGCCGTTGATCGCCCCAACCATTTCTCCAAAAGCCTGCTTGGGGTATTCGTAAAGGCCGTTTGTCACGGGATTCCTGATCCCCATTTCAGCAAAGACATACGCCAAACCGTAGGAGCCAATTGCAGCGAGCATAAATGAGATGATCGAGGCCGGTCCGGCTGACTCTGCTAAAGATCCCGGGAGAACGAATATACCAGAACCAACTGTTGCGCCCAATACCAAAGCTGTCATCAAAACCGGATTTAACTCTTTTCTTAGCATCTACCGATTCACTCCTTTACTTGAATTGAACATCGCGGCAACTGCAAAATCCTTTAACTGGTGCCTGGTTGACAGGTGGCAGATCAC
>CAZQEV010000070.1:6803-8560 GCA_964592135.1 uncultured Syntrophomonadaceae bacterium
TTTGCGACAGAGATTAAAAGAAAGAGGTGCGGAAAAATGACTTTTAATTTTATCAAGGGTCATATGGGGGGCAATGCAATTATCTTCCTCGATGGGGCGCAAATCCCGAAAGAAAATGAACTCGAGATATCACTTGAACTTTTAAAGAAGGAATACCTGGGCGGAGATGAAGCAGCCATTCTTTATCCGCCTCAAGGTGAAGGCGACCTGAAAGTGAAAATTTCTGAGCCTTCCTCAGGGGAATTTATCGGCGCCTGCGGCGGCATGACTCAGGTTCTGGGGAAGGTGCTCTTTGAAACACCTGTCGGCGCTAAACTGGGGATCACCCCCCGCGAACCGGTTACTCCGGTAGTCCTTGAAACAGACAACGGCCTCACAGAGATTAAGGTCTGGTTCTCTGAAGGCCGGGTCACTAAAGTAGTAACCGACATGTCCTCTTTTGTCAATAAATGTTACGAACGAGGCGTTCACCCCATGAAGATTTGCGGTATCGAAGTGATGCGGGTCGGCGAATTTTTGGTAATCAACGGAGACAGGATCAAGGAGGCATCCCCCACAGCAGATGTGGAAAATCTGGATGCCGAAACAAGGCGTATCCTGATCAGTATCCAAAAGATATTTATGGAGCAGACAAAAGAGCCCTACAATGTCACTCTTTATGACTGGCATCCACACTATTCCGGCGATCTTCGCGCAGTTTTTCCGCATCGGATCCCGGATCTCATCGAAACATCCTGCGGTACAGGAACGGTAGCGCTGGCGCTGGCCGCTCTGGAATCAGGAGAGCTGAACCCGGACGGGCCATCACCGGGAGATCCCTGCCGAATTCGGGTTGAATGCGGCAATGGCATGAACTTGTTTGGAAAAGACATGATCGAACTTACCTTTTTTGTGCAGAATAAAAAGATTGAAAATGCACTATTCACGCACAGCAACGTAGCATTAACTGCGCAGGGATCGGTCGAGCTGTGACCGTTCGCACCTCTAAAATGAATATAAAAAGAGGGTTATCAGCAAGTATGCTGTAATAAATACAGTATTCGTTTGATTTTGAAAGGAGAATCGACTTGGGAGAAGGTATCCAGCTATACCTCAATAACCTGTTAAATATAGCAAGAGGGATCACCCAGACATTCGGCCATAATTGCGAAGTTATTTTGGTCGATCCAGCGGATCCCGATAATTCAGTAGTGTTTGTCGAAAACAGCCATATATCCGAAAGGAAAAAAGGCGATCCGCTGAATGATATGGAAACATATTTTGTTAAGTCGGATCTTTTCAACAGCATCGACCTGGTCTCTAATTATAAAACCGAGTCCAAAAGCGGCCGCAGGTTGAAAACGACTACTATTTTTCTCCGGGATAGAAACAGAAAAATTATCGGATTGCTTTCCCTAAATTATGATCTCAGCGACCTATTGCAGACCAGGAAGAAGATCGATAATTTCTGTGTTATCCATGAGAGCGTAGATCAAAACAGCATCCTGGATCATAACAACGGATTTATCTGCAACACCCTGGAGGAACTTCTGGATAAGCTGTTCAGCGAAGCAAAATCCAGAATCGGCAAACCGATCAGCAGCATGAAAAAAGAAGATAAAATCGAGATTATCCGCTACCTCAACAGCAAACAGTTCTTTCTGGTCAAGGGAGCAATTGAAGATATTGCTGAAAAGCTTGGGGTTACGCGCTATACCGTGTACAATTATCTGGCAGAAGTAAAATTAGAGGAAGACCTGAAGAAGATTTAGCGGTTT
>CAZQEV010000071.1:0-8207 GCA_964592135.1 uncultured Syntrophomonadaceae bacterium
GTTTCCTTGTGCCGCTGCTTCAGCAGCTCTGTTGTACTGTTGTTACGGTCAATTCAGCTCCGGGATTCGAAGATGAACCCGGCTGTGATATTGACGATCTGCCGCTTTATCGCAGCAGCGAACTGTCTGCGGCGGTGCGCGGGAATAACGCCGCCCTTGGTGTGATGATCTCTCCAGGCGGTGAAAAGGCGCTAATCTTCGACGAAAGGGGTAAGCCGGTACAGGGGGATCTCTACACCGCCCTCATCTCTCTGCTGGTTTTTCGGCAACGGCGAGGGGGGACCGTGAAAGTGCCGGTGCATGCCTCACAGGTTGTGGAGAAGCTGGCGGAACGCTACCAGGGACGGGTCCTGCGGACCAAGACAGCACCGCGCTATTTGATGGAGCTGGAGAAGGGAGAGAAGCGGGAGCCCGGCCGGCCGGCCGGCAATCTTTCCTCAATGCTTCCTTTCGACGGTGTTGCGGTACTGGTTTACCTGCTTGATCTGCTGGCCGCCCAGGATCTAACCCTGACCGGGCTTCTCGAAGAAATCCCGGCAATCAGGGTCAGGGAGCGGGAAACACCCTGTCCCTGGACGATGAAGGGGCGGGTCATGCGCCGCCTCATCCAGGAGTCGGCCAACAGGAGGACTGAGATGATCGACGGTCTCAAGATCTACCACCCACAGGGGTGGGCCCTGGTCATGCCCGACCCGGAGAAACCTTCATACCATGTCTACAGTGAGGCTTTTTCCGAGGAATTTTCCGATTCCCTGACCGAGCTGTATGTGCAAAAAATAGGCGATCTCCAGAAAGAAACATGAGGAAGCCCCGTTAGCAGGAAGCTCAGTTGCTATTTTTCAAAGGTAAATAATTTCTTTTTTCTGCGCTAAAGCCGAACTTCTCAACAATTTGCAGAACTTTTTCATACTGGCTGCGGATGGTCTGCACCCTCGCTTCGCTGTGGTGGTACTTTTCCGGCGACGAATTAAGGATATAGGATACTGGGATTACCCGGTGCCGCCAATCGATGTGGCAGATGTAGACCTCGTAATCGACATCTTCGATCCAGGTTTCACCACTGTTCATCTCTTTGCTCAGTTGAATCCGGGTGAGAATGCCGTAACGGACCAGGTCTGTGGGAATACCTGTGGTTATTTGCTGGTTGGTGCAGAAATTGCCCAGTGTATAGATTACCGGTGCTTTCCGGGTGGTACCGTCGGGCAGATCTACGCTGATCCATTCCAGGGGCTGCGGCACATGGGAATGGGTGCCGATGATCATATCGGCCCCCGCTGCCGTAAGTTCCCTGACCATCTCTCTCTGATAGGGGGTTGGTTCATGCTGGTATTCCTCGCCCATGTGCATGAATAGGGCTATCAGGTCAGCCCCGGCGCTGCGAGTTTTATCGATATCGGCCTTGATAGGTTCAAGGGTATGGAAATGAGGGATATAGTTTATGGCATATTCATGACCTGCGGGGATATTGACCCCGTTGATATCATAGGTGTAAGAGATAAAGCCTATTTTGATGCCGTTAATATCTTTGATAAAGGGCTTTTCCTTCTCTTCCCAGCTCCTGGCGGTGCCGAAGGTTTCCAGACCCAGGGCCCGGACGCTGTCCAGGGTTTTCATCAGTCCGCTGTAGCCGCGGTCCATGATGTGATTGTTGGCCGTGTTGAGAATATCAAAGCCGGCCTCTTTAAAGGCCTCGGAAAGTTCAATGGGGGCATTGAATAGCGGGTAGCTGGTAATGCCCTCTTCAACACCGGCCTGGGCCGCCTCCAGGGTGGCTATGGCCAGGTCCGCCTCGCGGATCAGGGGAGAGATAATTTCGAAACTGGGGGTGAAATCATATTTTCCGCCGCCCAGGTGGGCCTGTTGGAGCTGCGGCTTATGGGGATAGGTTGTTCCAACAGAGACCATTGTTGCAGTCCGCATGTCTGGAGCCGGGGGCTCCGGAGGTTCTCCTTCATCAGGGGGATCGCTATTTTCACCGGTTTTTTCACCAGTGAAATGAGAGCCGGCATAGATGCCTCCGATCAGTGCAGCTATAAGGAGCAGGGCAATGCCAATAATTGTTATTCTACGCACAACCGTTCACTTCCTGTTAGAAGGTTTGTGTTTCTCTGGGATTATATCATGTTGATAATCCATCAAGCAAAATAATCGCCGGCTTTCCTGATAGCGGCCGAAGAGGGAGGGAAAAAGGAGTTCGGCGCGAATACCTAGAGCACTGAACTGTAACTGCAGAATCCGTTATTCGGGGGGAGCGGCTTGGAAAGGGGAGGTGTGGCGCAGTTGGCGGAGCAGGATGATGATGCTTCGCGCAGGGAACTTTTCAAGATATTTTACGGGCGTACCTATGCCGCCGTTTATGCTATATTGCGCCATCGGGAAAACTCTGAAGATATTACCCAGGATGCTTTCATCAAAGCGTTTCTGAATATGTCACAGCTGCGGGAAAAAGGTAAATTTGGCGCCTGGCTGGCGGCGATTGCCACCAATCTGGCCCGCAACCATTTGAAACGGGAGAAACGTCTAAATTATTCGAGCAACCCCATCGAGCTTCCAGCCCTTATGTCCGGAAACCCTTCCAGCAGCACAGAAGAGTTGGTCATCCGCGAAGCGGAGATAGACCGCGTTCGTACCGCGCTGCGCACTCTTCCCCCCGAACAGTACCAGGTGGTGATCATGCAGTATTATTATGATCTTAAACTCACAGAGATAGCGCGCCTTCTAAAAATAAGCCCGGGTACAGTGAAATCGCGCCTTTTCCGGGCGCGCGGCAGGTTGTCCCGGGTGCTGGAACCAAAAGAGGATCTTGTTTGTCGGATAGATGAGGGGGGCGGTGAAGTCTGATGTACACCGGGAAGGGGAGAGCTGACCATGAAGCGATCATTCGGGAGGCGCTCCGGCGTGAGCTTGAGGCTTTTAAGCCGCCTTCTGCAGGTAATGCCTGGACGGGTATCCAGACTGCCGTGGCTCAGGAAAAAAAGAGCTTGACCACTCAGCCTGTTCGCAGTTTTTCCTGGCGCCGCCTGGCCGCTGCCGCTGCACTTGTTTTTCTATTTGCCGGCGGTGGGCTGGTTCTCAGCCGCTCCGGTGTGCTTACCACGCCGGACTTGTCGAAGGGCAGTTTCGCCCGGCTGGACAGAGAATGCGGCGAGGCCGCAGACATGGCTTCGGAGGAAGAGGCGCTGCCGCTTACTTTGCACAGCGGTTTTACCCTTGAAGCGGCAGGTGCCGGGAATCACTTTCAAACAGAGGATCATTATCCTGCTGCTGTTTACCGCCGGGGAGACGAAAAACTGCTCTGGGCGGGCCATTCATCCGCCTCAACGGATCTTCGGGAATTTGTCGCCGAACTTGGCAAACAGCTCGGGGTTGAGATCAAAATCAGGGATGAAATTGCCGATGAGGAGCGTCAAACGAGCCTCATTGAATTTACCGCCGGCGGCCGCCCTGGTATTGCCTGGCTTGATGCAGAGGGCGCCCAGGCTCTTCTCACCCTGAGCGGATCGCCTGATTTACACTATCTGTGGGACGCCGGGGATGAGCCTTTCCGTCCCATGAAATGACCGTAATGCTGCGGGTGAACAGAAGTAGTGCACGTTATGCTTTATTTAATAACTGGAGGAAGAAAGGTGATGAGCAGACTGGAAAGGAAGGGAATCTACCGCCTGGCGGTGATCCTGTTGCTGCTGCCTGCTGTTCTCTGCAGTTGCAGGTCAGTGCCTCCGGACATTTACACACCCTGGCAGAACGGTGAAATCACCGTAATGGAGGTCAGCAGGGAAGGGGAGCTTCTTTTTTATGAGGAAAGCAGGATAGATATGGAAGGTTCACTTCTTCTTTTTACCGTGGAATACCAGTTTGCAGCTGAACCTCTGGTCCGCCGGATTTACATGGATCAGGAGACGCTGCTGCCCGGGCGCAATGAGACCATCTTTTCTACTGCGGCGGGGGAAAAGAGCAAACTGGAGGTGCTCTATGGGGAAAAAGAGATCACGGTGGAAAAGAGCATTGGTCAGGGGGGTGGGGATGCCATTGTAAAGGCGCCGCTGCCTGCTTCGCCTTTTTTTGACAACGATCAGTTTCCGCTTCTTGTGCGTGCCCTGCCGCTTGAAACGGGTTGGAAAGGAAAGCTCAGGCTTTTTGTTCCCGCAACGGCGCGGACTGCAACCGTCAATCTCGAGGTGGTCCGGCGTGAAGAGGTTACTGTTCCGGCGGGTACTTTTACTTGCCATGTTGTCGAGCTGGCAGATCTTGCGCAGTGGGCCTGGGTCGGGGTAGATTCGCCGCATTACCTGGTAAGATATGTTAACGAGGGTGCAGGCACGCTCTCGGAGCTGGCCGAGTATTTTCCCGGCGGCAGCGAAGAGGATCCCGGCGATTGAACTTTGCAATTATAGCGGCAGCCCGTTGAAGCCATCACGTTTTTTGTCTTGTTTGGCTTGTTTGTTTTGTTAAGCTGTTTTGTTAAGCTTGCAAGATATTCTTAAGCGTTATATAATTCAATAACCGAAAGAGGCAAAACTGTCGCAAGGCAGTGACGCAAAGCCTTGGGTCCTAAGGGGATTGCCAGGCTGCCGGTCAGGAATAATTTTTTCTCCCTGATGAGGCAGCTGTAAGCTGTCTCTTTTTTTGGTGAGCGGTGTATATTCAGGCCGGTGGTGCTTGCTTCCCCTCATTATGGGGTGTGAAGGCAAGTTTACACCCATCCCTCATTCGAATCCAGGCAGAACATATTTCAAATCACTCCGGCAAACCCAACAGGTAGAGGGACGGTTGTTTCAAAACTCTGGTAGAGGCGATAGTCAAGGTGAGGGAAGATGCTATCCGCTTCCTCCAGTGTTTTCAGCCATCCGGCATCAATGGAGTCCTCGCTGATCTGGCGCAGCAGACTCCTGAAACGGATCAGATGATTCTCGGCTCTGCTGCGGGCATAATCGACCATAGTCCCCGAGGCCATGATAAAGGGCCAGTCACTGCTTTGGGCCAGCATCAGTTCGCGGGCGGCCTGGCAAAGAGTCCTCCTCAGCAGGCCTTCTGCATCGGGATGCGCCGTGGCCAGCGCGATCATATCGGCGGAGGCCCTGTGCAGGTGCCGGTAGAGCCAGTCGTTGCTGCCATTCAACCAGAATTCATGGTACCCCTTGTCGCCCCAACTGGAGGGGTTGGGGGTTGCCAGTTGCAGCGGATAACCGAGATCGAGATATTCACCGGGAGTGATCAATTTAAGGTAGGGCTGGTCAAAGGCGATTTTCCGGCAGAGACAATCAAGCCATAGCGGTCCCTCGAACCACCAGTGGCCGAAAAGCTCGGCGTCATAGGGTGAAATGATGATGGGTGGGCGGCCCATTACTGAGGAAAGGTATTTCACCTGCTGCTCGCGGTTGAACATGAAGTTTCCGGCATGCAGGGCGGCCTTCTCCCGGGCACGCCCGGGCTCGTAAGGCTCTTTGTACTCCAGTCCTTCACAGGTGATGCGGTAATATTTAATGCCGGTATCACTGCGCATGCCGGGCGGATGGAGGTGGGGTCCAATATAGTCCAGTGGCAAATCGTAGCCTATATCACGATAGAATTCGCGGTAGTCGTGATCCCCGGGATAACCCTCCTGTGCACTCCAGACCTGTTTTGAAGTCTCCGCGTCCCTTCCGAAAACGGCTGCACCGCTCTTGGTCAGGATGGGGCTGTAGACTCCGTATTTTGGACGGGGCGCGGCATAAAGCACCCCATGCGTGGCTGTGATGAAATATTGTAAGCCCAGTTCGCCGATGATGTTCTCCAGGCCGTGTTCAAAAGCGCATTCAGGCAGCCAGAGCCCGCGCGGCGGTTCCCCGAAAAGTGAGGCAAAATAGTGGACGGCATTGGCTGCCTGGGCATAGATGCTCTCAGGTTGAAGCTGCAGCAGCGGCAGGTAGGCGTGTGTGGAGGCGGTAGTGATCAGTTCCAGGTAATTCTCTTCCGCCATCTTGCGAAAGGCGCCGACGAGGCGGCCTCCATAGCTCTCAAAGTAAGCAGCTGCAGAATCAAAATGTGAGCGGTAGAGATGCGCCAGGGGGGCGAATGAGGCGTCGCCTGCGGTGCGTGTTTCTTCCCGCCGGGCCAGTTTCTGTAAACCCCGCAGATATCGACGGTAGCGTTTCTGCAGCAGAGGATCCTCGAGCATTGCCAGCAAACTTGGCGAAAGAGAAAGGGTCAACCGGAAGTCAATGCCCTCATCGCGCAGACCTTCAAAGACCAGCAGCAGGGGGATGTAGCATTCGGTGATGGCTTCAAAAAGCCACTTCTCTTCCAGAGAATGATCGTGCTCCGGATGGCGCACATAGGGCAGGTGGGCGTGTAAAATTAAAGCAAGAAAACCTTGAGCCATATTTTATGGTGCCTCCTTTGGATGGTCAAGCGGATTGGCGGCAGTAGTTTCTATATTATTTACGGCGTCTGAAAAAATCTGCCGAGCTGAGATGATACAATGATATCCGGCGGAATAGCTTCCTCGCTTTCCAATCGGGGAGCTGCCAGTTTTCGTCGATGACATCGCTCAGGCTATCTCGCGGGGTGCGGACCAGGTTTGACCGGACGATCGGCTGAAAGGGTCCCCCCGGTATTTCCCAGCCCAGTTCCGCCTGGTAAAAGCGGTCCGCTTCTGTAACCGTGATGTACCAGCTGTCGTTTTCCCGGCCCACTTTCAGATCGAAAAAATCTTCCACGGTTTCGGTGCTGTTCCGCGCATATTTGTAGACCCGCAGCAAAAAGACGGCCTCGGGCCATTTGTCCGCTCCCGCTGTTTTTTCCAGGGCGCTTCTCGTCGGAAGGGCCACCTCCCAGTAGGCGAAAAGATTGTGCGGATCCCTGGGCAAGATCACCAGTAGATCTTCACCATAGAATTGCGGCAGTGATTCGCTGCGATTCAAACAGGCTGTCTGTAAATCTGCCACACGTTAGCCTCCTCGCAGAAAATTTATCAATAAAGATGCTCCTGTAACCGGCTGGGAAAAAAGTGAAGGGAGCATCATTTTCAATTGCTATTATGCCCCATGCTGCAGGTTATATATATCCCGAAATACGGATAAGGAGTGGAATAAAAAGGCCCGCCCCGGGAAACCTAGGCCTGATTTTCAGCAAGATCACTCTTTGGCAAGGAGCCTTCTGGAATATGCACATCGGAATGGCTGCCTTCGAATATCTGCCGGTCAGAATAGGCGGGCTCGCCGAGGCCGTGACTTCGTTGGCTGAAGCCCTGAGCAAAGATGACGATGTTGATCTCTTTATGCCCTCACACGGTCTTGCCGGAAAGGCTGCCGCCGGCGGTGCAGCGGACTTGCAAAGGTATGCTGATTTTAGGATTATCATAGGGGGGAGGTTCCACCCGGTCAGCGTCTACCAAACCCGCCGCCGGGGGGTGAGGATCTTCCTGCTGAGCAATGAGATATTGGACAAAACTACGGTTTACCACCCCCGATCTCTTTTTATGTTGAAGATGATTCATTTCACAAAAGCCCTGCCCGGACTGATCAACCTCATGATCAAGCATGAGGGCCGTAAACCCGATGTGATCCATGTTCATGACTGGCACTGCGTCTTCGCCGGTGCCCTCTTAAAAAAATACTTTAGGATACCATTTATCTACACTATCCATCGCCTTTGCCGCGAGCGCATCTCTGCGCAAGAACTGGGCGAAGTCAACCTGGGGGAACTCATCGAGCCGCGCTACCTGGAAGGTGAAATGCTCGACATAGAGGTTTTTGGCGCCCATCAGTGCGACTACCTGACCACGGTCAGCCGCAGCTATCTTGATGAGGAATGGAGCTCCTTTTTTAGCTCATATCAGGGTAAAGTTACCTATGTCTGGAATGGAGCCGATGCCTCCTTTTGGGATCCGCAGAAGCTCACTAACGCCGCGCTGCCCCGCCCGGAGAGGCGGCGCCGGCTTCTTGAAGAAGAGGGGTTTGCCGACGGCCCCTTCTTTTTTTATGTGGGTCGCCTTGATGCAGCGCAGAAAGGGATCGATACCCTGCTTCAGGCATTTGAACAGCTGATGGGGGATGAGGGCGGCCCGGCGGATCAGCTGCGCCTGCTCCTGCTGGGAACGGGGGACCCCCATTTGGAATCAGAGGGGCAGCGCTTTGCGGCGCGCTATCCCTGCCGGATGAAAGCGGTGGGACGGCAGCTGCCCCGGGAGGCTGTCCGCGAGCTCTACGGGGCGGCGGATTTCTGCC
>CAZQEV010000072.1:0-7947 GCA_964592135.1 uncultured Syntrophomonadaceae bacterium
CTGACCATGGTTTAATACCCATGCGGGAGAGAAGTAGAGAGAGCTGGTGCAGAGGCAATCCGACCGCGTTGAAGTAACATCCCTCAATTTTTTCTATAAAAACAGCCGCTTTCCCTTGAATGGCATAGGCTCCGGCTTTGTCCATCGGTTCACCGGTAGCCACGTAGGCATCGATCAGCTCGTCCTCCAGAGCCCGCATCCAGACCCGGGTTTCACAAAAACAGCTTTCATGCTTTTCCGCCTGTACATTAACGAGAGCCAGTCCGGTAATTACACTGTGCCGCCCGCCGCTCAGACATCGTAACATCCGGCGGGCATCGTCCCGGTCCACAGGTTTGCCCAGGACTTCACCCCTGCAGCAGACAAGGGTATCGGCGCCAAGGACAAACCCTTCAGCAAGAGTGCCGGCAACCTGCAGCGCTTTCCTCAGGGCAAGGGAGATTACCAGTTCGCCGGGATCGATTACTTTGGGCTGCTCCTCTTCCTGCACGTTGCTCAAAATGACGCGGTAGGAAATCCCGGCCTGCCGGAGCAGCGCCGCCCGGCGGGGAGATGCCGAGGCCAGGATCAACTCCATCAGGCTGCCCCCGGTCCGCCGGCGTGGCGCAGTGCCCGCCTGGTTACACTTTCGAGATAGTAAGCGGCCAGGCCGGTAAAAATACCGGTAGGCACCGCCAGCAGCAGGAGCAGGGGAAAATAACCCTGCAGCAGGGTTGTGCTGCCGATGATCGCTCCGGCGACAGCTAGCTGGGCCAGATTATGCGCCGCCGCCCCGAGCACGCTTACGGAAACAAGGCTGAGATACCCTTTTTGCATGAACAGTGCCGCCAGGGCCATGATCACTGTGCAGGCTACTCCGCCGGCCAGGCTCAGCCAGAAACCGAATCCCAGAAAAGTGCCGCCGATAAGACTGCCGATGATCGTGCGCATCACTGCCACCAGCATACCGCTGCGCGCTCCATAGAGGACAATGGTGAGCAGGGTGATCATGTTCGCCAGCCCCAGGCGCACCCCGGGGACGGGCATCGGCAGCGGGAGAGCCGCTTCGACGGTGTGAATCACTACAGCAAAGGTGATCAGCGCCGCCAGATAGGTGATCTCAAAAAGATTGCGCCTCATACAAGTTCCCCTTAATTAAATTATCCAAAAAGGCGGTTTTTCCTCTCCCCAGATCAACCATTCTTAAAAGAAAGGGCTCTGAGCCTCTCCCGGGAATATTAATGCTCAGATTCCGCCCGGCAATTCGATTTGATCCTGGAAACCGCTTGAGATGATCAATTCTAATTCAGGAGTGATCAGGAGAGCCTCAACGCCGGGAAGGCTCTCCACCAGGGCCAGGCCACGCTGCGGCCCCAGGATCATAATTGCCGTTGCCAGTGCGTCAGCCTCGACAACAGTGGGAGCCGCCACGGTGACACTGAGCAGATCGCGGGCCGGGTATCCGCTGCCGGGATCGAGTATATGATGGTAGCGTATACCCTCCTCTTCAAAAAATCGCTCATAATCCCCCGAGGTGACCACCGCCCCTTTTTGCGACCACGGGATCACGGCAATGAGATCTCCTTCGCGGCGCGGGTGCTTCACCCCTACCCGCCAGGGGGAACCGTCGGGCTTGGGGCCGAGAATACCGATATCACCGCCGGCATTGATCAGGGCATGTCCGATACCGGCCCGGGAAAGCAGCTCCAGACCGCGGTCAACAATGTAGCCCTTGGCAATACCGCCCAGATCCAGCGCCATGCCGGAGTGGGGTAGAAAGATCTTTCCTTCAACCGCATCGATCTCGACAAGGTTATAATCCACCAGCGATCCTTTCTCCTCGATCTCTTCAGGAGCCGGCACACGACAGCGCCCCTCCTGAAAACCCCATATCTCAAGCAGGGGACCAATGGTGGGATCATAAGCCCCTCCGCACAGATCGGCATAGCTGAGCGAGCAGTGGATTACCTCCACCGTCTCAGGACTGACCTGGACAGCGCTCTTTCCGGCGGCCCTGTTGATCTTCATCACGTCGCTGGAGCTATCAGTGTAGCTTAAAAGCTGCTCCAGGCGCTCCATCTCTTCAAAGAGCTGTTTTTTAACCCGGCCGGCTTTTCCGGCATTCCCGGCGTAGAGCTGAAGAGTGACATCCGTATCCATGAGCAGCTGCCTGTACTCAAAGAGTTTCAGGCGGGAAAACAGCAGACCCAGGCCGGCAAGGATCATGACCGCAGAGATAAAAACTACAAGCGCCGTGAGAATGCTACGTTTCTTATGCAAACAAGAAGCCTTTTCTCCTCTATCTGCCGGATTTGCCTTGCCTCTATGCAACCAGGCCAAGCCCGATCCCTTCCTTCGCTTATCTCCAGGATTTAATATAGCATCACAGCGTTAAAAATAACAGGGGAAATAACAGGGTTCTCCAAACCGTTCTACCGATCAAAAGAGGCTGCCCCATAATGACGGAGAGACAGCCCCATGATCATCGTAAGGCGCTTTAATTTCAGGCGCTGGCAGCCTTTGGAGCGTCAGCGCTGTCAGCACCGGCATTGCTGCGGGGCAGAATCGATCCGAAACGGCATTTCTCCACGCAAATACCGCAATCATCGCATTTATCGAGATCAATTATGGCGAGATTGCCCTCCATGCTGATGGCCTCCCGGGGACAGGCCCGTACACAGGCCTTACATCCCGTGCAGCCCACCTCGCAAGCCCTGGTAACCGTTTTGCCGCGATCCTGCGAACTGCACCAGACCAGATGTCCTCTTCCTCTGTCGTCTTTTGGAATAAGGCGAATGATCCCTCGCGGACAGGCATCGCTGCAGAGGCCGCAGCCTGTGCACCTGTCCTCGTCAACCTGCGGCAGCCCCAGAGGCCCCATGGTGATGGCCTCAAAGGGGCAAGCCCGCACACAGTTGCCCAGGCCGAGGCAGCCGTAGGTACAGGTTTTAAATCCACCGTGATACTTCTGCGCATGAGCGCAGTCAGCAATTCCATCGTATAGGAAGACTTCACCGGCACGCCGGTTGTCGCCGCGGCAGAATACTGCAGCTACCATCTCTTCTACCGCGGCCGCTTCCTGCCCCATTATTGCGGCAATAGCAGTGGAGGATGCACTACCACCGGGAATACAGGCATTTACCGGCGCTCTGCCCTCAACAACGGCTTCGGCATACTTATTGCAACCAGCATAAGCACAGGCGCCGCAGTTTGCCCCGGGCAGTGCTTCGCGAACAGCCTCCACGCGGGGGTCTGTATCTACGGCAAAAAAATGCGCCGCTGCTCCCAGAAGAACACCCAGGAGAACGCCCAAACCTCCCAGGGTAGCGACAGCATATAATATTTCCACTGTGTTCACCTCACTGTAATGATCAAATATCTCCTTTGGCAATCACATATGATCTACGATTAAAGGGTTAACATGCCCCTGAATCCCATGAAAGCCATCGATAAAATGCCCGCAGTAATCAGGGTGATAGCGGTCCCCTGCAGCGGTGCGGGTATTTTGGCCAGATCGAGCCGCTCCCTGATCCCCGACATGATCACCAGGGCCATCCAGAAGCCCAGCGAAGCGGCGATGCCAAAAACGACAGACTCCAGGAGCGTAAATTCCTGCCGCACTGCCAGCAGCGCCACTGCCAGAACAGCACAGTTGGTCGTGATCAGGGGAAGATAAATCCCCAATCCCTGGTACAGAGTGGGACTGGCCTTTCGTAAAAAGGTCTCCACAAGCTGCACCATGCCGGCGATAACCAGGATGAAAGTGACCAGCTGCAGAAAACCAAGACCTAACGGAGCCAGGATCTGGTAATGAATCAACCATGTTACCAGTGTGGAGATGGTGATCACAAAGACCACCGCCATACCCATCCCCATGGCGGTTTCCATTTTTCGCGAAACTCCCAGGAAAGGGCAGATCCCAAAAAAACGCTGCAAGACAAAATTGTCAACAAGGATATAGATAAATAAGATTGAAATCAGCTTTTCCATGACCGTCCTCCATCAAGAAATTGTGAACCGGCCTAGTCGATCTGCAGCCGCTTGAAGATGATGTTCGTCAGCGCCAGCAGTAGACCCAGAGCGATGAAGGCTCCCGCCGGCTGGGCAAAAACCCGCATGGGCTCAAAGCTGGATCCGAAAAGCTGCACCGCGTAGTTCGTCTCGGCCAGAAAGGTGCCGTTGCCGAAGACCTCCCGCACCAGGGAGAGCAGCAGCAGACCCAGAGTAAATCCCAATCCGCTGCCAACCCCGTCCAGGAGCGAACGCAGCACCGGCTGCTTGCCGGCAAAGGCTTCAGCCCGGCCGAGAATGATGCAGTTCACCACAATCAAGGGAACAAACACCCCCAGAGCGGCGTAGAGGGCAGGAACAAAAGCCTGCAGAACCATTTCAATGATCGTCACGAAAGTAGCGATGATCACGATATAGCAGGGGATCCGGACCTGATCGGGGATGAAACGCCGCAGGCTGGAGATAACGATGTTGGAACAGGTCAGCACCGCCACCACTGCCAGCCCCATGCCCAGCCCGTTTTTGATCAAGACGGTGATGGCAAGTGTGGGACACATCCCCAGCACCAGGCGGAACACCGGGTTCTCTGCAAATATCCCCCGGGTAAAATCTTTCAGATAATTATTCTTCACCGCTTTCACCACCTTCCGGATTCAGGGCCTGGGTTAAAGCAGCAAGGACAGCTTCGACAATCCCGGCGCTGCTTTCGGTAGCCCCCGTCTTCGTGTCAACATCCATTGTCTGTCCGTCGATGATCTGCGTCGGAATAATAGCCGCAGCTTCGGCCAGGTACGTGGGAGTCTCTCCATGCTCAACGATCTCGATGACAGTGATTCTCCCGCCCTCCACAGAAACATCGACAACGATCTCTCCGAACAGCCCCTCCCCGCTGCCGCGATAGGTGCCGTCGGGTACAGCGGTAATATTAAAAGCCTCTTCCTCCTCAATAACGAGAAATTTATCGGCAATGACCGCCAGGATCCGGCGGATGGATTCGATCATGGGGGCGGTGCTTTTGGTCGCGCCGCTGACTGTATCGACATCCTCTCCAGGCTGCAGCGGATCGAGATAGCTTTTCCCGGTGAACTGCTTCTGGAAATCGGCTTTCTCGATGACGTCACCCACACCCTTGGTTTCGGTATGCTCCACAATACGCATCCCCAGTATTTTGCCCTCTTTATCCACGGCCAGGTTATAGCTGATCAGGCCATCATAGCCCTGGAAGCCGGATGAAGCCATCACCCCGAGAAGTTCACCCGGAGCATCATAAACAAGATCGAAAGAATCCTGCTCCAGGAGCTCGCTCTTGAATTCATCCATCCGGGGGAAATATTCTTTGAGGGCGTTGCGGTAGTCTTCTTCCTGCCGCTGCGCGATAGCCGGAGCGGTAAACATATTCGCTCCCGCCAGCAATCCCGCGGCCACGGCGGTAACTACAAGCAGGGTCAAAACAAGACGGATAAGCTCACGCAAAGCGCTTCACCTCCCCGAACTTTCTGGGTATGGTAAATTTGTCGATCAAAGGGGTCAACGCATTCATGGTCAAAATGGCAAAGGTAACCCCCTCGGGATAGGCGCCAAAGAGCCGGATGAGCATGGTGATAAGCCCGCAGCCCACTCCGAAGATGAGCTTACCATTGGGTGTTACCGGGGAGGTAACCATATCGGTAGCCATGAACAGCGCCCCCAGGAGGACCCCTCCGGCGAGAAGATGAAAAAGACCGGTCAGCAAGTGGCAGTCCTCATAAAACCCGCCGCCAAACAGAGAGCCCATGACCAGGACAGTGACCATGAAACCGCCCGGAATCCGCCAGTCAATATGGCCTTTGTAGAGCAGCCAGAAGGCCCCAAAAAGCAGGGCCAGGGCGGAGGTTTCGCCAAGGCAGCCGGCCATATTTCCGATAAAAAGCTGGCTCAGCGATACTTTAAGCGCTTCCGCTTCACCCGCCAGGGGGGTCGCCGTGGTCACCGCAGAGATATCGGCAAGGAAATGGAATGGTTTGGGAACAGGCCAGATTGGACCGGCCAGGCGGGACCCCCAGGAGATCACCAGGATGGCCCGGCCGACAAGGGCGGGATTGAAGATGTTGTATCCGATGCCGCCGTAAACCTGCTTTCCGATAATAATCGCCGTAACCGCCCCGATTGCGGGGATCCACCAGGGAACATCGGGCGGCAGGGTCATGGCCAGCAGCAAACCGGTCACGGCAGCGCTGCCGTCGCCGAATATATTCAGACGCCGCAGCCAGAGAGCTTCGGCAAGCATGGCGGCGCCAACAGCCACCCCCATGGTGATGAGCGCCTGGTAACCGAACAGAAACACCGCCACTACTGCAACGGGCCCCAGGGCGATGAGAACATCTATCATCACACTTTGCACAGACTGAATTGTGTGAACATGAGGCGATGAAGATATTGCCAGTTTTTCATTCATGATTAATCACTCCCATCTCAAAGGCGCCGGTTATCTTTTCTGCCTGGCGAGCACTTCCGCTTTGGCAATCCTGATCCATTGCGTCAGGGGAATCCGGGCCGGGCAGATATAGGCGCAGCAGCCGCACTCAATACAATCGGCGGCATGCAGTTTTTCAGCCCGCTTGAAGAGGTTGTGCTCTGCCGCCTGGGCAATAAAAGTGGGAACAAGGTTAATGGGGCAGACCTGAACACACCTGGCACAGCGGATACAGCTGCCGCTTTCGCTAAGATCCACATCCTCGGATGTCAGAGCGACAATACCTGATGTCCCCTTGATCACCGGCAGATCCGTCGCCGGCTGAGCCAGCCCCATCATCGGCCCGCCGATGATCACCTTGCAGGTTTCTTTTTTTAGACCTCCGCAAAAGTCGATCAGCTCGCTTACCGGAGTGCCCAACCGCACCATCAGGTTGGCCGGGCGTTTGATCCCTTCGCCGGTGACTGTGATCACTCGCTCAATCAAAGGCCGGCCTTTTCGGACAGCTTCTGATATAGCCACAGCGCTGCCCACATTGTGATTGACCACGCCTACATCAAGCGGCAGCCCCCCTGAGGGAACACTGCGCCTGGTTGTTACCTGGATCAGCATTTTCTCCGCGCCCTGGGGATATTTTGTTCTCAGGGGAACAACGCTGATGTCGGACTTGCCCTCAACGGACTGCCCCATCACCCTGAGAGCATCAGGTTTGTTATCCTCGATCCCGATAATGCCCCTTCCTGCTCCCAGAGCCCTCATGATCACCTCAAGGCCAAAAACAACTTCTTCGGATCGCTCCAGCATAAGGCGGTGGTCAGCCGTCAGGTACGGTTCACACTCGGCGCCGTTCAGGATCACTGTATCAATGGTTTTCCCATCCGGCGGTGACAGCTTTACATGTGCCGGAAAGGCCGCTCCGCCCATCCCCACAATGCCGGCACTGCGGATTAGGACGCGGATCTCCTCCGGCGAGAGCAGATCGGGATCACCCGGGGGCTCAAACTCGCACCACTCATCCAGGCCGTCGTTTTCAATGATCACAGCAGTTACCTTCATGCCCAGAGGGTGGTTGTAGGGCTCAATAGCCGTAACCTTTCCTGATACGGAAGCATGCACCGGCGAAGAAACGAAGCTTTCACTGTCGCCGATCTTCTGGCCCACCTTAACGGTGTCACCCACCCCCACAAGCGGTTCACAGGGAGCGCCGATATGCTGCTGCAGCGGAATGATCGCTTTCCGGGGAACCGGAGCGGCGGTGATGGCCAACGAAGCGGTCAACTCCTTGCGATATTCCGGGTGAACGCCTCCTTTAAAAATCGCCAAACCCATATTGATAAGCTCACCCCTTTTTATAGGATTTTTATAGATGACGCTCCTTTTTGCACAATAGATATCAATTCGTTAAAACCGATGTTATCTCCTGCAAGATGTGACAGAAAAGACAAGTTGTATTATTATAACAAATTAAACCCGGAACTGATCTTTCCGGCAGCAGCCAGGGCTGC
>CAZQEV010000073.1:0-3811 GCA_964592135.1 uncultured Syntrophomonadaceae bacterium
CGGCATTGCAGATGACATATTTCTTCCGACCCGGGGCGCTGCGGCAGAATTCCCACTTGCGCGACGTGGGGAACCCGGCGCCGCCTCGGCCGCGCAGCCCCGCTGCGGCGATCTCCGCGATGACTCCCTCCGGGGTCATCTCCAGGAGGGCTCTCGTAAGGCCCCGGTAGCCCCCCCACTCCATGCTGTCGCCAATGCGCTCGGGGTTGATGTGGCCGCACCTGTTCAGAATCAGCCGCTGCTGCTGCCGGTAGAATTCCACCTCGGCATAGCGCGGGATGGAGCGGCCGGTGACGGGATCGACATAGAAGAGCCGTTTCACCGGTCTGCCGTGCCGCAGATGGGACTGCACAATCTCGGGGACATCTTCCGTCTGGACCCCGGTATAGAAAATCCCTTCGGGCTCCACCACGGCGATGGGGCCCTGTTCGCAGAAACCGTGACAGCCGGTGAAGTCCACCTCAACACCGGGCAGGGCCAGCCGGGCCACCTCGGCTTTGAGTGTCTCATACAGCTCCTGCGAGCCGCCGGCCTGGCATCCCGTGCCCCGGCAGATGAGAACTTTACGCCTGCTCATGGTTCTCATCCTTTCTCTTGAGCAGCTGCCCCACTTTTTTGGGGTTCATCCTGCCGTAGACCTGCTCATTGATGACCATGCTGGGAGCGAGGGCGCAAACCCCGATACAGGCCACTGTTTCCAGGGTGTATTCAAGGTCCGCCGTGGTCTCGCCCTCTTCTATGCCCAGGCGCTGTTTGACGAGCTTGAGGATGGTTTTACCGCCCCGGACATGGCAGGCCGTCCCCCGGCAGACGCGGATGGTGTTGCGGCCGCGGGGCTCGGTGTAGAGCTGCGCATAGAAGGAGATCACGCCCTGGACCGCGCTGGGAAAGAGCTTCAATCTGCCGGCAATTACCGGGATCGCTTCGGGATGGATGTAACCGAATTCCCTCTGGATTTCCTGGACCAGGGGGATCAAAGCCCGGCTCTCGCCGCGGCAATGGTCATCGATGATCTCATGCAGGCGAGGCCAGTCAATCTCGTTATGCTCCAGGTTCGGGTTCATCTTGACCGCTCCTTTCTATCCGGATATAACATCTCTGTAACGCTGAGCTGAGGGCCGGTCTTTCCGGGAGGGCGCTGAACAGAGCGGTCACAGGGCAAGCGGGGTGGGCGCGGGACAGTGAAACGGCGCCCCGGGGCAGGCTGTCGGAATATTCTATCAGAGCCGGCAGCCGCCCGGACTCTGAGATAACCTCAACATGATCCCCGGGCTGCAGCTCCATCTCCCCGGCATCGAGCCTGTTCATCTTGAGAAAGGGGATGGGGATGGGGGAAAAACGGCTCAGCTTTCCTGATCGCGAACTTCTGGCGCCGCCGCCCCGCCGGAAGAGGGTGCTCTCCGGCAACAGGATGAGGTAGCCGGAGCCCGGCGGCGCCGGCCCGGGAGAGCTCTCTCCCACCGGCAGGAAAGAGGGGAATTTTTTCAGAGGCAGTCGCCGGTCGGACCTTGTCTCCAGATAGTCATCCTCTTCTTCCGCGACTTTCTCTTCCCAGCCGCATTTGTAGAAGGGAACGAGTTCCTCCAGCTCTTCACGGAGCTGCTCCAGGGAGCTAAAGGGCAGCGGCCGGCCCATAGCTTCGGCCAGTTGTATAATGATCTTCCAGTCCGGCCTGCTTTCAGCGACGGGCTCCAGGGCGGGGGATATTTTTTGCACCTTTCCCTCCAGGCTGGTGAAAGCGCCCTCCTTTTCCGCAAAGGAGGCGGCCGGGAAGACAACATGGGCCAGCCGGGCCGTTTCGGTGAGAAAGAGATCCTGAACGGCCAGGAAATCCAGTGAAGCGAGCGCCTCTTCAGCGCGGGCCGACCCCGGAAAGGCGGCGGGGGGATTTTCACCGGCAATGAGCATCCCCTTGATTTTTCCTTGACGGGCCTGCTCCATCATCTCCAGGGCGCCCAGACCGGGGTGAGCAGGCAGGGGCGACTGCCAGCGCGTCTCTAATTTTTTTCTCAGGGGCAGATCGCCGACATGGCGGCGGCCCGGTAGAAAGTCGGGCAGTGCGCCCATATCGCAGGCCCCCTGGGCATTGCACTCCCTGAGCAGCGCCCGGAGGCCGCCTCCCCTGCGCCAGATATGACCTGTGAGCAGGGCCAGGTTGAGCAAAGCCCTGACATTTTCCTCTCCCCGGGCCTGCTGCATGATCCCGCTGCCGAAGATGATCGCCGCTTTGCCCGCCCCGGCGTAAAGCCGGGCGGCCAGGCGGATCTGCGCCGCCTCGATGCCGCAGGCCTCCGCCGCTGCCTCCAGGGAGAAGCCGCCCAGGGAGGCGAGCAGATCGTGATATTTCTCCGTTTTCCGGGCGATGAATTCGCGGTCGGTCAGATTCTCATCGATGATCACCCTGGCCAGGCCCATGAGCAGCTCCAGGTCGGCGCCCGCCCGCGGCTGCAGCCGGCAGTGGGCAAAGAGGTCGAGCTTTGTCTGCCGGGGATCGATGAGGATGAGCTTCGCTCCCAGCATCCTGACGGCGCGCTTGATCCGGTAGCTGACCAGCGGCGCCGAGGCTGCCGGGTTTGCGCCGACAACCATGATCACATCGGCGCGGTCCAGGTCGGCCAGGGGATAGGTAATGCCGGGAAAGCTGACACAATCGTAGAAGGCGCGGCGGGCGGCGGCATAGTAGAGGCTGCTGCCGTTGTCGATGTTGTTTGTCCCCAGCACCGTGCGGGCAAACCTCTGCAGCAGGTAATTCTCTTCGTTGGTGCAGTTGGCCGCGCCGAAGACAGCCGTGCTGTCCGGCCCATGCACATCTCTGATCCTGTTCAAAGCGGCGGCGGCAACAGTGAGGGCTTCATCCCAGCCGGCTTCCCTGAAGGCGCCATCTTCTTCCTTGATAAGAGGCCTGGTCAACCTCCCGGGGCTGTGGATGAAGTCGCAGCCGTAGCTTCCCGCGACGCAGAGTGTGCCCGATCCGGGCTGTTCAGTCCCGGGCACAACGCGGGCCACCCGGTTATCTTTCACCTCCAGGGAGATGGCGCAGCCGCAGCTGCAGTAGGGGCATGTCGACTCCACGGCGGCGCCGATGGTCCCCCGGTAGAGCGGCTCTCTCTCCATGAGCGCTCCCGTGGGACAGAGGGCGACGCAGGTCCCGCAAAATGTGCACTCCGAGTTCTCCAGGGGGGCATCGAAGAGGGTAGCCGGCCTGGTCTTGAAGCCGCGGCCGTAATAGTCTAGCGCCCCCTCGACAACAAGCTCCTGGCAGGCTCTGATGCAGCGGGCGCAGAGGATGCATTTGCTCATATCCCTGACGAGGAAGGGGTTTAGCTCTTCAGTAAGGGCCGGCTGGGGGATCCGGTCCAGCTCGATGAACCCTATCCCCATCTCCGAAGCGAGCCCGCGCAGCTCGCACCGGTTGCCCTTGTCGCAGACGAGGCAGGCGTCGGGATGGCTGGCCAGCATGAGCTTGAGGATCATCTTGCGGTGCTCGCGAACCCGGGGCGATTCCGTGTTGATGATCATCCCCGGCGCGATGGGGGTGACGCAGGATGCCAGCAGGGCTCCATTGGCTTCATTTTCTACGAGGCAGATGCGGCAGGCCCCGACAGGGTTCAACGAGGCGTGGTGGCAGAGCGTGGGAATGGTGATGCCGGACTCCCGGGCCAGCTCCAGGATGGTCAATCCCGGGTGGCCGCTTACCTCTTGCTGATTGATGGTTAACGTTACAGGTTGCAATTTGGAATCCGCCTTTCATGTAATCTAGGGAGATTTTTTAGGCCGGTGTCCGGCGGCTCAGGCAGGGATGCGGCGCCGG
>CAZQEV010000073.1:3911-7886 GCA_964592135.1 uncultured Syntrophomonadaceae bacterium
CTGACACTTTTCTTGGGAATAAAGTCAAAGGCCCCCGCTTCTTTGCTGGCGATGATATTGCCCTGATCATCGTACTGGCTGAGCACCAGGACTTTGACATCCTCACAGGCGCTGGTGATCTCTTTCATCGCCTCGATACCGTTCAGCACCGGCATGGCGATATCCATGAGCACAACATTGGGGAGCAGCTCATGTGTCTTCTCGATGGCGTCCCTGCCGTTGACAGCCTCTCCGACAATGAGCATATCTCTCTGCAGATTCACCAGGGCGCAGATTCCCTCCCTGACCACGGCATGATCGTCGGCGACGAGCACCCGGATCTTCCTCGTAGCTCTGTCCAGCAGCTTCTCGATAGCCGACAGCAGCACGGGCAGTTTTAGCGGCCGGTAAAAATAATCGGCCACATCGAGGCGCATCCCTTCATCCCTTCTCCAGCCGCTGACATGCTGCTTCTCAATGGGGACATCGACCACGATGACGGGCAGAGTGCTCGTTGCCGGCGTCTCTTTCAGCCACTGGTGCAGTTTGAAAGCATCACCGCGGGGCTTGATGGAGCCCAGAACGATGAGCTGCGGCCTGTGACTCCGCACGATCTCCTGCGCCTCAACTTTTTCCACAGCGACAAATACTTCACTGCCTTTTTCCTCGAGCTCCCGCTGCAGCTTCAAGATAAACTCCTGCTCCTGATCAACGATAAGAATTCCGGCAGCCATTTTGTTGCCTCCTTCCGCTGGAATATTTTTAATCTTCAATCCCATTTAACCTCATTTTTGGCCGCCCTGAAAGAGGGATAGACCTGATCCCTTTTGCCTGCCCGCCCCAAATTTCCCGGGAGATCACCTTAAAAACAACCCCCGGGAACAGGGGTTAAATTCAGAAACTGTAGGGTTTTACCCCAGAGCAAAAAAAACAGAAAAAGTTACTTCAGTCGGTGCCTGGCGCCGTACTGAGTAACTTTGTAATTTACAGCCATTTATTGCAGGGCAGCGGATCTATGAGTAGTGGTAAGGGGCCTGGTGTCGGGATCGCCTTGCTGTTCTGATGGCTTTCAGGAGGCCGGTGCTGACGCTTCTTTTGGGGATGAAGCTGAAGGCTCCCGCAGCCCTGCTTTCGGCGATAGAGCCCTCATCCTCGTACTGGCTCAAAATGAGAACCCTGACATCCTTGCACCGGCTTTTGATCTGGCGGAGGGCCTCGATGCCGTTCAGCTCCGGCATCATGATATCCATGAGCACCACATGAGGCCGCAGCTGTTCTGTTTTTTCAACGGCATCGCGGCCCTCCGCCGCTTCTCCGATGATGATTATATCTTTTTGCAGGTTGAGCAGGGCGCAGATCCCTTCGCGGACGATCTCGTGATCATCGACCACGAGCACCCGGATCTTCCCGGCGGTTTTGCAGAGCAGCTCCTCAACCGCTGTTACGAGCGCGGTCAGCTCCAGGGGGCGGCAGAAATAATCCTCGGCATCGAGCCGCAGTCCCTCATCCCTTCTCCAGCCGTTAAGATGCTGTTTGTCGGGGGGAACGTCAACCACCACCAGAGGCAGGCTTGCCGTGGCCGGCCTGTTTTTGATCCACTGGTGCAGCTGGAAAGCATCCCCGCGCGGGGTAATGGTGCCCAGAATGATGAGCTGGGGGTTTCTGCTTTCCACGATCTGCTGCGCCTTGCGCCTGTCGCAGGCAATAAAAACTTTGCAATGTCTTTTTTCAAGCTCTTCCCGGAGACTGACGGTAAAGCGATCATCCTGATCTACAATGAGAATGATCCTTTTCATCTTTTACTCCCCCTTTCTTCAGGTTTTTGATTTTTTTCCGCCCTCGCCCGGCGCCGCTCCCCGCCCCTCCCGCCCCGTCCCGCCCGTCCTGCCCGCCCCGCCCCGCTCAGAAGCTCAGGGTTTGGACAGAAGGGTGTCTCCTTGCCGGCGCAGGCGCAGTCACAGCCGCAAGGGCTCACAGGGGAATGATTTTTTTGCGCAGGGCGTATTTGACCAGCTCGGCGCGGTTATGGAGATCGAGTTTGTGCATCAGCCTGGTGCGGTGACTGTCCACGGTTTTGGGGCTGATGAAGAGCCGGCCCGCTATCTCCCTGGCGGTACGCCCTTCCGCCAGCAGGCGGAGCACCTCTTTTTCCCGCTCCGTCAACTGCTCGTAGGGATCGCTCTTCTTTTTGGAGTCGGTTTCCAGCTGGTAACTCTCAACCAGGTGCTTTGTGGCCGATGGCGAGAGAAAAGAATCGCCCCGGTAAATGGCGCGGATTGCCGAGACCAGCTCGGTGGAGGCCGCAGATTTGTTTAAAAATCCGTGGGCGCCGGCCTCGAGAATGGAGAGAACATGCTCCCTGTGGTCATACTGGGTCAGGACAAGCACCTTGATCTCGGGAAACTCCTTGCAGAGGTTCCGGGTCGCTTCAAGTCCCCCCATCACCGGCATATCCAGATCCATGAGCACAAGATCCACAGGCTGCTCCCTGGCCATCTCCATGGCCTCATTTCCGTTGGCGGCCTCGCCGACTATTTCGATTTCGGGTGACAGCTCCAAAAGGGCAGAGACGCCTTCCCGCACGATGGTATGGTCGTCGACCAGCAGCACCCTTATTTTGGGCATGATCTACAGGCTCCCCTCGCATCATGGAACATTTTTGCGCTTACCCTGAGAGGGCCGGACCCGGCTTCAGACCAGGGGGATCACACCGTACACGGTGGTCCCTTTTCCAGGCTGGGAATGAACGGAACAGTTTCCGCCGATGAGCTTCATCCTCTCCTTGGCGATAATCAGGCCCATGCCGTGCCTTCTTTTTTGGCTGTTGGTCCGGCCAATGCGGGAAACGTCAAACCCGATGCCGTCATCCCGGATACAGAGCTCCAGCTGTCCGTCCTTTTTCTGCAGCGACACGACCACATTCCGGGCTGCCGAGTGCTGGACGATATTGCCCACAACTCCCTGAACCCAGCGGAAAAGGTTGACCTCGTCTTCCGCGGAAAGCGGCAGGGGCGGCTCCATGATCTCGAAGGAGACCTTGATATTCAAGGGTAGAAGGCAGGATTCAGTATAGTGGCGAATGGCCGGGATAAAGCCTAAAGAGTCCAGCAGGGTCGGGCGAAGATCGGAGATGATGCGATTGACTTCATTGTTGATCTGGACTGCGGTGGTATGGACCTTCGACAACATGGCCATGAATCTCTGATCCTCCAGTCCCATGAGCCTGGCCATTTCGCTCAATGTTTTCAGGTTCAGGGTCAGCGCGGCCAGCATCTGGCTCGTTTCATCGTGCAGTTCCTGAGAAATCCGCTTTTTCTCCTTCTCCTGGGCGGTGATCACCTGGCGGGCCACATCGCGGTACCTCTCTCTTTTATCCTGCAGCCTCTCCTGGAGCCGGAAATGGCCCACAGCCAGCCCCAACTGATCCCCGATGGAGTGTAATATATGCATATCTTTTTCTGTGAAATGCTTTACCTGGCGACTGGCGCAGTTCAAAACGCCCAGGACCCTTTCCCTGAAGCGGAGGGGAACGCTGATGAAAGCCCGCAAGCCCTCTGTCTTGATGAGATCTCCATGCAGCGCCTCCGGTTCTTCCGAAATATCATCCAGCAGGACTGCTTTCCCTGTTGAGGCCACTTTCCCGTTGATCCCCTCGCCGAGTTTCACAGACATGAGCTGGGCAAACTCAGCGGATAAGCCCTGGGAAACATGGTAGCTCAGGCTCTGCTTCCGATCATCCAGAAGCATCACCCCGCCGTAGCTGCCCCCGATAAACTCCAGTGTTTTCTGCACCCCTACCTTTAAAATCGTGTCAAGTTCGCTCAAACCGCTTACCGTGGATGTAATCCGGCTCAAGATCAGCAGCGGATCGATGGTTTTTTTATCGCCGTTTTTTTCCTTCAGAGAGGATTTCAGCACGGGCGCGCCTCCCCTTTCATCATGCTGATGAGAAGATACACTCTCCTGCAGACGATCCATCCCCGCGGCCATTTTGCA
>CAZQEV010000074.1:0-7595 GCA_964592135.1 uncultured Syntrophomonadaceae bacterium
TAGCGGCAAAACCGGGTGACAAGGTGCTTATCCCGCCCCATTTCGGCCATATTACGATCAATCCCGGTGATGATTACCTCATCATGAGCAACTGGGTAGCCGCTGAATTCTCATCTATTTATGAGCCCATGAGTGAGGTTGGCGGTGGAGCTTACTTTGAGATCTATACTGAGGAGGGTTCTGAGTTCGTGCCCAATCAGAACTGCCTCTCCCTTCCCCCCTTACAGCGCTGTCCGGTGACTCCCGTTCCACAGCTGAACCTGATTACCGGTTATCCTCTTTACCGGCTCTTCCAGAAGAACAGGGAGGCTTTCAATTTTTTGACCCATCCGGAAAATTATGCGGCGGTATTTGAAGGCCACCTCCAGGAGTTGCTGTCCGAATAAACTGATTAGAATAATTTTGTTTTCATGAGCCTCACCTTCCCGGTGCGGCTCTTTCTGTTTGTCTGTGGCGTGATCTTGTCAAGGGGTGTGGAATGATATAATCTTGTAACAAAGATGGGAGGAGGTCATTTGCATGGGAATAAACAGAACCTATGAAGAGATCAATCAAAAAATTCGCAGCGGCAGAGTTGTTGTCCTGACTGCCGCAGAGGTGCTGGACCTCGTTGACGAAAAGGGTGTTGCCGGAGCTGCAGAGAGGGTGGATGTGGTTACCACAGGCACTTTCGGACCCATGTGCTCCTCCGGGCTTTTTCTTAATTTTGGACATCCTCAACCGCGGATTAAAATGAACGAAGTATATTTAAACGGGGTTCCGGCATATGCGGGGATAGCGGCGGTAGACGCCTACCTTGGAGCAACCGCCCTGCCTGCGGGCGATCCACGGAACAGTAATCACCCCGGTGAATTTCGCTACGGAGGCGGCCATGTCATCGAAGATCTTGTTGCGGGGAAGGAAATTCGCCTGGAGGCCTGCGGTTATGGTACTGACTGCTACCCCCTGAAAAAGATTGAAACCACCTTCCGCCTCTCCGAGATAAACGAGGCCACGCTTTATAATCCGCGCAACGCCTACCAGAACTACAATGTAGCGGTTAATCTAAGTGAAAAGACAATTTACACCTATATGGGAATATTGAAACCCCGGATGGGCAATGCCTACTACAGCTCGGCGGGTCAGTTAAGTCCTCTGCTGAATGATCCGATGTTGAAGACGATTGGAATCGGGACGCGTATCTTTCTCGGCGGCGGCATAGGTTATGTGACCTGGCACGGCACCCAGCACAACCCCTCGGCGGAACGGGGAGAAAATGGGGTCCCCCTAACCTCGGCGGCAACGATTGCTGTGACCGGCGATCTGAAACAGATGCAAAGGCGCTGGTTGCGGGGGCTTAGTTTTCTTGGTTATGGCGCCACCCTGCAGGTGGGATTGGGTATCCCCATACCCATTCTCAACGAGGAGATCATGTCATACTGCGCCGTCAGAGATGAGGGAATCTTCGCTCCGGTGGTGGACTTCTCCCGCAGCTATCCCTGTCGGGAAGATGGGGATCTGGGCCTGGTCAGCTATGCCGAGCTGAAAAGCGGCACCGTGGAAATCCAGGACCGCCGGGTCCCGGCGGCGCCGCTGTCCAGCTACGCCGGAGCCGGGGAGATCGCCTGCACGCTCAAAGAATGGATCCTTGCCGGTGAATTTGCCCTGGCCCCTCCGGCCGCACCGCTGCCTTCGGTGGAGGCGGGGATCAAACTTAAGACACTGCCCCAACGGAAACCCGATGAAGGAGGGTTTTAAATGACTGTCAAGCAGAAGCTTGTTTTTCGCTTTCCGCCGTCCCTAGTTGAGCAGCCTTTGATTTACTGTCTGGTCAAAGATTTCAACCTCATGGTTAATATTCTCCGCGCTGATATCAACCCGGAAAAAGAGGGCCGCCTTATGCTTGAATTGAGCGGCGCCGACCCCGATTACCGCCGCGCCATCGAGTGGCTGCAGGAGCAGGGGCTGCGCATCATGTATTTAAAGCAGCAGATAATCTGGAATGAGGAGCGCTGTACTCACTGCGGGGCCTGCAGTGTGATCTGTCCGACGGGCGCTCTCGGCTTAATCCGCCCCGGGATGACGGTGTGCTTCGACGAGAGCAAATGCATTATCTGCGAGCTTTGCCTGAAGGCCTGTCCCGCCCGGGCTATGGAAACGTTGCTGGAAAGCGCCACATGAGCATGCGGCGCTTTTACAGGCATCTTGCCGGCAGCGCACGTTTTGAAACATTCACTGTAACGGTGAAAGAGAGCGATCTGTGGATTGCCGTGCCCCGGAACAATTTCTATACAGCACTTCCCGGCCATACCGAGCAGCTGCTTTGGCAGACCCGAAGGCAGCTGGAATTCTATATCGCCGCCCACCCCGATTTTGCCCTGACCCTTGAGCCCTTTCTGGTGTCTGGGGCGGCGCCGGAAATTGTCCAGGAGATGGCCCGCGCCGGGAATCTCTGCGGAGTGGGCCCCATGGCGGCGGTGGCGGGAGCTCTGGCGGAAATTGTCGGCCGATGGCTGCTGCAGGACTGCTCCGAAGTTATTGTCGAAAACGGCGGCGACATCTTTATGAACATTGTCGAAAGGGCGAATGTGGCGATTCTTGCCGGAAAATCACCTTTAAGCGGAAAAACAGCCCTTATTGTCGAACCGGGAGAGCGGCCTCTGGGCATCTCCACAGCTTCGGGTACCGTGGGGCATTCTTACAGCAGGGGAAGGGCGGATGCGGCGATGGTTATGGCTTCCTCCGCCGCCCTGGCTGATGCGGCGGCCACCGCTGTCGGCAACGTGGTGCAGGATCCCGCCGATCTGGATCGGGCGCTGGATCTGGCTCGCAGCATTGACGGGATTACCGGTGCGGTGGTTATCTGCGGCGAGAAAATAGCGCTCTGGGGAGATGTCCAGATTCAGCCGCTCTCAATGAGTGCAAAGGAACAGCGACTTTGACGCAACTGCTTCGTTTTTGATTATCACTGGGCTTTTCTCCGGGACCTCTCCCTGTCGCGACGGGCACAGTTAAGGATCCCCACCATCACCGGCGAACGCAGGCGGAGGCGTAATAGGCACTTGGCGTACCGATATGTTTGGCCAGTGATGGCCAGTGATGAAAAACCGATTATGTGGAACACTTGAGCACGAAACGGCTTTGAGTTATAATGTCCATACCCGGTGCCGGCATAGCTCAATTGGTAGAGCAGCTGAATCGTAATCAGCATGTTGGGGGTTCGAGTCCTCTTGCCGGCTCCATCGAAAAGCCCCGGAAGTCAATGGCGCCAAGACTTCCGGGGCTTTAAAATCAACCTAGTGCCGTCTAGTGCTTTTTAGCGCTCGAAACACTCACGAGACACTCAAATTTGGAGTTCAGTTTATAGTTTTAAATCGCCTCTTTACCTACCCGCTGAAGTTAAGCCGGGCGGCTGCCTGCTCCAGCATAGCTGCTTGGTTCGGGTCTAAACCATTATCTCCTTCCTTCACTCAGAAATATTACCTGCATATCATACCAGATTATACCAGTGACTTCATAATTTACATATCCAGGTGACTTTGCAAACCTATTTTCTATTGCCGGAATATTTTTGTCGAAATTGTGCAAAATAAGGGATAAATCAATTTGAGAGAGGATGGCGGCAGATGGCTGATATTTTGGTAACCCTGGCGGAGACAAGGGAGAATCTTTTACGCGAATATATCATCGCCAAAGGTTCCGAGAGAGCGACAGTACTCGCTAAAATTCTGGAGATTGAAGCGGAGATTGAATCGGAGAAGCAGAGCCGGCAACTGGTTCAGCCGCCGGTTTAACACCGGCAGGGCCACCGGCACAGGGCGGGGTTCCCCCGCCTTTTTTTAATGCCTCCATCTCTATTTATCCGTGGTTGTCAGTTTGCGACATAATTTATTTTATAGTATGATAAATAAGACAGATGACGTTAAAAAGGGAGGCTTGTCGTGCACATAGATCTGATACAATTGCGGCAGCGCTTTGCTGCTGCCGGATATATCGTCGACCAAAGCGCCATTCTCACTGTTTTTCTGGCTCTCAAACTTCAGAAACCTTTACTCATTGAGGGCGCCCCTGGCGTAGGGAAAACCGAGATGGGGAAAGTGCTGGCGGAGGTTCTGGAAACAGAACTCATCCGCCTTCAGTGTTACGAGGGGCTCGATGAGACCAAGGCGCTTTATGAATGGAATTACCAGCGGCAGCTGCTGCGGATCCAGATCCAACGCGACACTGACGGGGCTCCTGTTGAAGAGGAAGACCTTTTTTCTCTTTTTTACCTCCTTGAAAGACCCCTGCTGAAGGCGATCCGTTCCCCCAAAAGAGTTGTCCTGCTCATTGACGAAGTTGACAAGACTGATCCCGAATTTGAAGCTTTTTTATTTGAGGTTCTCTCCGATTTTCAGGTTTCTATTCCCGAGCTGGGCACATTGAAGGCGGAAAATATTCCGGTCGTGGTTCTGACCAGCAACAGCGAGCGGGAACTCTCCGACGGTCTGAAACGGCGCTGCCTTTATCTCTACTTTGACTTTCCCGATGTTACCAGGGAGACAGGGATCATCCGCACCAGGGTCCCGCAGCTAAGCGAGCGTTTTGCCATTGAGATTGCCCGGGTGATCGCTCATTTGCGCTCCCATGAAGAGTTGCGGAAAAAACCCTCTATTGCCGAGACCCTGGATTGGGCGCAGGCCCTGTTGGCTTTGGGTAAAAAAAGGCTCGACGGGGCCCTGGTGGCCGATACTCTCAACTTGCTGCTCAAGAACCGCCAGGATCAGCTGCTTTTTCACAGGGAAATCGGCAAGGGGGGGATCGATCAGCTGTTGCGTAATCCCGCCGGCGGGGAGGGAGAATGTTCATGCCCTTGACCGATCCGCAGGACTGCTCTTTTGCCGAGAACATGGCCATATTTGCCGCCCTGCTGCGGGCTGAAGGGCTTCCCCTGGGAACGGCGGAGCTGTTGGATGCTTTGCAGGCTCTTGAACATATTGACCTGGCCGGGCGCGACGACTTCAAAGCTGCGCTTCGCGCCACCCTGGTAAAGAGCCGCCGGGATCTCGAGGTTTTTGAAGATGCCTTTGAAAGATATTTTGTGCCCCCGGAAACCCAGATCCGGCAACTCCGGAGGGCTGAACATCAGCGGGAGCAAGAGAAAATCATGTTGGAAAGCGCTGCCTGCGATCTCTCCTTCAAAGGGGAGCCCCTGTCGCTTTCCAACGAGGAGATGCTTCTCTACAGCAGTCTACCTGAAGCAGAACGGCAGGGCCTGTGCCGTTTCGTGCAGGAGACCGAGGCTGCTGAAATAGAAAAACGGTCCCCGCTGAAACCCCTTCTCGAAACAGTGGTCAAGGGTCAGCTGCGCTACTGGCACAGCCGGCGGGATCGCTTTCCGGGGGGAAGCTGCACTGCCGGAAGCGCCGGTTCAGGGCCTGCGGGAAAGGGCGACAGGCGGCTGTGCGATTCCGACATGCAGGTGCTCGGCCAGGCCGATCTGCCTGCGGCCAGGGCGCTTATAAACAGGCTTTCCCTGCAACTGGCTCAAAAGCTTGTGCGCCGCCGCCAGAGAAGCGCCCCCCGCGGTTCCCTCGATTTTCGCCGTACAGTCCGGATGAACATGCGTTACGGTGGGCGGCCTTTCCTGCTGAAATACAGGCGGAAGCGCCGCTCCAGGCTGCAACTGCTTTTTATCGGAGATCTTTCCGCTTCAATGGAGCGCTACAGCAGCTTTGTGCTGCAATTTATTTACGGTCTTCAGGCGGCGGTCTCAAATCTCGAGCTCTTTGCTTTTGCCGATGGTCTGGAGTATCTTACCCCTGCTCTCAAAGAACAGGCCGGTTTGAACCAGCTACTTGAGCGTGTGGTCATGCAAGGTGAATCATGGGGCGGCGGCACCAATATCGGTGCCGCACTGGCGGAGCTGAATGGAAAGTACCGTGAACTGCTCACGCCGCGGACGGTAGTCATCGTGGTCAGCGATACCCGGACGATCAACCTGAATGCGGCGCTGCCGGAACTTCAGCGATTGAAAGAGCGGGTCCGGCGTATAATCTGGTTGAACCCGCTGCCGCCGGAACAGTGGTCTCGCCATCACTCTATAGCAGCATTTGGCGAACTGGTGGAGATGTGGCCATGCAATACTATCGCCCAGCTGGAAAAGGCGGTTTCGGGACGGCTGTTTACCAATGCATTATTTATAAATCGGGAGGCGATGATCAGATGACTGTACGAATTGCTATTGCAGGTAAAGGGGGCACCGGCAAAACTACCCTGGCCGCCCTTTTGATCCGCTATTTGCAGGGAAAGCATCCGGAGAAGGCTGTACTGGCCGTTGATGCCGACGCCAACGCCAACCTTAACGAGGCTCTTGGCTTGAAGGTAGAGGACACTATCGCCACGATGCTGGAGGCGACGAAGAAGCCCGGCGGCGTGCCCACCGGAATGACCAAAGATGTATTTATAGAATACAACCTCAACAGGTCCCTTGTGGAGACGAAACACTTTGACTTGCTGGTGATGGGCAATCCGCAGGGCCCCGGTTGTTACTGCTACCCCAATGATCTGCTGCGCCGTTTCCTGGAGAAGTTGAGCGCAAACTATGATTATCTGCTTATGGACAATGAAGCGGGAATGGAACATATCAGCCGGCGGGTTCTGCCCCAGGCCGACCTGCTGTTCGTTACAAGCGACGCCACTGCGCGAGGAGTACGTTCAGCCGGCCGGATCCGTGAAATCGTTGAAAGCCTCCGCCTCGAGATCGGCCGGATGGGTCTTGTGATCTCCCGCGGCAGGGGTGGTGAGGTGGAGCAACTCTCTGAAGAGATTGCCCGCACCGGTCTCGATTTGTGGGGAGAGATCCCCTTCGATGCTGCCGTTGTGGATTACGACCTGGCCGGGAAAGCGCTACTGGAATTACCTCCGGAAAGTGCAGCTGTAAAATCGGCCGATAAAATATTTGGTTCGTTGGCTCTATAAATTCTTCCAGGAGGGATCTGGCGGTGCTTTTGCAAGATCGCCGGCATGCCGGGGAGCTTCTTGCTGAAAAATTATTATCCTACCGGGGGACTTCGCCGTTAATTCTGGCGGTGCCCCGCGGCGGTGTCCCCGTGGCCCTGCCGCTCTGGCGGAGTCTGGGAGGCGACCTTGATCTGGTCATTACCCGGAAAATCGGTGCGCCGGGGCAACGGGAACTGGCTTTAGGCGCCGTTACCGGAGGGGGCTGCCTTTTGTTAAATGAAGCACTGGCGGCACAACTGCAGTTGCCCGCGGGATACATGGAGCGCGTTTCAACAGAGGAGCAGGCTGAGATCAAGCGCCGCCTGCAGTTATACCGCGGCCGGAGGCCGCAGCCTGAAATTGCCGGCCGGCAGGTGATCGTTGTTGATGATGGGGTGGCTACCGGTTTCACCCTGCGTGCCGCTTTGCTGGGAATCAAGCAGCAAAGCCCGCGGAGGCTGATCCTGGCGGTTCCTGTCGGACCTCCGAAGACCCTGGAAAGACTGGGCCGGGAAGTTGACGAAATATACTACATCCAGGCTCCGTCGTATTTCGCCGCCGTGGGACAGTTTTACCGTGATTTCACTCAGGTAGGCGACAGCACGGTTATTGACGCTCTTCAGGAAGCCTGGAGA
>CAZQEV010000075.1:0-7459 GCA_964592135.1 uncultured Syntrophomonadaceae bacterium
CTTTTCCCTCTGGCCCGTTCACGCATGGCCTGCAAATTCAGAATTTCTGCAACCTCAAAATAAGGAGTAATTCCCCCAGTGTTTGGTTGCAGCCGCAGAATTGTTGGAAAGTAGCCTATCCGGCCGTGGAGCTGAGCCAGTAAAGCCGCTGTGCTGTAGTTTAGTGAAGGCAAATTGATCAGCAGCGGTTTGGTTTGCCAGTCATTCGGGGTCAGTTTGATCTCATCAAGCATTGTCTCGATCTGCTGTTCAATAGGTTTGCCTGGATCAATCTGGCTCGAAATATTGATAACGCCAGTTATTTTATTGCCTGCAAGTGTTTCGATCCCGGCCAATTGTGTTTCTGAAATGGGATGGGCAAAATTAAGAATCTGCATGGGATCGGCCTCCTTTGGGTTCAGCCAGTGCAAAATAGGGGGCAAACCGGGCAATCAGGATATTGCGATCAACCTTGTAATCGGGAAACCCCAGCCATTCGTGCAGTTTTTCATAAATGTTGCACAGCTGGTTGGCAACGGTCTGCTCCCGTTTGGCCAGTCTGGCGGCAATGGAAGCATTGTCGAGGCCGCTGCAGGCCAGTTGTGTTACCCGGCGCTCGGCGGGCGTCAACCAATGCTTAAGAAATTCACCCTGCCTTCTTTCTTCGACTTTTTTAGTCAGGCGATGATACCAGGCCAGCACCTCTTTAGGATCATCCAGCTCGGTTACAGCTTGCATCAAGGTGGCTGCCTCCTGCCAGCGGAGAACGGGCACCTCAATCAGGCGAACCCGTTCATTATTGATAGCATGAAGCTGACGGCCCGCACCCGGGCTCCAACCCTCTGTAATCAGGTACCATACCTGATCATCAGGTCCATATAAAAGCTGGGCTACAGTCATGGCTACCACTCCCATCACCTTGCGACCGCCGGAGATGCTAAGATGAACAGGGCGCCCCATTTGGCGGGCCTGCCTAATTTCGGAGTAAAGTGTTCGGAGAAGAGCCCGCAAATCTTCTTCAGTTTGAAAATCAAAAACCGGGCCTTTTTGGGTAAATACAAGCCGGGTTTGAAAGGAAATGTCCGGGTAGACATCAGTTTTAAATTCCTCTTTCAGCACAGTTAGGGCCTCCAATATTGCTGGATGATCAGTGTAAAGGACTGTAACCATATCGATATTTTTCCCAAGGCTTTTGAGGGCATCTAGGGTGATAGTGACTACCTGTGGTTCTACGCCAAGGGTGGCGATCATTGTTTCGGGTTTGCGCCCTAGAGAGTTTTTCAAAATGTCTCACCCTTATACTTTTTCTGACGGATGATCGGTCTAGTTGGGCAGGTATTATCCCGAGTTACAAATTTTAGACACATTGTATCATAATATTGGTTATATTTCCATTATACTGGTAATAAAAATCAATAAATCCACTCTTCACCACCTTTTTTTACACCAACCGACTTGCGCTCTGCGTATTTCTGGCTACCCAGTATGTAAAAAAGTAGCGAATCTTCGTCCACATTGATTATCTGATTAAGATCGATGAGCAAAGAACGGAAGGTAGCCTCGGTGAGTTCACCTTCAAGCACTGAATTCTGGACCCATGTAAGATAGCGGCGTGAAGTTTTTAAGACCTTACCGACGCGCTTCACATTAATGTCGTAGACCAGTATTACATACATATTGAGAACCCCTTATTGCAGTTACCAGCGGCTGACGAAGGGCTGGTATTCTTGTTCACCCATAAGGTGTTTTTCCAGTTTGTAAATCTCCATGCGAATAAGTGTCTGGTAGCTGACATTGCGTTTCAGACGGCGATGGTAAAAGGTACTCATTAGCTTCTCTTCGAACTCCTGTACATAAAGTTTCCGTCCCTGCTCTTTCAACAAGGTGGCACCGCCATGATGCTCAAAATGTTTTTTGTTTAGCATTCTCTTACCGATTAAGCTGAAAAGAACCCGGTCTGCAAGAATGGGCTTGAAAATCTCAGAAATATCAAGATTAAGAGTAAAACGACGAAAATTTGTTGCGTGTAAGAAGCCGATACGGGGGTCCAGATGGGTCTTGTAAATTTCCGTGAGAACTTTCATATAAACAAGCGTGTTGCCGAAGCTGATCACTGCATTAAGCGGATCTTCAGGCGGACGCTTGCTGCGGCTCTTGTATTGGAATTCCGGTTCATCGATAATTTGGTTAAACGATTTATAATAATGGGACCGGGCATTCCCCTCGAAGGCCATTAGCTCCTCGATATTGCATGAACCCGCACATTTCTGAGAAAAGCCGACCACGGCGGCTGCCTGTTTTTCAACATCCTTACCCCGGTTTTGATAGTACCTTAAAACTTGCTGGATGTTGGCCAGGGAGCCGGAGACAAATTGACAGGCGAGTTGCAAACGGCTTTGAAAATTAAGATAATGTTCCGCTTGTTTCAGGACCATGTAACCGGAGTTATAATGTTCGCGAGGATAGAAACTGCCGACATAATGGCCGTGATAGCCGAAAAAGTGTAGAAGAACCTCGCTTTCATGAGCAAATTCGAGAAACTTTTTATTCACATCTACTTCGCCAAAAATAAATATATCGCGGACACTTGTGATGGGGAAATAGCGGGTTGCTTCTTCTGTTTCAACGCAGATAGTGTTTCCTTTCCGTTTTAATCGACCGCTTTGGAAAAGATAAAGAGTTTTTTGCATGTTCTTAATCCCTTCGTATTCAGTATGCTTGCAGGGTATGTTAGCCAAGCTGATAGTTCGGGGTCCTATCCGGGTGGCTTACGCCCAGCACAGTTCAGCATAAGCACATTTTGAACAACGCCTGTTCTTATGAGGGAGAGGAGGTTGCTCTCTACTAATGAGAGAGGTAACCTCTGACTTGATTTCTGTGACTTGTTTTGACATTGCTTCATCCAGAACTACTTTTTCCTTGCGACGCTCTTCTGGAAAAAGTAGTTCACCTTCGGCCTCTATTCCCAGGGCCGCCAGTTCATGGAGATAAAAGGCCAGCTGTAATTTGGCCGCCTCCAGGGCGCGGGAGGATTTTTTTACCTCACCGACAACTAATTGCTTGCCGCCGCGGCGGATCAGGTCCAGACAAAGGTGGCCCAAGCGCACCTCTTTTCTTTCTCTACCGTAGGATTGCTGGTCGATCAGCCGGCCTAACGCCAGGTAGATGTTGTCTTCATCAGGACAGATCTGCCTAGAGGTTAACCATGCCTGGCGGGGACAGATTATGTAGGCTTGGATCATACTACCGGTAATGCGAATGCCATCTGTCACGATACTAAGTCCCCTCTAAAGATTTGCTTGGTGATAGCTTATTTTATCTGCCAGTTTAGCCCAAGTGCTGTTTATACTAGTCAAAACAGTAGTTTACTACCATATGGATGAAATTTAGCATTACGCATCAGTTCATGAAGCGAAAAAAATCTTCAGTTAGCTCACGTTTTCCATTTCATGGGGTATTTTTGATTACAGCGGGAATTTATCAAACTAAAGCTTGGCGGGGACCCTATCAATATAGCTGAAGATATTGGTTGGCAACTCTGCTATACGATGCATGTTTTTCTCTCGAAGAGCTGTATGTAGACGCTGTTACTGTAGGAAAATCTACACCGCTCAGGATAAAATTATGTCTACCAGCGCTATGACCTTTTCGACCACGGCCTATGATCGATTTTCCGGCGGTACTGAAATAATAACGTTGTGGGGAAGCCCGTCAACCAGATAATCCCCAAAGGGGGTGATCCCAAGGCTACGGCCATTTTGATAAAAAGAAAGCTGCTGACTGTTGTTCAGGTCAAATCAGGATACTGTGCAGGAGGGGAAGCAGCAGAGGTATGATAATGGTGAGGATTGTTCCTGTGATCAGTGTAACCAGGCCCAGCTCGGAGCCGATAGCCCTGGTGATGGGGACAAGGGCGGTGTCCATGGCCGCTGCGCCGCCTACGGTGATGGGGCTGCCCTTGCTGATCCTGGCCAGTAAAGGTAAAAAGAGAAAGGTGGAAAACTCCCGGATCATGTTCACGATAAAGCCGTATGTGGCCATTTTAGCACCGTACATCTGGATCATGAATGCGCCCGTGAGGCTGTAGAAACTCATTCCGCCGGCGGAGATCACAGAAATATGCAGGGGCAATTTTAACAAGATCCCCGAAATGATACCGCCGACAATGCTTCCGCCAAGAGCGGCGCATGAAAGAAAGATGACCTTGAATCCCACTGTTTTCAGATACTTGAAGACATTGCGATTTGCCCCCATGGTGATACCGGCGCAAATGTAGATAAACATCAGTGAACCGGTCAATAAATAATCCAGGAGAGATTCCATGTGGTCATAGCTGACAAGATAGCCGGCGACGGCCCCGATGATAATGGTCAAGGGCATGATCCAGATCAACGGTGAAAACGATCCCTTTTCAGCAGGCGCCTCTTTTCCATTATCTCTATTGATTTCAGTTGAAAGTGTTTCCCTGCTCATCTCATCGAGCGGCAAAAGTGTTTTTTCAACGATAACTGTGCAGATAACAGTGCAGGCCATGGCGCAGAAGGAGATGAACAAACAGTTAAGTCCTATTGAACCCAGGCTGGATAAAATGGATTTGCTGCCTCCCAGGTTCATGCCAACGGTTAACAATAAGACAATTAAAGCCAGGTTGATCAGAGGCTCCAGAGCTCTTAAATATTTTTGCGGTAATTTATTAAGGCCAATGGCTATTCCCAGGCTCAAACATATATAGGGCATCCATGTCCACATCGTCTTGCCTCCACAATTTGCTGAAAGACCTTAAACACTATTTCTGCGCCGCCTTTGTTTTCTTCTTGGGGGCATAGTCCCGCATCTCCGGGATGGCGCCTCCGGCAATGGCCCAGAGGTAGAGACTGGCCACTGTTCCGTAAGGGGAGTAGCGCCTGGCGTATCTTGCAAATCTTTCCCGGTCGATCTCTTTGTGACGGTAGAGCATCCGCATACCGCGGTGGATGGCCAGGTCCCCGAAGCTGACGATATCGGGGCGCTGCATGGAGAAGATCATGACCATCTCCGCAGTCCATCTGCCCACTCCTTTAAGGGAGGAGAGTCTTTTGATGACCTCGTCATCAGGCAGATCGCGGAGTGCCTGAATATCGAATTCTCTATTTTTAACTTTTGAGGCGAAATCTTTGATATATTCGGCCTTTCTAAAAGTCGTGCCGATTTTTTGCAGTGTATTCAAGTCAAGGCTGCAGATCGTCTCTGCATTGACAGGCTCTATCCTGGCGCAAAGTCTTTGCCAGACTGTCTCCTGGGCGGGTGTGGAGATCTGCTGCCCGATGATATGGCGGACAACAGAGGTAAAAAGATCGCTCTCGGCAGCCCTGCGGATAGGTCCGATGCGGTCAATTGCTGCACCGAGCAGTTTATCTTTTTTCTTCAGAAATGCCGTTTCTGTCGTGCTGTATTTAAAGTGCAAAATGAACCCTCCAGTGCTGCAATTATAGCACAGGATCTGAAGCGGATGCGTTGGGGGGGGAGGCTTCGCTTCGCTTGACATGACAAGGAGGGGCTCAGTATGACAGCAGGAGGAGACAGGCGCCGGGAGCCTCACCCCACCCCGGCTTATGCCCATCAAGGGACTTAAAGGCGAAGAAGAAAACGGTGCCGGTGACGGGGGAATGAGTGAGGATTGGTAGGGCTGCTGTTGGCGGAGAAATTGAACTATGCTAAAATGAGGCAGTGAGATTTTTGCAGGAAAGGATGGATTTTGATGGTTCAGCAGGAAGGCGGCGCATCCACCGGTCGGGGTCAGGAGAAGGAATTCGTCAAGGAGATCACCCCGCAGGCTGTGGATTATTCGCAATGGTATATCGACGTGGTTTTGAAGACCGAAATGATGGATTATGCTCCGGTGAAGGGGTGCATGGCCATACGCCCCTACGGGTATGCCATCTGGGAGAAGATGCAGGAGCTTCTGGACGGCCGGTTCAAGGAGACGGGCCACCAGAATGCCTATTTCCCTCTCTTCATTCCCCAGGAGCTGCTGCAAAAAGAGGCGGCGCATGTGGAGGGCTTTGCTCCTGAAGTGGCCCTGGTGACAAGGGGGGGCGGCGAGACGCTGAGCGAGCCGCTGGTGGTGCGGCCCACCTCCGAGGCGATCATCTGCGATTTCTATTCGCGCTGGATCCAGTCATGGCGCGATCTGCCCCTGCTGATCAACCAGTGGTGCAATGTGGTCCGCTGGGAGAAGGTAACCCGGCCTTTCCTGCGCACATCGGAGTTTTTGTGGCAGGAGGGTCATACCTGTCACCGCACCGAGGAGGAGGCTGAGGAGGAGGCGCTGAGGATGCTGGGCGTTTACAAAGAGTTTCTGGAAACGGAGATGGCTATTCCCGTTATCACCGGTCGCAAATCGGAGCGGGAAAAATTTGCCGGCGCTCTGCGCACATACACTGTTGAAGGGCTCATGCGCGACGGGCGGGCGCTGCAGGCGGGCACCTCACACAACCTGGGGCAGCATTTTGCCAGGGTTTTCGATATTACCTACCTGGATCAGGATGATTCTCATAAATATGTGTGGCAAACCTCCTGGGGGGTCTCCACGCGTTTGATCGGTGCGCTGATCATGGTTCATGGAGACGACCGCGGACTCATACTGCCGCCGCGAATCGCGCCCATCCAGGCGGTGATGGTGCCCATCATCTCGAAGAAAGCCAGAGAAGAAGTGCTCGCGGCAGCCCGCCGTCTGACGGAGACGCTGCAGCAGGCCGGCATCCGCCTGAAGCTAGATGACCGCGAGGGTTATTCGCCGGGCTGGAAATTCAACGAATGGGAGATGAAAGGGGTGCCGCTGCGCATCGAGCTGGGGCCCCGCGATCTTGCCGCAGAGCAGGTTGTCCTGGTGCGCCGCGACAGCGGTGAAAAAGAGGCGGTTTCCTGGGCGGAACTGCCCCGCCGGCTGCCTTTGCTGCTGGAGGAGCTGCAGGGCGATCTTTACCGGCGGGCGCTGCAATATCTGGAGGAGAATACGCGCAGCGGCAGTGATTACGCAGAGTTTCTCGATGTGATGGAGCGCGATCGCGGATTTTTCGTGGCATCCTGGTGCGGCCGCGAAGAATGCGAGCTCAAGGTGAAAGAGGAAAGCAAGGCCACCATCCGCTGCATCCCCTTTGACCGGAAGGTGGAGCATGAAAACTGTATCGTCTGCGGCGGCAAGGCCGCCGGGGTGGTCTATTTTGCCAGGGCTTACTAGGCACTGCCGTGGGGGCGGGATGCCTCGATAATGTATTTCGGCGATGAGGCTTTTTGAAATCCCCCTGGTGAACAAGGTGGGACCTCTTTTTGATCGCGTTTAGCGCTGTGAGGTCGACCGGCCCCGGCGACATCTGGGCGCCCCCGGGCAACGCTCTGCGCCGAAGGGATTGGTCCGGACAGCCGCCGTTTTGAGCTGCCCACGGTGGAAGCGCGAAAAGAGAAAAAGGACGGCGCCTGACAGCATCTAACTATGGCCGTC
>CAZQEV010000076.1:0-4858 GCA_964592135.1 uncultured Syntrophomonadaceae bacterium
CGAATACTACCAGGCGGTGGGGATCTACCGCATGGTGGAGCGCTCTTTTAATGCCATCGTCGGGCCGGCGTTCAACGGTTCGCTCATGGAGACGCCCTGTATCTACTGCGGCCAGTGCATCACTGTCTGCCCCACCGGAGCACTGCGCGAGCAGGATTCCACCGCCCGGGTCTGGGAGGCGCTGCGCAACCCCGATCTGCATGTTGTCGTCCAGACCGCCCCCTCCATCCGGGCCTCCATCGGTGAAGAGTTCGGTTACCCCGTGGGGACAGCACTTCCCGGTCAAATGGTGGCCGCACTGCGGCGCCTCGGTTTTGACCGCGTCTTTGACGATTGTTTCGGCGCCGATGTCACTGTGGTGGAAGAAGCCACCGAATTGCTGGAGAGACTTGAACGCGGGGGGCCCTTTCCCCAGTTCACCTCCTGCTGCCCCAGCTGGGTTCGCTTCTGCGAACTCTTCTACCCGGAATATATCAAGAATCTTTCAGAGGTCAAATCACCGCAGCAGATCTTCGGCGCCCTGGCCAAGACCTACTATGCCCGCGAGGCGGGAATTGACCCCGCCCGGATCTTCGTCGTTTCCATCATGCCTTGCGTCTCCAAGAAATACGAACTGCTGCGGCCCGAGATGAACGACAGCGGCTACCGCGATGTCGATGCCGAGCTGACCACCCGTGAATTTGCCCAAATGCTCTTCCAGGCGGGGATCGATCTGCGCAAGCTGCCGGAGGAAGAATTCGACGATCCCCTGGGCACCGCCAGCGGCGCGGGGATCATCTTCGGTTCCACCGGCGGGGTGATGGAGGCGGCCCTGCGCACCGCCTATGAATGGGTTACAGGAGAAGAGCTGAAAAATGTGGATTTTCCGCAGGTCCGCTCCGACAAATACAAAGATGCCGAGATCCGGATGGGGGAGCTGCGCCTGAAGGTGGCCGTAGCTCGCGGCACCGGGGAGGCCCGCCGCCTCATCGAGGCTATCAAAAAGGGCAGCAAGGAATACCACTTTGTTGAGGTGATGGCCTGCCCCGCGGGATGTGTGGGCGGAGGCGGACAGCCCATCTACATCGAGACCAACGACTGGAACGAACAGGTGGCGCACCGCTCCCGCCGCAGCGAGGGATTGTACAATCTGGACCGACAGATGAATCTTCGTAAATCTCATGAAAACCCGGCGGTGCAAAGGCTCTACCGCGATTTTCTGGGCCGCCCCGGCAGCGAGCCGGCCCACCGCCTGTTGCATACAGGTTATCATCAGCGCCGTCTTTATTCGCCCGAACCGCTTTCCAGGGATGAACATAAACAGAAGGTGGCGCCTCTGTAATCAGATGTCTGATGTTGGAGACGGAAGTCAGATGCTGCAAGTTGTCGGAGGGAGTTGAATAAGGCAGTTTCGAGTTGCTCGTAGCCGTCTACATCGGGTAAATAATTTTTTTTCAACACCGCCGGGCAGTGCGGGCAGCAGCCCAGACGGCATCTACTGCCGCGGCGGCAGTATCATAATGCACAATTCCGGTATCCAATTTATATGGAGGCTCAATCTTCCATGTCTTCAAACCTGCCACCGGTTTTCCCATTTTCAGGGCAAGAGCAATCTCGGAGAGTGTCCCATATTCGCCGCCCACGGCGATAAGGGCATCGGCAGTCCTGGCGATTATGGCGTTGCGAGCCTCTCCCAGCCCCGTGGCTGCCGCCAGGGTCAGATAACTATTACCCTCCCGGGGATCTTCTCCCGGAAGTATCCCCAGGACCATCCCCCCCTGTTTTCTCGCGCCGCGGGCTGCTGACTCCATGACCCCGCCGCCCCCGCCGCAAACCAGGACGCCGCCCCGCCGGGCGATCTCCGCTCCCACCTCTTCAGCCGGCGAGGCCAAAGCGGGTCCGCATTGTGAACTACCCACAACAGCAATGTAGAACAAACCAGATCCCCCCAGAGAAATACAGGGAAGTGAGCATGTTCCCTGCTTTGCTTAACCGCTTTTAGGGATATATTCCCCTGAATCTCTTTCCAGATCTGCCGCTCCAGCCTGTTGGTATTTTGAGAGCTAAAGGAGATAGCAGCTCAACTCCAGGCAAGAAACCCTCACCCGCTGGGAGCAGCAGAATACGCCCCGGCGAAAAGGGACCGGACCGGGGCCAAGCGATACTCTTCCCACTAGCGTTTGCTCAACAGGAGTTCAAAGCGGGGAAGTTTCGTACGGCGCTCCTTTGCATAAAAATAATCCTTCTGATCTCCCTCCCCTGAGATAACAACCTGCAGGCGGCGGCTGTTCCGGCCCAACCATTCGAGAAAACGGGTAAAGGCGGCGGCGGCTTTGCCTGAGGCAAAGCGCAGGTCTTCCGCATTGACCACAAGGTGGAAACAGCGCTGGGGCAAAAGCCTCCTCAATGTCCGGATCAGCTCACGCAAACTTATACTGCTCATAATTCCGCGCAGGCGAAGGTGGAGCACTCCCTTTTTCTCTATGAGAAAGATGCGCAGTGAAGCCGGTTCCCCTTCCTGTCGATGATCGGGATGAACTCGCAACGTCCTGAAAAATAACGGCACAGGCTTTGGCTTAACATCCTGCAGCCGCTCCAGGGCCCGGCTGTACCAGCGGTTTTTCCTTTCGAAATGACGCACCAGGTAGCAGCCCACGGAACGGTAGAAGCGTGTTTGCCAGCCCGCTGAGGAGATGTTCTTGAATATGTTGCGGAAGGCATAGAAACGTTTGAACGCAGCGATTGTCTCATTCTGCAGCCGGTCCGGCGATATCAACGCAGGTTGGAAAACGACATGATGCCCGTCATAGAGTTCCCACTGCCTCGTTAGAAGCCGCCCTTCAGCTTCTAATTGCTTGAAAAGAGGTGTCCCCGGCAGCGGTGTGAGTATGGCAAATTGCAAGCTGTCGATGCGGGAATCCAGAGCAAAATCGACGGTATCGCGGATTGTCTGGACCGTATCGGCTTCACTGCCGAAGATAAACATGCCGTGCACCCTGATCCCCGATTCGTGGAAGCGGCGCACGCATTCACGGACATCTTCGACAGTTTGCTGTTTGTTCAGAGAAGCAAGGGTGGCAGGATTGATCGATTCCAGCCCTACATAAGCCATATCCCCGCCGGAGCGCCGCATCAGATCCAGCATCTCCGAATTTCGGGAGGCCTCTACGCGCATCTGGGCGCCCCAGCTCTTCAACCCGATCTTGCGGTCGATCATGCCCTGAAAGAGCTCCTTGCTCCGGGCAATGTTAGCCGTGAAATTATCGTCGCAAAAGAATATACTGCGGTCCCGGTAGCCGGCAAGCTCCTGAAGAACACTTTCCGTGTTGCGGAAGCGATAGCGTCTCCCGAACATCAGGGTAACACTGCAAAAATTGCAATCGAATGGACAGCCCCGTGAGGTCATCACCGGGATCGTGCGAAAGGGTTTTTGCCCCTGGAAAAGGGAAAAATCAGGCAGCGGCAGCTGATCCATCTCTACCGCCTCAACAGAGCAGGGGTTGTGAACAGCCTCCAGGCCATTCCAGAATGAAACTCCGGGCACATCCCAGGGCAGCCTGCCTTCTTCCAGGGCATGGAACAAGGGGACAATTGTTAAGTCAGCCTCGCCGCGCACGACGTAATCAGCATGGGCCAGCGCCTCTTCAGGCATGACATGGGCGTGGATCCCTCCCATCACTACCGTCACACCGCGCGATCTCAGGTAGCCGGCGATGCGGTAGGCCTCACTGCTTGTAGCCGTTATTGTGGAAATGCCCACAAAATCAGCATCGACAATCCTGGACCAGGGCAGCGTCTCACCTGTCCCCAGGTAAAGCTCCACCCGATAACCGGCAGCCTTTAGCTGTGCCCCCAGCAGCGGCAGGCCCAGGCGGGGCATCCGCACCATTTTGTATACATGGTCTTCTTTTGACTGCGGCTCAATGAGAACAACTTTTTTCATCAAAGGCACTCTCCTCGTTTCATTTTGGCATTAATGTCAGCACTTAACAATGATTCCACGGACCGATCTTTGAAATGCCAAAATGACGCCGGTACCCCATTGAGCGAAACGAATCCGAAATGAAACTGAAAGAAGGAATAAAGGAATAAATAAATGCCCAGAACTCGCGAATAACCCCGCTGTAAGGAGGATATACTTAGTATTTCCCACCGCTTGCCTTTACAAAACAGTAAACAATTGTTTTAAATACTTGATTATAATATTAATACTGATCCCCCCACAATAGCAACAACCCTGTAGACGCTTCACTTTGCTCTAGGTAAGTTTAAGCTGGGATTGCTCTCCTTTCCTTAAAATATGATTCCTTTGCTGCCTTTTTTATATTCTGTCAGAGCAGAGATGCAGGCCAAGATATTTCCCAGGCAAGCAGGGTTAGGCCCCTGCAGGTTGAATCTTTTTAAGAGGTGATCTTTTGTCTGATCTACTGGCAATTTCATCAAGCCCGCGGCGCAATGGAAACAGTGAACTGGCATTGCGTTCTTTTTGCCGCGCCGTTGAGGAAAAAAGTATTTCTGTAGAGATGATTCGCATTCATGAGCTAGACCTGGAACCCTGCCGCGGCTGCGAACGCTGTGCAGCAGATGGAATATGTATCGTTGCGGACAAGATGCAGCCGCTTTATGATAAAGTTGCCACCGCTAAAGGCCTTGTCTTAGCCACCCCCGTATATTTTGGATCCCTTTCAGCACAGTTAAAGATCTTCATGGACCGCTTTCAATGCTGGTGGCATGCAAAATACACCCTGAACAAACCCTTTGTGCATCTTTCACAGAAAAAGGCAGGTTTTCTCATCTGCACGGGGGCTTTGCACAGGCCGGATTTTGGCGACAATGTCAAAGCGGTGGGCAAAGTTTTTTTTCACAGTGTCAATTACCA
>CAZQEV010000076.1:4958-7381 GCA_964592135.1 uncultured Syntrophomonadaceae bacterium
GCACGACGGATAATATTTTCAGCGGTAAAACCCATCTTCTCCATTAAAAGAGACCCCGGCGCCGATGCGCCAAAACCGGTTACACAGATGACACGACCAGGATGTCCAGTATAGCGCTCCCAACCCAAAGGTATTGCCGCTTCCACAGCCAGCCGCTTCTCAACTTCAGCGGGCAGCACATTTTCCCGGTATGATTCATCCTGTCTTTCGAACAATTCCCAGCTGACCATACTGACGACACGGACAGAAACACCCTTTTCTTCAAGAACACTTTTTGCCTGCAATGCGAGAGCAACTTCAGAACCGCCGGCGATGATGATCAGGTCAGCGGGTTCTTTTTTCTCGCGCCCGATAACATAAGCACCTTTGAGCGCCTCTTTGCTGCTGCCCGGTAACTGAGGCAGGCTCTGGCGTGAAAGGACCAGCGCCGTGGGACCCTCCGTGCGTTTCAGGGCATGCAGCCAGGCTGCCGCCGTCTCCCGGCCGTCAGCGGGACGGAGCACATCCAGGTTTGGAATAGCGCGAAGGCCGGCCAGCTGTTCCACAGGCTGATGGGTGGGACCGTCTTCACCCACAGCGATACTGTCGTGAGTAAAAACATAGATTGCCGGCGCCCCCATGAGGGCCGATAGCCTCAGCGAAGGTCTCATATAATCAGAGAAAACAAAAAATGTCGATCCGAAGGCCTTCAATCCGCCATGCAGAACTATTCCTGCAAGAATGGTGCCCATGGCATGTTCGCGCACGCCAAAAGCAATGTTGCTGCCTTTTGGATTACCGGACTGAAAATCTCCCATCCCTTTTAAATAGGTTTGTGTAGAGGCGTTCAGATCAGCGGAGCCGCCCATGAGATTGGGCAGATATTTTGCCAGCACCTGCAGCACCTGCCCCGAGATCGCCCGGGTAGCAGCAGGTTTGTCATATTCCCACAGGGCGGGATCGCCTGTCATTTTATCTGGAAGTTCTTTTGAATGCCAGGCATCCCATCCGGAGGCTGCCGCCGGATACTTTTTGCGGTAAGAAGCCATGAGATCGTCCCAATTTCTTTTTTGCTGCTGAAGCTTATCCCGCAAGGCTGCGAAATGCTCTTTAATTTCCGCAGGTACGTAAAAAAGAGGCTCAAGCGGCCAGCCCAGGTTTTCCCTGGTCAGAAGGACCTCCCCGGCACCCAGGGGGGCGCCGTGGGATTCGGGCTTCCCCTGTTTATGAGGCGAACCGTAGCCTATCTCTGTGCGCACCCGGATCAGGACCGGCCTATCGCTTTCCCGGGCCCGTTCTATTGCTCCGCCAACCTCATCAACATCATTACCATCCTTTACCTGCAGCACCCGCCAGCCATAAGCTTCAAAGCGCTTTCCCACATCTTCGGTGAAAGCAATATCCGTGCTGCCGTCAATAGTCACCCTGTTATCATCATAAAGGCAGATCAGCTTGTTCAGCTTTAAATGGCCGGCCAGAGAGGCCGCCTCCGAGGTGATCCCCTCCATCATGCAGCCGTCGCCTGCATAAACGTATGTATAATGGTCCACAATTTGAAAGCCCGGGCGGTTAAATTCCGCTGCCAAACGCCTCTCCGCAACGGCCATGCCTACGGCAGCGGCGAACCCCTGTCCCAGCGGGCCGGTGGTTAACTCCACCCCTGGCGTTACCCTGTACTCGGGATGGCCCGGAGTCCTGCTGCCCCACTGCCTGAAATTCTTTATTTCCTCCAGCGGGAGATCATAACCGAAAAGATGCAGCAGCGCGTAAAGCAGCATGGAACCATGCCCGGCTGAAAGAATGAAACGATCCCGGTCCGGCCAGTCAGGCGCCGCCGGAGCGTGTTTCAGGTAACGCGACCACAGGGCATAGGCCATCGCCGCACCGCCCATGGGCAGACCGGGGTGCCCCGAATTGGCTGCCTCGATAGCATCTACTGCCAGAAAACGAAGCGTGTTTACAGCTACATTGTCAAGAGATTTCATTTCTCACTTTGTCCCCCTTAAGCTGGTCCTCTATGCTCATCTTCTCCCAAAAGCCCTGCTGCCAAATGCGAAAAAAAATAAACCTGCACCAACAATGGCAAGCGTAAGTGGGCAGGGCAGCGGCAGCCCCAAGGGGTTGGGAGTATTGGTAAACATGAGAACAGCATCAAAAACGAGCAGCAGGCCGCCGACAATCAGGAGCAACCTGGAAAGTATCAGCATGGCAAAACCTCCCTTCATCCTTTCTAAGAATATGCTACCCTTCTCCATGTCGCAAAGTCAAGCAGTGGACAGTTAAAAATAATACTCAGTTCACTGGCATATCAAAAAGACAAAGCCGGACAAACATCCTTCATCGTTTATCCGGCTTCCCATCAGCACTGTATGAGCACACCAGTTAGGTATGGTGGGGACGAGAGGATTTGAACCTCCGACCTCTTGAATGTGAGTCAAGCGCTC
>CAZQEV010000077.1:0-7362 GCA_964592135.1 uncultured Syntrophomonadaceae bacterium
ATGGGGTCAGCCGCCCGCTGCCGGATCCCTTTATTGTTTTTGCCACGCAGAACCCTTTGGAGCATCAGGGGACCTACCCCCTGCCTGAAGCGCAGCTGGACCGCTTCATGCTCAAGGTGCTCATCGGTTATCCGCCGCGGGAACAAGAGAGGAAGATCCTGGAGAGCTATGCAGAAGGGCGGCCGCTGCATGATCTGGAGAGGTCGGAACTGCAGCTGCTGGAGCTTTCCAACCCTCTGCCGCAGGCGGCGTCAGAGATGGGCCGCGTTATGTTGGAAGATGCTGTGGGAGATTATATTTTAAATGTCATCGCCGCCACGCGGGAAGAGAAGGATCTCTACCTGGGGGCCAGCCCCCGGGCCGCCATCCACCTGCTGACGGCTTCGCGAATCCTGGCGGCGCTGCGGGGGAAAAACTTTGTCACACCCGATGAGATCAAGGAGATCTGCAAACCGGTTCTGCGCCACCGCCTCGTTCCTGTGCCTGAAGCCGAGGTGGAGGGGCTGACAAATGACGACATTCTCGATGGTATTCTGGCCCGGGTAAAGGTTCCGCGATGAAACTGCCGCTGCTTGCCCCGCCGGCTTTGGCCCTGGCCGGCGGAGGCGCTGCCCTGCTCTATTTCTATCCTCTACCGGAGGTTTTTATCGCTTTTAACCTGGCGCTGCTCTCCCTCATTGCCCTTGATTTCTCCCTTCTGCCGCGCTCCCGGGAGATCAATATGCACAGATTTAACGATCCCATCATTACTGTGAGTGAGCCGGCTGCCGTGACAGTGGAAGTTCACATCAGGAAGAGGGGGAGTAGAAAGCTGCGGCTTCAGGGGAAAGATGAGCCGCCCGAACATTTTTCGGCTTCGCCCCGCCTGCTCTCCTTGCGGGAAGAGGGGGGGCAGAAATATCGCGACCATTACAGGGTTGTGCCTGAACGGCGGGGTGATTTTACCTTTGGCCGGTTCAACCTGCGCTGCCGCGGTCCCCTGGGGCTGGTGATCCGGCAGTATGCCTTATGTCCGGAGAGCAGTTCCGTCAAGGTCTACCCCCGGCTAAAGCTATTCACCGGGCGCGAACTCCAGGCGCTGGTCTCCTCCCTGCGGCAGCCCGGCCTGCGCGCGTCGCGCCTTGTGAGCCTGGGCACCGAATTCGAATGCCTGCGGGAGTATGTTCCCGACGATGACTATCGCCAGATCAACTGGAAGGCAAGCGCGCGGAGCAGGAAGCTCATCAGCAACCACTACCAGGCCGAAAAGAGCCAGAATCTGCTGCTGGTATTCGAGGCCGGGCGGATGATGGTTACGGAAACAGGCTCGCTGAACAAGCTGGACCACGCCCTCAATGCAGGGCTCCTGCTGGGGTATGCCGCCCTACTTTCCGGCGACAGGGTCGGGGCGATGGCTTTTGCGCATTCTGTCAGCGCCTATATGCCTCCTGATGCGCGCTCCGGACAGATTGGCAAGATTGCCGGCATGCTCTACCCGCTGCAGCCGCAGCGGGTGGAACCGGACTACGGCAGCGCCTTCAGCTATCTGGCCCGGAGGCAGAAGAAACGGAGCCTTGTCTGTGTATTTACAGACCTTATCGACAGCCGGGCTTCAGCGGAGCTTATCGAGAGCGCCGCGGCTCTGGGGAAAAGGCACCTGCTCCTTTTTGCCGTGGTGGGCGACAATTATCTGCCCGGGATGGTGGCCGCGGAAATCCGAAATCAGGGTGATATTTACCGCAAGGCGGTGGCGGAACAGTATCTGCTTGAGCGTGAGCAGGGGATCGCTTTTTTGCGGAACCGGGGCGTGGAGGTGGTCGAACTGCCGCCGGGCGCAGATCCCATAATCCTTGTGGGGCGCTACCTCTCCATTAAAAGCCAGGTCCGGCTCTGAGCACAGCTGTCATAAACTTGCCGCTCTTCATGCAGAAAGGCGGTTAGGGCCATGTCGTGAATTGCCGCGGCTGTGCCTTTATCTTGCTCCAACGGGGGAGGAAATAGAGAGCCAGGGCGGCGGCGCTGAAAGCGGCAAAGGAGAGCTTTGCCGCTATGGGGAGCTCCGCCGGGGTAAAGAAGCTCTCAATGGCTGCGGCCAGGATAAAGAGCGGTATGGTGCCGCCAGTTAGGCGGGCGGCGCCGCGGCCGGCGAGACGCAAGGAATCTTTGCGGCTGTAATCTCCCGGCAGCAGCAGGGCGCGGCCCAGGAGCAGCCCCGAGGCGGCGGCGATAAATATAGCCGTGAGCTCCATGATGCCATGGGGCAGGATGAGCGTCCAGAAAAGAAGCGAACGGCGGTGCAGGGCAAATATGGCGGCAAAGGCGCCGAGCATGAAACCATTCATGGCCAGGACATATACGGTTCCCAGCCCTAAAATGATTCCGCCGGCAAAGCAGAGGAAAGCTACCTGGATATTGTTGGTAACAATATGGCCGGCAAAAAGGGGTCTTTGAGCGACGGGGATGACCGAGCCTGCTTCCTCCATGGCGGCAGCGTTTTCTTCCAGGGCGGCTCTTGTCCCGGGATCGAGAATTCCGGCGGACCAGGGGGCGTCAAGGCTGATGGAAAAATATGCGAAGCAGAAAGCGGCCATAAATATAGCTACCGAAAAAAGGAAGAGCATCTTTTCCTGCCGCAGCAGTGCGGGGAAGCCGCGGATCAGGAAACGTTTCAGCCGGGGCAGGAAGGAGCTCTCATCAACTTGAATATGTGTATGACAGCGGCTGAGAAGGTTGTTCAAGTAGTCTGTATAACGGCTTTCGCGGAAATGGGTTTGCAGGTAATTGAGATCTGAGGAGGCCTGGCGGTAGAGCCTGACGAGCTCATCCAGTTCGTTTTCCGACAGCCTTTGCAGGCCCCTGCCCTCTACCCGGGCCAGAATTGCCTGGAGCCGCCGCCATGTGTGTTCACGTTTTAGGACGAAGCTGTTGAGGGTCATCGAAAAAAGTTGCCTCCTCCGGCGGATGGGAAAGGGTGAATCTGTTGAACAAAAGCGGCTTCTCACTGGAGCAGGGTGTTGCTGTTGACGGTGCGGAGAATACCGGCCTGACCCTGGTCCTGGCAGGCATGGGCAACCGGATGCTGGCTTTCCTTCTGGACTCGCTCATTACCGGCCTGCTCTACATTGCCGTTGTCGTTCTTCTTTCCCTTGTGGGCCTGCTTTCCGGGAGCGAAACCGCTTTATATTATACATTTGCCCTGTTGTTACTGGCTCGATTTTTAATCCACTGGGGATATTTTATCACATTTGAATTGATCTGGCATGGGCAGACCCCGGGAAAGAAGCTGTTGCGGATCAAAGTGGTCCGTGAAGACGGGCGGCCGGTCAACTTTACGGCATCTTTCCTGAGGAACATCCTGCGCATCGTAGATGCGCTCCCCGGGGGATACGCCATCGGGCTGATCATGATTTTTGTCAATGCCCGCGAGAAGAGGGTCGGCGATATTGTCGGCGGGACGATGGTGGTTAAAGAGCCCAGAGTCGCCTTTCCCACAGGGCCGGGAGGCATCTCTAGCGGCCCCGTGCCGGGCCTGGGCGGCGCCGCGGATCCGGCGCGGGTGGCGCGTTACCTGACCACGGCGGAGATGGAGCTTGTCGGCGATTACCTGGAAAGGCGCCATAGCCTGAGCGGGGAAACAAGAGAGCGGTTAAGCGGGCAGCTTGCTGCAAAACTGGCCTGCCGCCTCCATCTGGATCCGCCCGCAGAAGCCGAAAAATTCCTGGAGTATCTCGGGTCGATTCTCTTCCCCAAGAGATGGCGCTAAGTGGAAGAACACGCCTTTTTATCGACATATATTTGACAATGACTGGATTTTTGATCTACAATCAAAAAAAATCTTCGCTCGCAGTTATGCGACAGATTTCCCGCCAGAATGAGGCCCACGTAATCGGGGTTGATCAGCAGAGCCTGCAATGTTCCGGTGAAGAATAAGATGATTTTTGAAGAAAGGCGGTGTAAACAGGCACAGAGAATACAGCCGGACCGGCCGTAAACCGCTTCCGATATATGCTGCCTTTTAGTTGTTTTTCCACCCCAATCATGCCGGTATCCGAGGATGGATCGCCACAGTTTCTGGATTGCCTGGCCGGGGCTATGGCGATAAGCGCAACGTCCCCCGTTCCTGAGTGGTTTATACTAAAAATAATCTTCTAAGGAATACAATGCGAGGGAGGGCTTCGGGTGAGAAAACCGTTGGGAACATGGTCTGAGGTAGGACCGCTAAAGAAAGTTTTGCTTCACCGTCCGGGCGCGGAACTGTTAAATTTAACCCCCCGTTATCTCCATGAGCTGCTCTTCGACGAAATCCCCTGGCTGGCCAAAGCGAAAAGAGAACACGATTATTTTGCCCGGGTCCTGGGAGAACAGGGTGTGGAAGTTTATTATGTTGATGAGCTGCTTTCAGATATTTTAAAGGATTCCGGGGTCAAGAATGAGTTGATCAAAGTGCAGCTGGGCAGCATGCTAAACGGATGCGGGATGAACGTTACAGTTGATCCCGTTTATGATTATCTCTCCGATATGGAGCCCGGTCGGCTGGCCCGGACAATAATAGCCGGGCTGCGAAAACAAGAGGTGCAGCATTTAAAAGAATACACAACCCTCAGCGATCTGACCGTAGACAGCTACCCCTTTTATCTGCCGCCCCTGCCCAATATGTACTTCACGAGGGATCATGGCGCCATGATCGGTCGTAAATTGCAGATAAGCACCATGTTTTTACCTGCCCGCAGGCGTGAGACAACTCTGTTCAGATTTATCAGCAAATACCATCCGCTCTTCGAGGGGACAGAGCATACTTTGGAGGAAGCGATCCCCTACGGTATTGAGGGCGGCGACATGATGATCCTGAATGAAGAGAGCCTGGCCATCGGCCTCAGCGAGCGGACCACTGAAGAGGCTATTGAGTGGGTGGCTCAAAGATACCTTGTAGAGCTGGAGATGGTCAAACAGATTGTTGTTGTCCAGATCCCCTCCAGAAGGGCGTACATGCACCTGGATACCGTTTTTACCATGGTCGACAGGGATAAATTTCTCATGTATCCGGGTGTGAAGGAAGATCTCTATGTGTATTGGCTTGAAAAAGGGAGCGGAGGGAGGGTTTCCGTGTCCGCCGGTTACAGCCTGCAGGAAGCACTATGCAAGGCCCTTGCATTAAAAGAGGTCGAAATGATCTGTCCCTCGGCAGAGGATGAGATCACCGCCGCCCGGGAACAGTGGAACGACAGCAACAATACCCTGGCTGTTAAGCCCGGCACCCTGATCTGTTACGATCGAAATGAGAGGACAAATGAAACGCTGAGAAAGCGCGGTCTCGAGATCATCGAAATTGACGGATCGGAGCTGGTCCGCGGCCGCGGCGGCCCGCGCTGTATGTCACTGCCCCTGGAAAGGGGCGCAATCTGAAGTCAGGCCGGCAAGGGCATTGTCAATTGTTAATTATCTCTAAAAGGCTGCACCGGAATTTATTTATGCAGCTGTTGGTGGTATAGTTTTGATGGGCGCAGGTTCCTGAATCTATTAATAGACAGAGGCAGGCAATTAACTCTATAACATCTAAAAGGAGATCGGAACATGGGGTTAACTTTGAGTGGAAGAAGCTTTTTGAAACTGCTGGATTTTACAACGGATGAGATCAGGTATCTGCTTGATCTATCCAGGAATTTCAAGGACATGAAGAGGGCAGGGGTGCCGCATAAGTATTTGGAGGGCAAGAACATCGTCCTGTTATTTGAAAAGACTTCTACACGGACAAGGTGCGCTTTTGAAGTGGCTGGAATGGATTTAGGAATGGGTGTAACATTTTTAGATCCGGGAAGCGCCCAAATGGGTAAAAAAGAGAGCATTCAGGACACGGCAAAGGTGCTGGGAAGGATGTACGATGGCATAGAGTACCGGGGATTTTCACAAAAGATCGTGGAAGAATTAGCCGAGCACTCCGGAGTTCCGGTCTGGAACGGGTTAACAGATGACTTCCACCCCACACAAATGCTGGCTGATATGATGACCATTGAGGAAAACTTTAGCTGTCTGAAGGGGTTAAATTTAGTATATATGGGAGATGCCAGAAATAATGTAGCCAATTCTTTGATGATTGCCTGCACAAAACTCGGTGTAAACTTTACCGCATGTTCGCCTCACAATCTATTTCCAGTAGCGGATCTTGTAAAAAAAGCCGAAGCGATTGCCATTGACAGCGGAAGCAAGATTACCCTGGAAACAGATGTGCGGAAGGGAACCCGGGGAGCACATGTGATCTATACGGATGTCTGGGTATCCATGGGGGAGCCTGATGATATATGGGAATCCAGGATAGAACAACTAAAGCCTTATCAGGTAAATAAAGAAGTCATGGAGAACGCAAGTAAAGATGCTATCTTTTTGCATTGCCTGCCCAGTTTTCATGACCTGGGGACATCCATCGGAGTGGAGATTTATAACAAATTCGGCTTATCTGAAATTGAAGTGACCAATGATGTATTTGAATCGGGACAATCTAAAGTTTTCGATGAGGCGGAGAACAGGGTGCATTCCACCAAGGCGATAATGTATGCCACATTAAAATAAAGTTAACCTGCGGCCGGCTCTGGGGCGGACTCCCGATTACGCGGCAGGAATTATCACTTAATTCAAGAACTAATCATACAGTAGAAAATTCATCTATTTTTTAGAAAGGGGTTGGCACATGTCTGAAATCAAAGTGCTGCTCTGGGGCCTCGGCGCCATGGGCAGCGGGATGGCGGAAATGCTGTTGGCCAGGGAAAATTTTCGTCTTGTTGCGGCAATAGATCAACACAGGGATAAGGCCGGCCGGGATGTGGGAGAAATCATCGGCTCTGCTCCCATGGGGGTAAGGGTCAGCACTGATCCCGAGGAGGCTTTCAGCGGCAAGCCCGATCTGGCGCTCATAGCAACCGCTTCCTTTGTTCAAGATGTATTTCCTCATATAAAATACGCTCTGGGGAAAAATGCCGATGTGATCACCATTGCTGAAGAGATGGCCTACCCCTGGGCGGTCTCCGCGGATCTCTCCCATGAGATTGACCGCATTGCTCGCAAACAGGGCAATACAGTCCTGGGGACGGGGATCAATCCCGGTTTTGTCCTGGATACCCTGATTATCGCCCTTACGGGTGTCTGCCGGGAGGTGCGCCGCATTCACGGGAAGAGGGTGAACAATCTCGCTCCCTTCGGCCCCACGGTGATGGAGACACAGGGTGTTGGCGTAACTCCCGAAAAATTCGCAGCAGGGCTTGCTTCCGGTGAAATAGTAGGGCATGTGGGCTTCAGGCAGTCCGCAATGCTCATCGGCCGGGCTCTCGGCTGGGACATTGAAGATGTTGTTGAGGAAAGAGAGCCCATCATCTCCAGAGTTGAGCGGAAAAC
>CAZQEV010000078.1:0-5636 GCA_964592135.1 uncultured Syntrophomonadaceae bacterium
CAACATCCGCCGTTTTTACGGTTTCGGCGACGGTCAATACAAAAAACCGTAATTTTGAGCGCACTCCCGACTATTGCTTTCCCGGTGCAACCCCTGTCTAACTTTGGTCAAAATCCAATATTTTCAGGCCGCTGTCATCATCGGTGGCCCGGATTGCACCAGTGCCAAGGATTTCGAGCATGATAATTTCCGAGACCATATATACCGGTGTGTTTCCCCTGACACAGCCAGTCAAGCTTTCTCTCCCTCTGCCGAAGGAGGCATGTAAGTGCAGCAGCGGTTTTTGTCCATCGCTGAATAAGGTGCCTATACCGAGCAACTCATGCCCATCGTCGAGGTTAACCCACCACGCTTCGGGAGGAAGCGAGCGCTGAACCGGCCCTGCAACGATGGATGCCCCCTGCACGGCGCCCACGAGGTATACTATCGCCGCCGTTACCTTTTCTTTCAACGCTATATTTTCGATTTCCTGCAGCAAATTTTTACCGTGTTCCGCCCTGGCGACGATTACCTTGCCGGGTCGTCCCACCCTGTAATTAATGACTACCGCCTCCCCTGTAAGGATTGTTTGCTAGTTTACCCCTGCTCTGGGACATTATATCATACGAAAAATCAGGTGCGGAATCAGTAATCGGATATCTCCGGAATGGATGATCATTTTTGTGGAATGGGCCTCCCATAAAACCGGGGCAAGCCCAAAATGGCTATTCAGGACATAAGTGATATAACAGCGCCGCCGATAATTAGTGTTGTTCCCAGCAGCAGCCTTGGGTTAACCTGCTCTGTTTTATTTAAAAAAATACATGCAAGTACAATAACGATCAGTGGTTGGGTATTTCTGATGGCGACAGCGAGCCATACTGGTATATAGGTGAAAGAAAGTAAAAGGGCATATCGACCGACTAAAGTTGAGAAGCCGGAAGCTGAAAAGAAGTAGAGCTCCCTCAGGTTTGGCCTTGGGAAATGCTTGAATCCCCCGGACCTGATATACAGGATAATTACTAATAGAAAAACTGCTGTGAGGGTGCCAAAAAATTGGACTGTGTTTGGAGTGGCTCCATTGTTCAGCGCAGCCCCCCTGGCTATTTGTGAAAGGGCGAAAAAGAAACCCGCAGATACAGCCAGCACATTACCCTTTATTTTGTTTTTTGAAGCCAGGGTGGTGTGATCTACGCTATCATCCTTACGATAACTAACAATGATCAATCCGGTTACAAGTACCAGTATTGCGATCCAGCTTAATAACGAAGCTTTTTCGTCCAGAAGCACAACGGCAAGAATAATGGTAAATAAAGGGTTTGACGATCTCAATGCAGATGTTCGGGCCGGCCCGATGTAAGCAATGGCAAAGGTAACAAGCAGCAAGCCGCTAAGAGATCCAAGTATCCCCTCGCAAATTATATATAGGATGGCTTTTACTGTCAGCAAGCGCGACTCTGCGAAAAAATCATATCCAAAATAGCGGCCAATGATGAATCCCATAACTAAAAATATTTGGCTTGTAATCAATGTTATAAATAGCGCGCTCCCTGTATGCAAAATCATATCGTTTTTTTTGTTGCTCTCCATCAACCCATAAGTAATAAAAATTGATTGTGTTGAAAGCCCTAGCGAAGCCAAAAATGCGAATAACACTCCTTTTGTATACGACAATTGGTTATTCTCCTCGCAATGAATTGGAAGCCCGAACAATTCTGTTAAGGGCTTTCCTTGAGACAGTCATCTGAGCCGGCAGGGAACTATAGGCTCCCCCTGTCATAAAGATGCGACTACTATGTAATTACACCTTGTGCTTGGGCCGCCCCGGAAACAGGTTTCCCGAAAGTTAGAGCCCGCCTAAAGCTTGGGTGCAGGTAACTTGGGGGAAATATTAAGCCCCAGCAGGCAGATCACAGAGAGGATCTGAAGGGCTGCAGCGATCCCGAAAGCGGCGCTAAACGTTCCGGTAAGCTCAACCAGCAGGCCTGTCAGCGTTGGCGCCACAATCGTGGGAATACAGGTGATAAAATTTTTAATGCCGAAAAGCGTGGCCAGGTTGCCGGGAGGCGAGGCGTCGGCAAGTAAGGATACACATAAAGGGTCGGTGGTCAGGTGGCCTGCCGCTCCATAAAGGACCAGCCCCGTTATAAGCCAGCCAAGGCTGGCTGCTTTCATGATTATAAGAGTTGAAACAGCCGCAATCGGGTATAAAACAACCAGGAATAAAAACCTGTTATATAAAAGGTCCGCCGCCCTGCCGGCAAGTATGCCTGAGAAGATGGCTACAAAGGGAACAATTGCGGTCAACAATCCCGCTGCATTGCCGCTAACATGCCAGGCGGTCTGCAAATAGTAAGGCAGCCAGGTGAGAATAAGGTAGAATGCGTACATTGTCGAAAAACTGATTGCAAATATGAAGATATTGTTTCGGGTAAACAGGACCGAGGTTGTGGGTTTGCTCCCGGTCTGCACCGTTGCCCTGTTTGCAGCAGCGCTGTTTTCCCGGACCTTTTTGGCCAGGATCATGGTGAAAACAAGCGTGCAAAGTCCCAAAAGGATAAAGGGGATCCGCCAGCTGAAATTAGAAAGGTAGACCAGCCAACTGCTCAGGCACATCCCCAGGGCAATTCCCAGGCTCATCCCGCTATTTATAATTGCCGTGCCGGTGGCCCGGTGCTGCGGAGGAATTTCGTTTAGAGCCAGGGCATACTGATTGGCATAGTAACTGCCCTGCCCAAGCCCGGTGAAAAACCTGGCAGCCAAAAAAGTGTTAATCCCACCGGAAAGCCCGCTGAACAGAGAACCAATTCCCTGGATCAAGAAGCCGGACACCAGGAACAATTTACGGCCCCATCTATCCGCCCATACGCCGGTGGGGATTTGCATAAGCGTATAGATTAAGAAAAATATGGAATGGGTTAGCCCCAGCATAACCGGTGAAAGAGACCATTCAGCTTCGATTACCGGCAGCAGCGGGGAAAGAATGGTGCGGTTGGTGTAACATAAAACCCATCCAAAGAAAAACAATAATACCAGTGATCTCCAGTAACCCTCGTCTTTTTTCAATAAAACCACCCGCCAGACTTTCTCCGGTTATATTTATAATTGCTCATTGCTATCGCCCCGGCTTAGACAGGAGCCGCATTGTCTGAGAATTTACCACGTGAGTTCTAATATAACATAGTTGAAGATGTTTTTGTCCATTGTTGCAAGTCACTGCAGGTTTAAGAAAAGGAGGCGCACAGGAATACCGAAAATCGATATTGCGCTGTTTGGGCGCCTCCATCGTTGGGTGAGAGCTGGAGAATCCTAAAGCAAAATTCCGAAAGCCAAAAGGTCCTGGATAAAGGGTGCATACATAATATGGCGCTAAAGTCCAAAGACGAATTGGATGCTTCAAAACCACAGCAACTGGATGTTTAGTTGCTTATGAATTCATATTACAATTATTAAGGCGTCCATTTTGTTTATGCTAATTTGCATGGCTTCAAGGTATTTTACAGAAGGGCGGTTTCCTTTTTGAGAATAATTAGAGACACAAAAAAATGTTACGGTTGCGGGATTTGCTCTTTGATCTGCTCTTTTCACCACGCAAAGGTTTTTTCTCCGGAGATATCCAGCATCAAGGTTTTAACTGATATGAGAACGGGTAAAGTCGAGTGGGCAATTGATTCGACCTGCGATGGCTGTCAATCTGAACCGGAGCCGCTATGTATAAAGTACTGCTTTTACCAGGCGATCGAGGAGGCTTAAGCGCATGGATACCGACCCAGTTCGCGGAGGGCTTGCTGGAAAGATATTACGTATAAACCTGTCTGAAGGTAAAATATGGGACGAGAGTGTAGAGGAATATATCGAAAGGTTTATCGGCGGCAGAACAATCAACAGTTATATCCTGCTTAATGAGACAAAACCGGGGACGAAATGGTCAAGTCCGGATAACCTTCTTATTTTTGGGGCCGGTTGTCTTGTGGGCACCCCAGCCCCCGGCGCCTGTCGCACATCCATCGACAGTATAAATTGTTACAGCAATGGAAAGGGCTCAGCAAATTTTGGGGGTCACTTTGGAGCGGAACTGAAATATGCAGGTTATGATCATATAGTGATCACAGGGAAGTCGGAAAAACCTGTTTATATTTGGATATGTGATGGAAAAGCAGAGTTGCGGGATGCCGGTCATCTGTGGGGTAAAACAACTTATGAAACCCAAAAAATGATCCAGCAAGAACTCAATGACAATGGGGTCAGGGTAGCGGCTATAGGTCCAGCAGGTGAAAAATGTGTAATCGGCGCAGGCATACTCGGCGATACCGCCAAGATGGCCGGCGGTTCGGGCGTCGGCTGCATCATGGGAGATAAAAAAGTTAAGGCTGTGGCAGTCAGGGGTCATGGGATGATCAAGATCGCCCGACCGGAAAAATTTATCAATGCCGCCCACAGATCTCTAAAAAAGGTCGTAGACAACCCTTCGCTTTTTTCTTACCGCAACACGCTGTTTTCGGCAATATTTCACCCGGGCTCAGCATTATGGGACTGCAACTGCATTGTGCGAAACGGGCAGGATGAATGGTGGCCTGCGCATAAAATTGAGAACCTGCTCAACGAAGCAAGCGGGGTCCCCCAGTATCGGAAAAGGGTTTTGGCCTGCAGTTGTTGTCCTGTGGGCTGCATGCCTTTTTCTGAAATTGATAAGGATCATGAAGGCGCAAAGGGAACAGGTTACTGGATTAATTCTGTCTGGTATTCACAGATGTTCGATGTAGATAACCCAACTGACTCCTTGAAATGGCACCTCCTGGCAAACAAATTGGGCATAGACGGGGATATGGCTGCAGTTAGCTGTTCCTGGGCTTTCGAATGCTTTGAAAGGGGGCTGCTTACGAAGAAAGACACCGACGGCCTGGAGCTGACATGGGGCAATGGTGATGCCATGCTGGCGCTATTGGAAAAGCTGGCGAACCGCCAGGGATTTGGTGATTTTTTGGCTGGTGGAGTGAAGAAGGCGTCGCAGCAACTGGGCAAAGGTTCTGAATACTTTGCCGCCTGTATTAAAAATCAGGACACTATTGAAACATTCAGGATCAGAAAAGCGCGGGGGCTTGGGATTGCCACCTCCGCTTGTGGAGGCAGACATCTTCGGGGCGCTCTGATCTCGCCCGACAAATTAAAGCACGGGCAGACCTCTTATAATAATGCCGCCCAGGCCCTTTTCGAGCAATCCCAGGTAAAAGAAATTGAAGACACCCTTGGAATTTGTATTTTATTGGGTTCCCCTTCAGCGGGCGGAACAGCCTTCTCTCCCGCCGACTATACAGAGCTCGTTAATCATGCCGTCGGCCTGGAGCTGGATGAAAGCGAGCTATACAGGATTGGTCGGCGGGGTATAAATCTCGAAAAAGCATTCAATACGATTCATGCCGGGTTTGGCAGAAAAGACGACCTCCCCCCGAAAAGATATATGGATGAGCCGGTGCAATCCGGACCTTACAAGGGCTTGCGGGCGGATAAAGAAGAGTATCATAAAATGCTGGATCAACTTTACGAACTGCACGGTTGGGATAAGGAAAGCGGGCTGCAAACCAGAGAGTGTTTGGCAGCTTTGGATATGGAAGATGTTGCAGAGAAGATTGAGAAGGCAAATATGTTGCCGGAATGAG
>CAZQEV010000078.1:5736-7184 GCA_964592135.1 uncultured Syntrophomonadaceae bacterium
AGGGGCGGCGGGTGGATGCCTTAAAATCACAGCAACTGGATGTTTAGTTTTCTTCACGTTCATATTATAATTGGATTAGACCCTGTTCGATTTATGTAAACTAGCATAAGCGATGGGTGGTGTTTTTATGTTAATTACCCTGAATAAAAATGACGAGCGGCCGCTGTACAGCCAGATCCGCGATCAGCTCAGAGAACAGATTTTAAGCGGCAATTTGCCCAGGGGATACAGGTTGCCGTCGGAACGCAAGTTTGCTCTTTCACTAAAGGTTAATCGAACAACAATTGTAAATGCTTTCAGAGATCTGGATGACGAGGGCTTGACGACGACCAGGGCTGGGAGCGGCAGAATTGTTGCTTACCCGAGCAGCAGCGGTGAGGTAGAGGAGAGGAAAGATCGGAGTGTCCCCTGGCACATTCTGATTAACAACAATTTAAGGGAAGTCGACAGCTGGGCTTTAGAAACGATTCAGAAGGTAGACGCAAGACATAAAAATGCCATCTCTTTTGTATCAGGGGCTCCTACCCTTCAGGGATACTCTTACGACACCTTTAAAGCAATACTGGAAACACTGCTGAATGATCATATGTCGGAACTGCTTTGCTACAGTCCGCCCGGCGGCTTACCCGAGTTGATCAGAGAGCTGGCGAGTTGGCTAAGCACAAAGGGAGTTTGTGCGAACCCCAATGAATTAATGATTGTAGACGGTTGTCAACAGGGCATATTTCTTGTTGCTTCCGTGTTGATCGAACCGGGAGATGTGGTTATTTTCCCTCAACCGGGGTACCTGGGTGCAATCCAGGCCTTTACTGCTGCCGGCGCCAGAATAGTGGGCGTTGATATGGACGAGGAGGGCATTTGCCTGGGGGCGCTACAGGATATCCTTGAACACTACCGTCCCAAATTAATCTATACCCAGCCTAATTTTCAAAACCCCTCCGGGATTTCCATGACGTTGGAAAACAGGCTCCAGCTGCTTAAGCTTTCATACAGATATGGAATCCCCATCATTGAGGATGACCCCTACGAGGATCTTCGTTATAAGGGCGACCGGATACTATCGCTGAAGGCCCTGGATGAGAAGAACAACGTAATAAGTGTGGGAAGTTTCTCGAAAATACTGTACCCCGGCCTCAGGGTGGGCTGGATTATGGCTCCGCCAAATGTGATTAAGCATCTGAAGCTGGTGAAAAGGAATGTGAACCTTCACACAAACACTTTTGGACAGCGTGTTATCCTGGAATATTTTAAGAAAGGCATGCTTGGTGAGCACCTGGAGGAAATGAAAAAGGAGTATTCACTAAGGGCAAAAACAGTGGTCGAGTCGCTGAAAAAATCCCGGTTGGATCAACTGACCTGGTTTGAGCCTGATGGAGGATATTATATCTGGCTGCAATTTTTGGACAATGTGGACACGTATTGCTTGCTCAAAGAGGCTTACAAGTTTG
>CAZQEV010000079.1:0-7162 GCA_964592135.1 uncultured Syntrophomonadaceae bacterium
AAAGCGGCGATGCTCTCGCACCGCGCTATGTTGTTCAATTCTTTTAATGAAATTGCATCCTGGAATATCAGCCATACAGATTCAGCCCATATTTTGCTTCCTCTATTCCATACGGGTGGATGGAATCTCCTGACTCTGCCTATCCTTCACACCGGAGGAAGAATTATAATTAACAGGCAATTCGATCCAGTACAGGCGTTGCAAATAATCGAAAGGGAAAAAACGACTTTTTGTTTCGGTGCGGCCACAATATTTAAATCCATGATCGATTTGCCGGAATTTAAACAAGCCGATTTGTCCTCTTTACGGTGGGCCATGGCCGGCGCGGCGCCCACTCCTTTGAATGTAATGGAAAAATTTTGGGCCAAGGGAATCCGTTTTGTTTTAGGCTACGGTATGACTGAAGCGGGGCCGAATAACCTTTCCGTTCTGGCAGAGCATTTAACCTGGGAGGAAATCAGGGAGAAGCATGCCTCTGTCGGCAAGCCGATGTATCTGGCTATGGCAAAAATTGTGGATAATGAGGGGAAGGAGGTCAAGGAAAATGAGATCGGGGAACTGCTCTGGAGCGGTCCCCAGATATTTTCGGGCTACTGGCGTAATGAAGAAGAAACCGCTAAAACCCTCCGCGGCGCCTGGGTATATACCGGTGACATGGCCAGAAGGGATGAAAGCGGTTTTTATTACATCGTCGGAAGAAAGAAGAATATGTTTGTCAGCGGGGGCGAAAATGTATTTCCGCCAGAAATAGAAAAGGTTCTCTATGAACTGACACAGGTCCGTGAGGCGTGTGTCATCGGTGTCCCTGATGAAAAATGGGGTGAAGTGGGCAAAGCGGTGATCTCCTGTAATCCCGGCCGGCTGTTGACCAGGGAAGAGGTTTTCTCACACCTGCGGGAGAGAATCGCTCATTACAAGGTGCCGAAATATGTCCAATTCATTGATGATCTTCCCAAGAATTCTGTCGGTAAAATTTTAACAGCCGAAGTGGCCAGGCTTTATGGCGGGCCAGAGAATTAGGAGAAATTTTGTCGGCGGTCGCGCAAAATAAAAGGGAGCAAATAAAATGGCGATAACAGTCGGAATTCAAAACATTGGTGTTTACGTGCCGCCCGGCATCCAAGACAGCGCCTTCATTGCCCGGGAATCGGGTATTCCGCTGGAGGTAATAGAAGATAAGTTCGGGATCAAACAGAAGCATAAAGCCGGGCGAGAAGAGCATGTATCTCATATGGCAGTCAAAGCGGCGCAGGATGCATTGCAGGAATTTGATCCCCGCAGCCTGGATCTTGTAGTCTTCTGTGGCAGTGAGTACAAAGATTATTATCTGTATAATCTGGCAGCCAAGGTCCAGTACGAAATAGGGGCGATCAATTCCAATGCCTTTGAAATACATACATTGTGTTCAGCGGGAGTCTGGTCGCTTAAGATTTTAAAGAGCATGATGCTTCAGGATCCCGATCTGAACAGCGCATTGCTGGTTACCTCTTCCAAGGAAGCCGATCTGATTGATCTGAAGAACCAGAGAGCGCGGTTCATGTTTAATTTTGGCGATGGAGCAGCGGCGGCATTGTTGGTCAAGGGCTTGCATAAAAACAGGATCTTGGAAAGCTCCATGATCACAAAAGGGGAGTTCGCCGATGATGTTGCCGTCTATGGCGTGGGCTGCAGAAATTATTATAATCATCCTGTTTTGCACCACGATTTAAGAAACCTGGATGTTCAGGATCCCCCGTCAATGAAAGAGAGGCTTGATCCAATTTCTTTGGGAAATTTTATAAATGTAATTGAACAAGCGGTAAAAAAAAGCGGCTACCGGGCTCAGGAAATTGATTTTATAGCTCCAATTTTTATGAAGCGTTCCATACTGACCATGATGCTCGACCATTTCGGGTTAACCGAGGAGCAGTCCTTCCTTCTGGATCATTACGGCCATTGCCAATCAGCTGACGCCTACATTTCCCTGGTGGAAGCCTCAAAGTTGGGGCGGATAAAGGATGGAGACCTGGCGGTCATGGTTGGCGCCGGTACCGGTTATACCTGGTCTGCTACCGCAATCATATGGGGTGAAGGTGAAAGGAGAGTAGTGAGCCATGGCTGATGCATGCGAAACCGGTTTTCAAATTGGAGATAGTGCTTCGGTAAAAAGGACCGTAACAGAAGCAGATATTGTGAATTTTGCCGGTATTACCGGAGATTTTAATCCCATTCATATGGATGAAGAATACGCCAAAACCTCCCGTTTTAAAGGCAGGATAGCGCATGGTATTTTCAGTGCCGCCCTGATCAGCAGTGTTCTGGGCAACAAGTTGCCGGGACCGGGTTGTATTTACCTTAAGCAGAATTTGATCTTCATGGCTCCTGTCAGAATTGGGGACACCATTACCGCTGAGGTTGAAATCCTCGAAGTCATAGAGGCTAAAAAACGATTGCGGCTGAGAACTTTCTGTAAGAACCAGGAGGGGATGGTTGTTCTGGAGGGTGAGGCGCTGGTGCAGTATTAAGTCAAAAGGTTTCATGATTTATTGCATAACAAGCCATAAGCCAAAGTCATGAACGCATTGGGTTGGAGGGAAAACTATGAATGTAGGGCAGCTGTTCAGCCAGGCTTTAATAAACGGCATATTGGTTTCGGGAATCTACGCTTTGGCAGCCAGTGGTCTGGCTCTTGCATTTGGTGTGGTGAAATTTTTAAATTTAGCCCACGGCGACTTTTTGATGTTGGCGGCATATTTCGGTGTGATTGTCTTTGGGGCGTTCGGTCTGGATCCCCTGGTGATGACGCCTGTTGTATTTGTACTGTTTTTCATCCTGGGTGCTCTATTTTATAAGGTCCTGGTGAAGCCGGTCCTGAATGCCGGGGAATTGAACCAACTTTTATTGACCTTCGGCCTCTCCATCTTTCTTCAAAACCTGGCTCTCCTGATTTTCGGCGGGACCATTCGCACCATTTCCGTGCCCTACAGATCGCATACGATCAGTTTTGCAGGAGTCAATTTCGGCACGGCGCGCCTGTTCATACTCCTGATCTCCATTGCACTGATGGTGACGTTGTATCAAATTCTCCAGCGTACCCGTATCGGAAGATCGATCAGGGCGGTAAGCCAGGAACCCGAAGGCGCCGCCCTGGTTGGAATTGATTCCGAATCGGTCTATATGGTTGCCCTGGGGATTGCCATCGCCTTCGCCTCCATCGCGGGGATGATGCTCAGTGTAATATTCTATGCCGAACCCATGGTTGGCTTCAACTTTACGCTGAAAGGTCTTGCCGTAGTTGTCGTAGCGGGCCTCGGGAATGTTTATGGTGTGCTCTGGGCTAGCCTGCTCCTGGGTGTTTCAGAATCTCTCATCGGTGTATATCTGCCCAACGGCACCGGCTGGTCCGAAGCGATTTTCTTTTTAATGATTCTTGGGGTTCTGGTTTTCAGGCGAAGCGGGGAGAGTGAAATATGAAAGCCTTCAACCTTAAAAACGTGTTAATTGGCGCTGCCATAATTCTGGCTGTAGTATTTCCTTTTATCACAGGTGAGTACTATCGCCACCTGTCCATCCTGACCCTGATGTATGCTGTGCTGGCTTTAAGTTGGGACCTTGCGGCAAGGGCGGAGCTGGTCTCCTTTGCTCATACAGGTTTTTTTGGGCTTGGAGCCTACGTCAGTGCCATAACCTTCTTAAAATTCGGTCTTCCCTTCTTTTTGAGCTTTGCGATAGCCGTTTTGCTGACCGCCATGGTAGCCATAGGCCTGGGTTATCTCACGCTTCGCCTTTCCGGGATATATTTTGCCATTGCCACCCTGGCCTTCAGCCAGGTGCTCCTGGTTGTGGCTTTGCAGGTTCCTAAAGTTACGGGTGGAGCCATGGGCATCAGCGTGCCGAGCCTGTTCGGAGGGATGCGAGTCTACAGCTATTTTTTGGTGCTGGGCATACTGGCCCTGGTCATCCTCGTCTCGATCTATCTTGAAAGATCGCATTATCACCTGGCTTACAGTGCCATGCGTACGAGTTCGCGCGTGGCATCGGTTCTAGGTGTAAACACAGTTCGTTACAGGTTGGCAGCCTTCACGTTGAGTGCAATATTTGCCTGCCTGGCAGGAGCGTTCTATGTGCATTACACCACGACAACCATACCCTACGAAGCCTTTAATCTGAATGTGGGGGTGGTTAGTATTGTCATGGCTGTTTTGGGGGGGCTGTACTCGACGGCGGGTCCTGTTTTGGGGGCGGTCCTTCTGAAGATAGTCGAAGAGTACATGCGGACAACGATTCCCTACGGCTATATGCTTATCTATGGCTTGATTCTTGTCACGGGAATACTTTTTTTGCCCAAGGGCGTATTGGGGGTGCTTAAAAAGTGGAAATACTTGAAATAGAAGGGGCCAAAAAGAACTTCGGGGGGATTAAGGCTGTCGACGGTCTCTCATTTACAGTGCAGCATGGTGAGATTCTTGGCATAATCGGCCCCAATGGGGCGGGTAAATCAACTGTTTTCAACCTTCTATGCGGGTTAATGCCCCTGGATGCCGGGCGTATCGTCTTCCTGGGTGAAGATATTACTTTTATGCCTTCCCATAAACGCTGCCACATGGGGATTGGGCGCACTTTTCAAATATGCCAGCCCTTTAAAGAACTGACCGTGCTGGAAAATGTAACTGTTGCCGGTGTCTTCGGCAACAGCAAGCTTGCAAACCGTGAAGAAGCGAAAAAATACGCTGAAGAGGTGCTGGAGAAAGTTAATCTAACCTTAAAAAGTGATCTCTACACTTCACAGCTCACCACACCTGATCTTAAATTGTTGGAAATAGCGCGGGCTCTGGCTACCGGTCCCCGGCTGTTGCTTTTGGATGAGGTCATGGCCGGTCTTTTACCGGCTGAATGCGACAAGATCCTGAAACTTATAAAGTCGATTAACAGTGATGGGATCACGGTCATCCTTGTCGAGCATGTTATGCGGGTAGTCCGCGAACTATCACAAAGAGTGATTGTCATGAACTATGGGCAAAAACTTTGTGAGGGTTGTTATGGTGACGTTATTGCTGATGAAAAAGTTATTGAAGCCTACCTGGGGCGAAAGGAGATGGGAGCCTGATGGGGACTGGGACTCCCTTTTTGGAAGTTAACGGCCTGTCGGGGGGCTATGGCTCGCTGCAGGTTATCTGGAATATCAGTTTAACGGTGCAGGCCGGCGAGATTGTCTGCCTGATCGGGGCAAATGGTGCGGGCAAAACAACTACTTTGCGGCTGCTCTCAGGTCTGGAAAAACCCATGGGGGGTGAAATCAAGTTCAAGGGGACTCCCATAACCAACTTTGCTCCGGCTCGCCTTGCCAGGCTTGGCATGGCCCATGTGCCGGAAGGCAGAAATCTTTTTAACCTGATGACTGTGCAGGAAAACCTTGAAGTGGGTGCAAACTGTTCGCCCGGCGCCTGGCAGAAGAGAGAGGCCACGCTAAATTATGTGTACGAACTTTTCCCCATACTAAAAGACAGAGCCAGCCAGGCGGCGGGTACACTTTCCGGTGGGGAGCAGCAGATGCTGGCCATAGCAAGGGCGCTGATGACATGTCCATGCCTTTTGCTTGTCGACGAACCCTCCATGGGATTGGCGCCGGCAGTGGTGGGAAACGTCTTTAAAGCTTTGAAGGAGGTGAAGAACAGCGGAGTAGCCATTTTTGTCGTGGAACAGGATGTTCAGCGAAGCCTGGAGTTGGCAGAGCGCGGTTATGTCATGGAAAACGGAAATATTGTAATTGAAGGGACGAGCCTGGAATTATTGGAAAACGACGAGGTCAGAAGAGCGTACCTGGCAGTATAACAAAACAGTTTAGGGAGGGTCAAAAATGCAAAAAAAATGTTTGGCGGTGTTGGTGGTTTTTTGCATACTGTCTCTGGTGCTGGCTGGTTGTGCGGGGGACGAGAAGCCGGGCGCTCAGGAAGAAGCACCGGTTAAGATCGGAATTATCATTCCCCTTTCCGGTCCGGCAGCGGACTCCGGTCAGCAAATGCGCAATGGCTACTTAACAGCATTGAGCGAAATAGAGGAAAACGGCTGGATCCTGGATGGTAGAAAAATCGAATTAATTTTTGAAGACGGCAAGGGGGACCCCACTACATCGGTAGCAGCCATGGAAAAACTGGTCACCCGTGACAACACGGAGATCATCCTCGGGACGATCTCGAGCACTGTTGATGCCGCCCTCGTAGAGCCCATGTCGCGCTACGAACCTATTTTCGGCTGTACCGGAGGGGCTTCCGTTTCAGTTGAGAATGCTTTTGGCGATGCCCCATGGTTTTTCCATTACCATCCATGGGAATATGACAATGTGAGATCTTTGGGCGAAACCCTGATCGAACTTGGGGGCGCCGGTAAACTGTTGGTAGCCTATGAAGACGGCATATTCGGCACAAGCAATATCGAAATGATTACAGAAATCCTCGTGCCCCAGGGCTTTGAGTTGGTCAAAACCCTGCCGTTCAAGAGCGGGAGCGCTGATTTGAGCTCTGTGCTGACTCAAGCCAAAAATGTCGATCATGACTATTATATCTGGATTGGTTACCCGGCAGATGCAACGACAATGGCTTCACAGATGAAAGAGATCAATTACAGCCCAAAAATAACAGTAGGATACACACCGGGCTGGCCTGATGGTTTCGGTGATCTACCCGAAGGCGAGTACATGCTTGCCTTGGGAATGTGGAGTCCAACCATTCCTACGGAATCGTCACAAAAATTCGTCGAAGCCTATACCGAAGCTTCCGGACAGCCACCCAAAACATACTGGGCAGCTATGGCCTACATTAACCTGGCAACCATGGCTGATGCCATTGACAAGGCTGGAAGCACGGATAAGGAAGCAATTATTGCCGCGCTTGAGGCAGGATCCTGGGATACGCCATTGGGTCCCCTGGAATTCCACCAGAGCAGAGTTTCACCGCACGCGGGCTTTGATTACCAGGTGCTTATGCAGTGGCAAAACGGGGCGCTGGAGGTTATCGCGCCAAAAGAGTTGGCTACGGCGGATTCCGTATTTCCAGTCCCTCCGTGGGATGAAAGATAGTTTAACCAGGCTGGCCTAAGGATTTACATCTTTAGGCCAGCCCTAACTTCGATGCCGCTGCCTGCTCACCGTCCGGAGGGACAGGGACTTTGGCTGGTGCGGAGATGG
>CAZQEV010000080.1:0-7095 GCA_964592135.1 uncultured Syntrophomonadaceae bacterium
TGGGCAGATTTGGAGAATGGGATTATCTCTGGACGGACCAGTGTTTTTACAGCGGCAAAAAAGTGGAGGCGCTATTTTAGCGCACTTGTTGTCCCCGCATTACCGGGCTTTGACTTGTTGGAAAGAAGGTTTGCCGATGAAAAGGGTGCTTGTCACCGGCGGAGCGGGCTTTATCGGATCCCACCTCTGCGAAAAGCTGCTGGCGAGAGGTGATGAAGTCCTCTGCGTGGACAACTACTTTACAGGCTCTAAAAGAAATATCGCCCATCTGCGGGATAACGACAATTTCGAGGCGCTGCGCCACGACATTACCATGCCGCTCTACGTGGAGGCCGATGAAATCTACAACCTGGCCTGTCCCGCCTCGCCAATCCATTATCAATACAATCCGGTGAAGACCATCAAAACCAGCATCTACGGTTCCATCAATATGCTGGGTCTGGCCCGGCGGACGGGGGCGCCCATTTTACAGAGCTCGACGAGCGAGGTCTACGGCGACCCCGAGAGGCATCCCCAGGATGAAGAATACTGGGGTAATGTCAATCCCGTCGGCCCCCGGGCCTGCTATGATGAGGGGAAGCGCTGTGCGGAGACCCTTTTCATGAGCTACTACCATCAGAACGGGGTCAAGATCAAAATTGTGCGTGTTTTCAATACCTACGGCCCGCGGATGCACCCCGATGACGGCAGGGTGGTCTCAAATTTCATTGTGCAGGCGCTGCAAAACCGGGATATCACCATATTCGGTGATGGCGCCCAGACCCGTTCTTTCTGCTATGTGGATGATCTTGTTGAAGGGCTGCTCAGGATGATGGCTATGCCCGCCGACTTTACGGGGCCGCTGAACCTGGGCAATCCCCATGAGATCAGCATCCACGAACTGGCCGAAATGATTCTTGAACTTACAGGCTCAAGATCGAAGCTCGTTTTCCAGCCGCTGCCGCAGGATGATCCCCGGCGCAGACAGCCCGACATTACTCTGGCCTGCGAAAAGATGAACTGGAGGCCCCAGGTTTCCCTGGAGGCGGGGCTGGAAAAATCCATTGCTTATTTTGAAAATGAGCTACGCCGTCCCGCGGCCAGGGGAGCGCCGCAGCAAGGGCTTGCTTAACTGCAGGATGGTTATGGGGAATCATTTTCCGGCAAAGGAGCAGATCTATGAAACTGTCAGTTGTTGTCCCTGTATTCAATGAGAAAGATACGGTGGAGCAGATCATTCAAGCAATCCGGGAGTCGCCGGTTCAGGATATTGAGATAATCGTGGTCGATGATCATTCCACCGACGGGACCAGGGATATTTTGAGGGAAAAAATCGAGCCCCTCGTGGAGAAGGTTCTTTACCATGAAAAAAATATGGGCAAAGGAGCGGCCTTGAGGACGGGCTTCCAGGAGGTCAGCGGTGATTGTGTCATCGTGCAGGATGCCGATCTGGAGTATGATCCGGCGGAGTACTCTGTGCTGATGCAGCCCATTCTTGAGGGGAAAGCCGATGTGGTCTACGGTTCCAGGTTCACGGGCGGAGGACCGCACCGGGTGCTATATTTCTGGCATTATATGGGAAACCGTTTCCTGACCCTCTGCTCCAATATGTTTACAAATTTAAATCTTACCGATATGGAGACCTGCTACAAGATGTTCCGCCGCGAGATCATTCAGCGCGTGGATATAAAAGAGAACAGGTTCGGCTTTGAGCCCGAGGTCACGGCAAAGATCGCCCGGATGAATTGCCGGATTTACGAGGTGGGGATATCTTATCACGGGCGGAGCTATGAAGAGGGGAAGAAAATCGGCTGGAAAGACGGGGTCAGGGCAATCTATGTGATCTTGAAATACGGACTCTTCAAAAGAAAGATCTAGACGGTAGGAGGAGGCTGCAGATATGCATAACAGGGCGGATAAAAGTGCAGTCGCCCTCTTCCTGGCGAAAGAGGTTGATCTGACCCGGCTGTTCAAATATTTCTTTGTCGGAGCCACAGCGGCGCTTGTGGACTGGCTGCTCTACTGGGCCCTGGTCAAGTATGGGACGCTGCACTACCTGCTTGCGGCGATGCTCTCTTTTATTGCCTCCACAGCGGTGAACTATATACTCTCCATCAAATGGGTTTTCCGCAGCGGCCGCCACAACAGGTACGTGGAGATCGGCCTGGTATTTTTCGTGAGTCTCATCGGTTTGCTTTTCAACGAGCTCTTTCTCTATATTTTTGCCGATTATTTTAGGCTGCATTACATGATCTCAAAAGTCGCTGCAACAGGAATTGTGTTTTTCTGGAATTACCTCTCCCGCAAGAAATTTATCTTCAACTAGTTCGTGAACTCCGGTGCCGGGCGCCGGTTCACTAACTCCGGGGGGCAAGCTGTCGTGAGGGATAAGGTTTTGCCGGTTTTACGGAAAGTTTATTATTCCCGTGCGCTGATCTGGGCGCTGCTGGCCTATGGAGTTTTGACACGACTGGCCCAGTATCTGTCCCACCGCTCCATCTGGTTTGATGAGTCTCTGCTGGTGATGAATATCCTGGAGCGGGGTTATCTGGAGCTGCTGACGCCTCTTGACAATGTGCAGGCGGCGCCGCCGGCCTTTCTGCTGCTGACAAAATTGCTGACGCAACTCTTCGGGCACAGCGAATATGTGCTCAGGTTGATCCCTTTCCTGGCAGGGGTTGGGGGGCTTTTTCTTTTTGCCAAACTTGCCGGGGAGCTGGTTGGCCGTAAAGCGCTGCCGCCGGCTCTGGCCCTGCTGGTTATGGCCGACCGGGCTATGTATTATTCTGCAGAAGTAAAGCAGTACAGTGTGGAGCTACTGGCGACCATCGTCATACTGTTACTGGCGACAAAGCTGTACAAGCGGGGCTACCGGTTGAGGGAAACAGTTGTGCTGGGTATCGCCGGCGGCCTTGCTGTCTGGTGCGCTTATCCCTCCGTTTTTGTCCTCGCCGGTGCGGGGGCGGTTCTATTCATCTTTGCATGGATGGAGAAGAAGGAGCTCCGCGTCAGGGCAATGACCGGGCTTGGCGCAATCGGGGTGTTATGGCTGGCCAGTTTCGCGCTTAGCTATCACTTTGTGGCCGGGCCTGCCTCCAGGAACGAGGCCTTCTATGTTTTTTTCCAGGATAATTTTATGCCTTTTCCCCCGGCCTCGCTTGCCGATTTAGGCTGGTATCCCCGGACGGCGATAGATCTATTCTGCAGCACCCTGGGCTTCAGCATCCCCCATGCAGCGCTGCTCGTTTTGATCATTTTTGCGGGGGCTGCGTATCTGTGGAAAACAAAGCGCTCCCGCTTTGCCCTTGGGCTGATCCTGACTCCGCTCATATTTCTGGCGGCGGCCTCGGCGCTGCGCTATTATCCGATTACAGATCGGCTGGCACTATTTGCCGCGCCGCTCTTTTGTTTGATAATCGGCGAGGGGACATACCGTGTTACCGCCGCTTTCAGCCGCCACAGCCTTGTAATTCCACTCGTTCTGGCGGCTCTTTTATTTTCCACCCTTTTTTTCCGCAGCGGTAGCCATCTGATCAATCCCAGCGTGAATGAAGAGGCGGGACCGGTTATTGAATATTATCTGGACAACAGGGAGCCGGGTGATGAAATCTATGTTTTCCATGAATCATACAAGGTCTTTGAGTATTATACATATGGCTTGGATGTTTCGTATATTGCCGGAGGAAATTACGGAAGTTATATGCTCAATTCACAGCAGTACGATGAAGAGCTAAGAGGGCTGGCCGGCAGGGGCAGAATCTGGTTTTTATTCTCCCACGATGTGATTGATGAAGCGGATTTTTATCGCGGCAGTCTTGATGAAATCGGGGCGATGCTGGACTACTACTATAAATATAATGCTCTGATCGTGCTTTATGATCTTGGCGGCGGGACCTTCACCAGTTCCCGGCAGCTGCTTGTGCCTGAAGAGTTTGGGTCCATTCAGAAGGCCGTTGAATCCGCCGAAGATGGGGATAGGATTATTGTCGGTCCCGGCATTTACAGGGAAAATATCGACTTTCTGGGGAAGGGGATTGCCCTGCAGAGCAGCAACCCGGCAGATCCCGATGTTGTTGGCGCCACCGTGATCCATGGTGAGGGCAGCGGATCAGTGGTCTCGTTTTGCAATGGCGAGGGAAATGACGCTTCTCTGGCGGGCTTTACCATCAGCGGGGGCGGCGGTACAGTGGTCGGGGCCTTCCATGGTTGTTACGGAGGCGCCATCCTGGTGATGAAGGGAAGCAGCCCCCTGATCACAGACAACGTGATCAGGGAGAATACCACAGATGGGGGGCCGGGGAGCGCCCCTGGTTTTGGCGGTGGAGTTGCTGTTCTGGAAGCTTCGCCTTACCTGAAAGGCAACACCATTCAGGGAAACAGCGCCTCCGTCGAGGGAGGGGGCGTTTATATATTTAAGTCAGACCCCGTGCTAAACAGCAATCTGATAGAGGGCAATAGCGCAAAGCTGGGCGGAGGTATTGCCGTCAGCGTCGAGGGAACCCCTTTCATCCTGAACAACTTTATCTGTGCGAACAGGGCTGTTGGAGGAGGCGGGATCAATATCACGGCGGCTGCGCCGGCGCTGGAGAACAACCTTATCGAAGGCAATATTGCAGAAGGATACGGCGGGGGGATTTTGGCCTGGCGCTCAGCTCTGCAGTTGTCAGGCAACTTATTCCAGGGGAATACCGCCGGGGTCAAAGGGGGAGCCATCTCTCTGAGCAGGGATGCCGCCCTACCGCTATGGGTCCGCTTTTACAACATATTGAAAAACAACTCGCCTGACGGGATATTCTACGAGCCCGCCGATTATTCCTGAAATGTAGGGCGTTTTTCAAGGAGGGTTGAACATGCTTTCTCGAAGCGACAGATTTATCAGGCGTTTCATCGCTGTCATAGGCATATTGTTATTCCTGGGCGGCGCAGCCATGGCGGCATTTTCCGCGGTCCCCTATGATTTTTTAAAAAGCAAAGCGGATCTGCTGGCTGCAAGCGGCAGCTCTACGCTCCTTACAGGTGTCCTGTACGAGCAGATCGGACTTCGCTTAAAATTATTTGGCGCCGCCGCCCTATCCGGCGTTTTTCTGCTCTATGTCATGCGAAAACGCGCAGCCGGCTATCTGCAGGATGTCGCTGACTCTGCGAGAGGGGCAATCGCCGGAGTAAAGAAATATCCTTTTGTGCAGGTTATGCGAAAGGAGGCGGTTTTCCATATTGCCCTGCTGCTCTTGATTCTAACGGCCGCCCTGATCAGGATCTATTTTTTGAACCAGCCGATCAAGTTTGACGAAGCAGGAAGTTTTCTTTACAGCACTGCCAGGCCTTCCTTTATGATCGCCTCTTACTATGTCACCCCAAATAATCACATTTTACATACCCTGCTGATGCGATGTTCTTACTTGATTTTCGGCGGCAGCCTGTGGGCCATCCGCTTGCCGGCTTTTGTATTCGGCGTTCTTCTCATCCCGGCCTCCTATGCCGTGATGCGGCGCCTCACCAATGTACAGGCGGCTTTGTTTACAGCGGCGCTGACAGCCTCCTCAACGTTTTTAATCGAATATTCTACAAACGGCAGGGGATATACGATGATGTTTTTCTTTTTCCTCTGCATACTTTACCTGGGTACGTACCTGACCAGGGGCGGCGGCAGCTTTACATGGCTGCTTCTGGCTATTTTTGCTTCCCTGGGCCTCTATACCATACCGGTCATGCTTTATCCATTCAGTATAGTGATCTGCTGGTTATTGTTATCCATTCTCCAGAACAAAGAGAGGGAGCAGCGCCTGCAGGATCTGAAAAAACTCTTTACCGGCCTGCTGATCACCTTTTTCATGACTCTGTTTCTATATTTACCCGTGCTCATTGTATCGGGCTGGGAAGCGGTGGCCGCCAATCCCTTTGTGCTGCCGCAGAGCTGGGACATTCTGCGTACTCTGTGGCTGAACACCACAGCAGCGCTGTGGGGACAGATAAACATGGAGACTCCTCTGCTGCTGCAAATTGTTTTGGCAGCCTCCATTTTAATCTGCGTCTTTTTTTACCGCAAGCTTAACCTGCTGCTTCTTTCGGCGATGATTGCGCCGCTGCCCTTTCTGTTGGTTCAGAGAGTGGCCCCGCCGCCGCGGGTCTGGATTTTCTGGGCTTTTATATATTTTATGGCCGCCGCCGCGGGGCTGGGCTATCTCATTTCGCAGAGCAGGCTGCAGAAATTCCGTTACGCCGGGCATATATATGCTATTATTATGGTATCCTTGGCTGCAGTACTCTGCATTCAGGTTTCGAACTCAGCGGCTATTGGCTGGGCCAATGAAACGGGCACCCTGAGGGATGGAGCGGAGATTGTGGAGGCGCTGGCTCCGCTGCTGGGGGAAGGGGATTGTATACTGGCCCCGCCCCCTTCAGATGCTGTATTGGAATATTATTTGCAGCGGAAGGGGCTGCCGGGAGATTATTTATGGGGTGACCCGCGCAGCAGCAAGCGCGTATTTGTGCTTGTCAATGAGTCGTACTCACATACCCTGTACGAGATTCTGGAGGATTGGGGATTAGGAGGTGGGTACTGCTCTGTTCCCCGGATCAGATGCAGCTGCCGGGGAGCCACCCTGTATGAAATAGATAAATAAGGCACTGTCCTTTTAAGAAAGGAGGACGGACTATGCGTAAATTTACCCCTTCGCAGAAGTTATATTTTTCCCTGGCCGTGGCATCTGCTATTATACTTGTTTCGATGGCCATAATCGGCGTGGGCATGTACCGGGTATTTTACAATCCCGCTTATCTTTTCAGGAGTGATTTTGATGCCCGGGCTGAACATGGGGCCTCTTCGGTCGAACGTATTCTAAACATAGCCATTATCGGATTTGGCCAGAAATTTTCACAGGTGAACAACGGCGGTAATCTGGCGGACACGCTCATGGTGGCATCGGTAAACTTCGATCGCAATACCCTGACGCTGCTGAGCATCCCCCGAGATTCTTATGTTGAAATCGCCGGTACGGGAAAAATGGAACGAATCCAGTTGGCTTACAGAATGGGCAGCGGGATAGGAGAGGAAGAGGATTACCGGCAGGGGATCGACTGCATTCTGAAGACTGTAGAAACACTTCTGGGGCGGGT
>CAZQEV010000081.1:0-2240 GCA_964592135.1 uncultured Syntrophomonadaceae bacterium
ATTATATATATATTGCATAAACCGGGCGGACCATGAGGCAAATTTATCGACTGTTCTCATGCAGTCAAAGGTTACGGCAGCTTTTTCGCGAATGTTTAAAGATATAACGGAGACTTCTATATATTACAGACCTGGAGGTTTTTGATGCTTTACTACAGTACCCGCGGTGATAAGGAACCTTACTCGGCAGCAGGCGCAGTTTTAAAGGGCCTTGCCCGTGACGGCGGCCTATTTGTCCCATCTGAGCCGCTGCCCGCAATAGCCCTGGAACCGCTCCGTTACCTGGGCTACCAGGAACGGGCCGCAGCCATCACCCACCCCTTTCTAGATGAATTTTCCCCAGCGGAGGTTGCAGCATTTTTTCATAAGGCTTATGGAGGCGCCGGCTTCAGCGACCCGGCAATTGCCCCTCTTCGCCCGCTGAGCGAAGAGCTTTTCATCCTGGAGCTCTGGCACGGCCCCACCTGCGCATTCAAGGATATGGCACTCCAGTTTCTGCCTCATTTGCTTACCGGCGCAGCAGTTAAGACCGGGGAAAAAACCACAGCGGTCATTCTTACAGCCACATCGGGGGATACGGGCAAGGCCGCCCTGGAAGGGTTTTGCGACGTGCCGGGGACGCGCATCATCGTCTTCTACCCCCATGATGGAGTGAGCGAAATGCAGCGCAGGCAGATGACCACCCAAAAGGGAAGCAATGTCCATGTTGTCGCTGTGCGAGGCAGTTTTGACGATGCCCAGGCCGGGGTGAAAGAGCTTTTCGCCGACAGCGTTCTGGCGGAGAAACTGGCTCACCGCGGTTTCAAGCTCACTTCAGCCAATTCGATCAACTGGGGACGGCTGCTGCCGCAGATTGTCTACTATTTCTCCGCTTACCTGGACCTGCAGCGCAGTGGCAAGATTGAGGCCGGTGAAAAAATTAACTTTGTCGTTCCCACGGGCAATTTCGGTAATATTCTGGCAGGATATTACGCCGCCCGCATGGGCCTGCCCGTACACAGGCTCATCTGCGCCGCCAACAGGAACAATGTTCTTGCCGATTTTATTCGCACCGGATTCTACAACCGGAACCGCCCCTTTTACCGCACCATCTCCCCCTCCATGGATATTCTGGTCTCAAGTAACCTGGAGAGGCTTCTCTTCGAACTGTCCGCACACAATTCCACACAGGTTAAAGAATGGATGCGCTCACTGCAGGAAAAAGGCGCCTACAGGGTCAGCGGAGATATCGCCCGGGCTGCCGCCGGCATCTTCTGGTCAGACTGGGCCGGCGAGGAGGAAACAACCGCCGCCATCGGCGGCACCTACCGCGAGTACGGCTACCTGCTCGATCCTCACACAGCTGTCGCTAAAACAGTTTATGACAAATACCGGGCTGCCACCGGCGATACCATAAAAACTGTTATTACTGCCACTGCCAGCCCCTTCAAGTTTGTGAAAAGCGTTGCAAGCGCTCTGCTGCCCTCCAGCCAAATTGCCGGCTGTTCCGCCTTTGAACTGCTGCCGCTGCTGGAGAAGGCTTCCGGCCTGGAGGCTCCCACCCCTCTCAAGAATCTGGACAGGGAACCAATCCGGCATCGCGCTGTTGTCGACAGAAACGGTATTCACACCAGTCTCCTTGATTATCTCGCACTAAAAGGGGATTAAGCTTCCGCCACATTTACGCGCATCTTATTAGGACGTTAAGGGTTTCCCGGGGGCTGATATGAGCTCCCAGGGAGCCTTCCTGTGAAAACAAGGAGACCCCCTGGGATCGGGAGAAAAGGCAAATTATTTTGGTTTGCCGGGGTGCTTCGGGTGAGGTACGCAGAGCACATCACAGGGAAAGATCGTGCCAGGATCGCTGATCTGCGGATTGGCGGCAACAAGGGCATCAAGGCTCACTCCGTAGCGATGCGCAATGGAAGACATGGTATCACCGGCAACTACAGTGTAGCGCTCCCCAAAACCAGGCGGACAGGAAAGAGGCTCCCGGCATTTGTGGGGCGGCGGACCGCCACCGGGCACACAGAGCACATCGCAGGGGAAGATCCGGCTGGGATCGCTGATCTGCGGATTGGCGGCTGCAAGGGCATCCACGGAAACCCCAAACCGCTGCGCTATCGTAAACATGGTATCTCCGGCCACAACTGTGTAGCGCCCCTTGAAACCGGGCGGACAGGATACCGGCTCCCGGCATATGTGAGGCGGCGGACCGCCACCGGGCACACAGAGCACATCGCAGGGGAAGATCCGGCTGG
>CAZQEV010000081.1:2340-7037 GCA_964592135.1 uncultured Syntrophomonadaceae bacterium
GATCGCTGATCTGCGGATTGGCGGCAATGAGCGCGTCAAGGGTAACCCCGAATCGCTGTGCGATAAAATACATCGTATCCCCGGGTACAACTGTATAACGGCCCTGGAAACCGGGCGGACAAAAGGCGGGCTCCCGGCACTTGGAGGACGGCGGACCGCCACCGGGCACGCAGAGCACATCGCCCGGATAGATCAGGCTGGGATCACCGATCTGCGGATTGGCGGCAATAAGTGCATCCAGAGAGACCCCAAACCGCTGCGCGATGAGGTACATCGTATCCCCGGGGACAACTGTGTAACGGCCTTGAAAGCCGGGCGGACAGGAAGCAGGCACCCGCCCACCCCCTTGGTGCCACATACCGGTAAGGGTGATGGGAGTAGAACCGCTGCTGTAATGTCTGACCATGAGGCAAGACCTCCTTTCAATATGATATTGAATGAAGGAGGTAAACAGCAACCGGCAGCAGCCCATAGTACCTCGCTCACTCGGTATATTATATGCGCTGCTGCTTTAACGGTTAATGAATCGTAAGGGAACAAAAGAGTAGCCCGGCTCATGGCAGCCGGGCCCGGAGGAATCAAAAAACGTATGCTGCGGTGTAAGCCCCCGGCAATATGCCGGGACAATGCAGGGGCTATTCCGGTTCTTACAGGTGTACCCGCCCGGTAACTGTAATCTCCACCAGGCTGTGAGAGAAGGAAGCACCGGTCAGCTCACCCCCGGCAATCTCCAGAATAAGTTCGGTTGTATCAGGACCGCCCAATTCAATGGAGCCGCCCGATTCAAGCTTCAGTTTGACGGTGCCTTCCTGCAGGCCCCGGCGTTGCTCCAGCTCGCCGGAGAAAAGCAGGGCTGCACCTAGGCCGATACTGCCCGTGCCGCAGGCCGGCTCATAATAATCCTGCGGTATGCAGTGCGGAAAAACTATGCGTAGATCGCCCGATCTTTCAGGATGCCAGTCGTACAGCGTAAAATAATAATCGCCTATGCCTGTTTTCTCCTGAAACTCGCTCTGGATTCCGCTAAGCAGCTCTCTTGTGGCGGCATCCCAGTTTGTGAAATCAGTACGGGGATAGACCTCTTTAATCTTTTCAGCATTGACCACCAGCACCACACCCGCCTGGTTAACATCCACGCCTTGCAACTTCCAGGAACGCATTCCCCTCTTCAGACACTCCTCGAGGAAGGCACCCATGTCGGTAACTGTACACAGGTTTTTACCGCCAGTGCTATGTATTTCCAGTGCAGTTGGGCCGGCATCTGTTTCAATGATCACTTCGGTAACCGGCTCCCGGACTTCGATCTTGAAATAATCCCCCAGGTCTGTTTCGACCAGAGCCTTGCCCAGCACCTGGGTCATTCCCCCGCAGGCGCTGATAAAGGAGGGCAGAGTGGGTTCGCTGATCTTTACCTTTAAGTCTGTCCCACTGTCTGCGGGGTAGAGGATACCGCACTCGTGACACCAGAGATGATTCTGATCCAGCGCCTTCACCGATAGTGCCAGCTCCCGCCCCTCCGGCAGCTGTTCCCCATAGAGTAGGAGGATCGTATTCCCACCCATATGACCCTTGATGAAATCAAGCAACATCATGATTCCCCCCGGCTATCATGATCTATTATTGTGATGAAAGTCTTTGAGTCCCCCTTTGGAGATCCTTCGCTTCGCTCAGGATGACAAAAAAGGGGTATCCTGCCGGCCCACAAGAAAGCGCCCCGCTTCCCGATCCACCATCACAGTGACCCGGGGATGAGTCTGCAGCAGCGATGCCGACACACTGGTAGTGAGCGGCCCCCTGACAGTATCCCTGATTGCCGTAGCCTTATTCGCGCCCGCGGCCAGGATCAGGATGCGGCGCGCTTTCATGATCGTCCCCATCCCCATGGTCAGCGCCATGCGGGGCACATCGGCGGTTTTCTCAAAAAAGCGGCTGTTGGCGGTAATGGTCTCCCCGGACAGGGCAACAAGGTGGGTTTTCGCCTGCAGCCTTTCACCGGGCTCATTAAAACCGATATGGCCGTTAATGCCGATACCCAAAACCTGCAAATCTATCCCGCCGGCCCGCCTGATTCTCTGTTCGTAACGGAGGCATTCCTCCACCGCATCATCGGGATCCCCTTTCAAAATATGTGCCCTGTCGGCACTTATCCCTGCGGGCTCCCAGAAGTGCCGCTTCATAAATTGGTAGTAACTCTGCGGGTTCTCCCTGGTAATCGGGTAATACTCATCCAGGTTGAAGGTGGTAACCATGCTGAAGTTTACAAGGCCCTGTTTCATCATTTTGATCAGTTCACGGTAAAGACCCAGCGGAGTTGAGCCGGTGGCAAGCCCGAGGACCGCCGCCGGGTTGGAGCGGACCGTTTTCGCCACAAGCATGGCTGCTTGCCGGCTCAATGATTCGTAGTCGCGCAGGATTACTATTTTTATAGGGATCACCCTTCCGCATAAGAACTCTTAAAAGGGATTTTTCAAATCCCCCCGTCCTCCCTTTTCCAAAAGAGGAGAGCAGTTACAGGGTGCCACCAGCCTGATCCGATCTCCGACATCACACGTTCACAAAACGATGCCCCTGATGCCCCTGCGGGCAAACATAATTCCCCTACCAGGCAAGCTCGCCCGCCTGATCCGACTTCCAACTTCTAACTTCTAATAAGCGGCCTGGTCAGGCAGGTGGGGCCGCCGCCGCCCTTGATCGTGATCTCTTCACCGGGATAGGTATAAACCTCAACCCCTTCCCTCTCCAGAGCCTCCCGGGTATGCGGGTTGCCGTCAACGGTGATGCATTTGCGGGGCTCGAAAGCCAAAACATTGCAGGCGTGTCTCTCATATTCTTCGGGCGGCACCTCAATGAGCTTGATCCCTCTTTCCAGCAGATAATTGCGGAAGGGCACGATCATCAGGGGCGAAAATACTACCGCCAGATCCGCATCAACGGGACTGATGATGCTCATGAGGTGCAGACATTCCGCGGGGCCGTTCCCGTGCGGCATGGGCACTTCGATAATTTCATCCACCAGTCCTTTGGTCAGTTCCCGGAACTGGCGCACACCTTCGCGGTTGGTCCGGTAACTGAGGCCTACAGCCAAAGTTTTCTCATCGACCCAGAGAAAATCACCGCCCTCCATTGTCCCCGGAGAAGTGATGGAACCCAAAATGGGGATGCCCTTTTTCTTGAAATATTCACTGACGGCTTCCGCCTCGGGACGGCGCTGTTCCTTGCCCATATTCAAAAGGACGGCCCCTTCTTTAGTGATCACCACGGGATCGCGGGGATAGAGTGAATCAGGAGAAACATTTTCATCTACAGGCAGCTCATAAACAGAGGGGATATATCTCTTCAACAAGGCGATAAATTGTTCATATTCGGTCTCTGCTTTTTTAAAGTCCGGCCGGTCAGGATAATAGAGCCTGCGCCACCAGGAGTCGATATGCTCCTGGCTCAACCAGGCGCTGCGCACATGTTTCACCAACACGCTTTCGATTTTCGTAATCTCCGATTGACCGTCAAGTTTCAAGAACGACTCGCCCCCATTCTTTTGATCTGCTTTAACCCTGGAAACCGGGCGGAAGGGCTCCTCTCACCCCGCCCGTTAACACATACTCCCCATTCCTTTAACCCCGGGGCTAAAGGGCTGCCAAAATATATCACCCCTGGTCCTGCAAAAGAGCTTCCCGGGAATATCAAATGCAACCTGATCTACTTTAGTTTAGCATTTTTGCCCTCCTTTTAACACCCTGTTGGATATTTTTATCCACAGGCCCCGGTCGGCTTACATATTTTCCTGGTATAGATAGAGAATAAAAAGCGGGAAGGTGAGATCTTGCTTAACTGGATTATAGAGAAGTTCAGTCGAGGCAGAAGAGTCTTGACGCGTGATGCCGAAAAGGATCTCAGCGAGCTCATGTCAGAATCGGCGCAGAAAAAACTGGGCGGAAATCTCGAAGCCAACCTGAAAGCAATAAATGAGGCCGGCGGCTCCAGCTATGATCTCATCACCCGCCGCTTCATGGCCGGAGGACTCCCCGCAGCGCTGGTCTACCTGGAAGGGCTCATTGACAGACGATCCGCAGAAGAAATTATTCGCAACCTGATTATCGAGGCAGAGAAACTGAAGGTCGCCCTGAAAAAAGGCCAGGGGCTAAAAATTGCCCGGGAGCAGCTGCTGACATCTGATCAGGTCAGCCCGGCGGAAAATATCGCCGACCTTTTCTCCGGTATGGCCCGCGGCGCCGCCGCCGTCATGCTGGAGGGCAACGCCGGGGCCCTGCTCTGCGACACCAGGGAACCCCAAACCAGGCCCGTCAGCGAACCGGCCAATGAGTCCGCCCTGCGCGGGCCGCGCGACGGCTTCATCGAAAGCCTGCGGACGAACAGCTCCCTCATCCGGCTGCGCCTGCCCATCCCCCAGCTCTGGATGGAGTCCATGACCCTGGGACGGCTCAGCCAAACTGAAGTCGCCCTGATCTATATCAAGGGGCTGGCCAAAGAGAAACTGGTCCGCGAAGCGCACTCCAGGTTGCAGCAGATCGATATAGACGCAGTCCTCGGCACGGGCTATATCGAGGATTTTATAAAAGACAACCCCTACACCCTGTTCCCCCTGGCCTACAATACCGAGAGGCCGGATAAAGTCATCACTTCGCTGCTGGAGGGCCGGGTGGCAATCCTGGTGGATGGGACCCCCTTCGCCCTCATCG
>CAZQEV010000082.1:0-6978 GCA_964592135.1 uncultured Syntrophomonadaceae bacterium
GCCGCGCTCCACCTCCAGGGAAACCTGGCGCAGGCGCTCCTTCAAGGCCCGGTTCTCGGACTGCTGCGCCTGGATCTTCAAAATCTGCAGCACCGTCACCCCCGCCTGGAGCATGGTCGCAAACTGGCGGCAGAAGATCATGAAATCGCGGCTTCTGGGCTTCTTCTCCTTGAAGAGGGTGCGGAGCTGATCCAGGGAGCCCAGGGAGCCCCCCTGCGGCAGCGCCGCAGCCTGCTCCTTGATCCGGATCACGAAGAGATCCCGCGCGCGCAGCAGCTCCAGCGCTTCGCGCATATTCGAGGCGGTCAGGGTGCCCGAATTGGTCTCTCCTTCCCAGTTCCTTGCCAGGTAGCGGAAATTAGCCAAGCTCTTTTCTCCTTTGCTTTAGCGGTAGCGGTTCTGCCTGTCGTACGGCCCCGCCGTGACAGCCGCGGAGCCCTCTCCCTCGCGGTCAAGGGATTTTTTCAGCTCGTCGGCGTTGGTGGCGTTATCCACCGCGGTCTGCCGGTCGATGAGGCCCTGCCGGTAGAGCTCTTCCAGGTGGCCGTCCATGAGCTGCATCCCCTGCCGCCCTCCCGTCTGGATGACGGAATAGATCTGGTGAATCTTGCCCTCGCGGATGAGGTTGCGCACAGCGGGGTTGCTCACCAGGACCTCCACCGCCGGAACGCGCCCCTGGCTGTCTTTGCGCCTGAGCAGGCGCTGGGCGATGATCCCCACCAGGGTGTTGGCCAGCTGAATGCGGATCTGCTGCTGCTGGAAGGGCGGAAACACGTCGATAACCCGGTCGATGGTCTGCACCGAATCAACGGTATGCAGTGTGGCCATGACCAGGTGCCCCGTCTCGGCGGCGGTGATGGCGATGGAGATGGTCTCCAGGTCGCGCATCTCGCCGACGAGGACAACGTCGGGATCCTGGCGCAGCGCCGCGCGCAGCGCCGCGGCAAAGCTTCTGCTGTCCTGACCGATCTCCCGCTGATTGATCATGCATTTCTTGTTGCGGTGGAGATATTCGATGGGATCCTCCAGGGTGATGATATGGCAGCTGCGCTGCTCATTGATCAGGTCGATGATCGATGCCTGCGTCGTCGATTTGCCGCTGCCGGTGGGCCCGGTGACCAGAAGCAGTCCCTTCCGGTAGCCGGCGAAGTTTTTGATCACTTCAGGGAGATACAGGGATTCCAGGGTGGGAATCTCTGTGTTGATCACGCGCATGGCGATACCTGTGCTGCCGCGCTGGCGGTAGATGTTTACCCTGAAGCGGGCCAGCCCCGGGCAGGAGTAAGCCAGGTCTATTTCACCCTGCTCCTCAAAAATTTTGCCCTGTTTTTGATCCATGATCTGCCCGGCCAGGGCGGCGGTATCCGCAGGTTCCAGGGGGAGGCCGTCCATGCCCTCCAGGGGAACCAGATCGCCCTGCAGGCGCAGCAGCGGCGGCAGACTGACGGTGAGATGGAGATCTGAAGCGTTTCGTTCAACGGCAGCCTGCAAAAGATGATTAATCTGCCATTCCATGGGGCTCACTCCGATATCTGTTCTGTAATTCACGGCTTTCATTGCTGTGTCTAGTAAGATCCGCTTTCCGAAGGGGATCTCTCCACCCGGACCCGGTGTAGAGCGGCGGCGGAGATCTCAACATCTCCCGCCATGCCGGTAACCCTGGCTTCATTTTCCAGAACCGGCGGCGCCTCTTCGGGAACGGTATAGCTGAAAGAGAACTTCACCGTGCGCCCCACGCCGAGGCTGCCGATGGTGTTGCACCAATGTTTGCCGAAAAGAGGCGCCATGACCTTGACCTCTCCCAGAGCCACGGTGCCGCTGTTGGTGATGCTGAAACGAAATGTGATCATCTCGCCGGCCCGGGCCTGATCGGGGCCGGTGAGCTCCATGCCGATCTCCGGCCTGGTCACATCGATAATCTCTATTTTGTAGCTGTCCCCGGCGGACACCTCCAGGGGTCCGTAGCACCCCCGGACGGAAGCATCCATCTCCACGATGCCGGCGAGCCCTTCGGGAACAAAGGATTCCATGCTGAAGTTCGACATCCCCCCCGCGGGAAGTTCGCCGATGGTGTAGCGCCACCCTTCTCCCAGAAGGGGGTCTGTCACCGTGACCTCGCTCAAGGGGACATTGCCGCTGTTGATCACGATGAACTGGTAGTCAACGGCTTCTCCCGCCTCCGCTTTGAGAGGCCCGCTTTTCTCCATTGTCAGCGCAGGCCGGGCCACCTCGAAGGTGAGGGTGCTCCGCGCCTCCACACTTGTTGAGCCGAAGCGGGCGCTGGCGACAACATCCGTCTCAAAGTCCGTTCCTTCGCACTCCGGAACGATCAGCTCGGCGCTGAACTGCACCTGCCGCCCCGGGGGAAGCTCACCGATGAGATGTTTCCAATGGGGATCGAAATCGGGCGCTGTAACCTCTATCTCGCTCAGCACCGCCGTGCCGCTGTTGATCACTGCCAGGATCAGGGTGACCCTCTCCCCGGCACAGATCAGGTCGGGCCCGCTGCTCTCCAGCTGCAGAGCCGGTTCGGGAGCGGCGTCAACAGCCTCTTCGCCGGCGGCCGGGTCGCTCAGGGCGGCGCCGGCTTCGCCCGTTAAGGAAAGGGATGAAGAGGGGATTACGGGAGGTTCAATTTCCTGGAGTTCATCGACAGCGGTGCTGCTGTAAGCCACGCGGATGATCTCTTCAACGGTCGTCTCCTCGCTCTCGATGCGGCGCAGCCCTTCCTGCAGCAGGGGGATCATCCCCATTTCGACAGCTTTCGCAAAGAGCTCGTCTGCGGAAGACCGCGTCAGCACCAGGCGGATCATCTCCCGGTTCATGGGCATCATCTCGTGAATGGCAAAACGCCCCCGGTATCCCGTCTCATTGCAATGCCGGCAGCCCTTGCCGTGCACCAGTGTTTCCGGCGCCTCTCTGCCGAAAGCTTTCCAGAAAAGAGCCTGCTCCTGGGCGGAGAGCCGGTAGCTCTCCCTGCAGTTTTCGCAGATCCGGCGCACGAGCCGCTGGGCCACCACGCCCACAAGGGACGAGGTGATCAGATAGCTGTCCACGCCCATGTCGAGCAGGCGGGTGATGGTCGAGCAGGCATCATTTGTATGCAGGGTGCTTAACACCAGGTGTCCCGTAAGGGCGGCGCGTGTAGCCATCTCCGCCGTCTCCAGATCGCGGATCTCACCGATCATGATCACATTGGGATCCTGGCGCAGAATACTGCGCAGGGCGCCGGCAAAAGTGAGGTTGATCCGCGGGTTCACCTGGACCTGGTTGATCCCGTCAAGGCGGTATTCCACAGGGTCTTCCACGGTGATGATGTTCTCCTCAGCCCGGTTGAGGTAATTCAGGGCTGAGTAGAGGGTCGTGGTCTTGCCGCTTCCCGTAGGCCCGGTAACAAGGATCATCCCCGTATGGCTGAGCAAAAAGTTCAGGAAGGTCTTGTAATTGTTTTCAGAGAAGCCCAGCCTGTCCAGGGGCAGGATCACCTTTTCCCTGTCCAGAATCCGGATCACCACTTTTTCGCCGTGAATCGTGGGCATTGTCGAAACGCGCATATTCACATCGCGCAGACCCACCTGGATGGTGATGCGGCCGTCCTGGGGCATCCGCCGCTCGGCGATGTCCAGGTTGGCCATGATCTTGACCCGCGAAACGATAAGCGGCTGCGTATCCTTCGGCGGGGTCATCAGATCGTGTAAAACCCCGTCGATGCGCATGCGCACGCGGACACCCTTGTCCATAGGTTCAATATGTATGTCGCTGGCCCCTTCGCTGACGGCCTGGTGGATCAGCGAGTTGACCACCCGGACAATGGGCGCCTCCTCAACCAAGGCCCGCAGCTGGACGATCTCATCATCGCTCTTTTCCTTGGCCTCCAGATCCTCTTCCAGGGTTTCAGCCAGGCTGAAAAGCTGCTCGATGGTGTGAATAATGGAACTTTCCGAGGCCAGCACCGGCTCCGCTTTCAGGCCGGTGAGCATCTCCACATCGTCTACGGCGATGATGTTCATGGGATCGGCCATGGCCAGTTTAAGGATGCCCTCCTGTTTGTCGATGGGGATCACAAGATGTCGCTTTGCCAGGTAGAGGGGAATGGATGTGGCCACTTCCGGATTTATATTGTAATTGTAGAGATTTACATGGGGAATACCCAGCTGTTTCTCCAATATTTCCACCAGTTCTTCTTCGGTGATCAGTCGTTTTTCGATCAGGATCTGACCGATCCGTTTGCGGCTGGAAACCTGCTCTGTCATCGATTCCTGGAGCTGCTGTTCGGTAATTGCGCCCGCTTCCACCAGCACATCCCCCAGCCTTTTCCTGGCGAAACTGCCCATTTTTCTTCCCCTCCCCAGGGAAATGGTAAATAATCTTGATTTTTTCTTACTATCCATATACTGCTTTATTTTGTCAACATCTCCGCTGATTTTATATTCCGACACCTGGCCCGGAGATGTTAAAAAAAATCCCAGGGCTGCCCCTGGAATCATTTCCCGGCAACCCGGCCGCCTTAGTTTTACCTTAGGCCCGCGGCTTTGCGTCCCCGCCTTTCGACGGGTTTGCCCTGAGACGGTCAATCTTGGTAACACATTTTGTATTTCGTTATTTGATTATAGTCTGCTTATCCACCCCAGTCAAGGAAAATTTTGTTCTTTATTGCTTTTTTCTGATCATTTTTGCAACATTTCTGCAACTGCAACCTCTGCAACTTTATCTTTTATATCATTTATATCATTTCCGGTCTGGAGGCAGGCCGCATCAGCCCTGCTCGTCCGGCCGGCGCAATGTCGCTCTCAGGGGAGATCGCAGGGTTATCCCGGGGGCGCAGTCCAGAGAATCCCCCGCATAAAATATCAGAGCCTCTGCGTCAAAGTCACTGCCCCAAAATCAAACTTTTCCCCGGAAAACTGCGCTAAACACTCAGGGAGATAGATCAGGGGGCATGGAAAATCGCAGCGCCGGCGCATTGCCCGCACCGGCAATATTGTTACTCAAATTCATCGGCCTGACAGAGGAGTCCAGGGCGAAAACGGCCGATCCCTCTTCGCCCTGAATGGTGAAGAGCAATATCTTCCCCTCCTCCGGGTCTGCTGAAAAGATTACGTTAGAGATAATCGGGGAGGATATGGCCCGGGCGCCCGTGGAATCGAGCAGCATCAGGCAGAGGTTGTTGGAATCATAATAAATGTAACTGTGCTCGTCGGTTGAAGCGGAAGCGGGATCCCAGTTCTCCTCCAGCAGCTCAACCTCTCCGGCAAATCTCAGCTCCCGACTGATTTTTTCTGCAGCCAGGCGCACCGAAGCGTGAAGATCAGCCTGTCCTGATCCGGAGCGAAAGACTCTTTGCCCAAAGGTGAAAAAGGAGTAGACCCCCGCAATGACAAGAAGCAAAATGGCGGACACTATGATCACCTCAACGAGAGTGAAGCCCCTCTGATCGCGGCGCATCAGTTCCCCACCCCGTCAACGACAAAGTACTGATAAACAACCTCACCGCCCATTTCCCCTGCACAGCTTCTTGTTACTGTAATCAGTTTACCATGGACCGGTTCTCCAAAAACTATGATCGTCTGTGCCTCACTGTCAATCTCGAGATCTTCGCCTGCAAATTCAAGATCACCGCCGGTGATCGCATTTTCGATGGACTTCTCCATATCCTCCTGGGCCAGGTGAGCAGTTTCACTTCGCTTGCCGGCGGAGCTTGTAAAACGGTAACCCTGCAGCAGAAAAGCACTCACAACGAGCACAACAAGAAGCAGGAGCGCCGCAGCAACAAGCACCTCCACCAGGGTGAAACCCTCATCGCGCTTGAGAAAATGCATGCTACCACCTCCGGGGATCAATTGGACCAGAGGCCTTTTACATATTTAGCACCCGAACCGTTGCCCGAATCAGTGCCCTCACCCGAACCACTGCTTGATCCGGGTATTGTCCAATCAAGTTTGGGTAGTTTCCTCCAAATTTCATCTACATCATCAGCATCATATACAACCCTTCCATTTCCTGATGCAGTAAACTTTTCACAGATAATTGCTCCTAATACTTTTCCGCTCCCCCAAGGAAAATCTACATGTGTATTGGGTGCATATAGTACACTAACCCACGCGTTTGTGCCACCAGTAATATTAGCTTTAGGTCCTTTTAAAAAAATAGCTCCATTTATAAAACCGCTTTCATTCAAATTAAAAGAAGCATTTTCAGATTCAGAAAAAAGACTTCCGAAAATTTTTGCATTACCAGAAATGGTGAAGTTGTTGTCACCTTTATAGTAGATTCTTACTTGACCAGCATCACCATTACAATTGATTGATGAGGAGCCCCGCAGTTCACTCCCGTTTGTATGAAGCTTTTCCTCAATATATAACTCAAGGACTCCGGAACCTTTTACCTTAATGGTGCTATACTCTGCCCATCCAAATTTAACCTCTTTTGTGCGAATCTTCCTTACGCCGTCTCCCACATCGATAGTTAGAGTTCTTTCAACTACTATCCTATCATAATACCCATCTTCTGATATTTCGCGGTCACCACTTTCCGTTGAAAAAACCCCACCCGGAGAATCATAATCAGGAAAGCTCGGGAAGTTTAGGGTAGGATATTCCTGACCTAAAGGAATAATATCACCACTTATTCTACATTTTTCAGAAGCAAAGTTCGAAGGATCGCCATCAGCGCCGATAAAAAGGTTTCCAGTTATTCTATGCCCGCCAGCAACACCAAGTGTGATATCTCCAGGTTCAGTACAATTAGTACCAACATCACCTGTGATATTCGGCGTGCCTGATATTGAAATGGTGGAGTTGGAAAACAGCGCCATGTCAGGTTTAAACTCTAAACCGTCTTCATCATTGCTTGGGGAAGTGCCACCTTCTACGCGAAGTAATGAAAGTGTAGCCGTTTCTTTGTATTCTAAGTTTTTGCCCGAGTAGCCGGTGGAGTGAATATGAATTGTCCCTTCGTCATCCTTCTCCACCACTGCCT
>CAZQEV010000083.1:0-6810 GCA_964592135.1 uncultured Syntrophomonadaceae bacterium
ACTCTACCGGGGAGGGTGCGTCAAAATTTAAAGTTAATTGCATGGAGTTACCCCCGATCTACTGGGAAGATTCTTCACCCAAGATCTTACGGATGGCTTTAACAATGGGTGCGTTTTTTTTGTTAGGTTTTTCCCACTGGCCCTCGCGATGGGTGTGATACCAGTTCTTTAACAGCTTGGCAATCGTGTGCTGATCAATCTGCTTAGTTCCATCCGTATGCATCCTGGGCAACCATTTTGTTTTCAGGTTTTTTAAAAATATCTCTGGAACAGCATCATATTGATCTGCAATCATCTCATTAGCAATGGGACCGGCTAACTCTTGCGGTATTGACGATACCGGTTCGGGTTTTTCTACTCTAAGAGGATATGCGGATGACTGCATTTTGTTTTCTGTCCGGTTACAGCGTTTGAAACGGCCGTAACCGGCAGCTGTTTTTGCCCCGGCGCCAATATTCTCCAAGGCTTCATTTAACCATTGAAATACCATCTCCAGATCCGATTGGTTTGCTTTGTTGCCCCTTTCCCTGGGTGCGATTGCAAATAGAAAGACCTGATCTCCGGCGACAGTTAAAAATGGGATGGGGTTGGGGTCCATCCAGTCGCCGGGGGGTTCACCTTTACTGTAATAATCTTGATAATGTGGGGTCATTACATCGGGAGCCAGCCGAACCGGTGCAGTGGGGAGAGCATCGAAGAAAATGACACTGCCTGCACCTTCCGCAGATTCGTTATCATCACCGGCGGATGTTTTTCCCGGTCCGAAAATGCGATCTATGTCAGTTTGGTGATGTGAGTCAAGCCACAGTTCAACCCAGGCCCTGACCAGTCCCTTAAGTGAGGAGCCTGGGAGATAGGGGACCCCCAGTGTGTGATGCCAGGTCATTCCGTTTTCGATGGGGTGGTTCAAACCAAGGCCGGTGGCAAAACGCCATTCTGTTCTGTAACAGCGCCAACTTCCGGCTGTGAATTCTACAAGGTTGAGCCGGCGCGCTATTGCTTCAGTAATCAGGTCTCTGTTTCCAACAGGCCCATTGCTGAAGCTTCGAACCCAGTCGGCCTTGCCGCCTTCCTTAACACTCCACGTACCGCTTTCCCAATAGCTAAAACATTTATTAAAAACAAGGCCACTGTTGCCCTGTAGTGATTTAGCCAGGTTTTCTCTTCCCGATCCATCTTTTAATTTGTAAAGGGGTATAGTCATTATCTCACTCCCCCTCCGGCGCCCTTTTTTCATCGGGTTCTTTCAGAAAGGCAACAGCAAATTTTTTATACCATTCCAGGTAGGCCAGGGCTTCAGCTTGCGCATGCAGGTAGCTGTCACGATCTTCCCCGGTGATAGCAGCAAGCAGATCTTTTCTATCACAGTAGGACTTGTAGGGGACAGCTTCGTCGCTGCCACAGAGCCAGTCCTGCAGTGCATTATAAACTGCCATGTGGGGATCATTTGTATTCCCCTTAGCCTGGGCTCGAAGAGTAGCAGCCGCCTGGCCCAACCCGTTGATGAGAATCGATGCCGGGGCATTTTCGGCGTAAGAGACAAACTTTTTTCTTTCTTCGCCCCGATACTTGTTCTCGGCATCCCTTACTTTACTTAACGCATGCTCAGCCCGCCGCTGTTGCAGAGTTTTTATCCGGGTGCTCATCAGGATTCACCCCCATGAAGTATGCTTAGGGCGGTCCAGCCCTGGCCGATGGTTTCGTTTCCACCAACCTGAAGGTAGGGATATTGATGGAAAAGCTGAATTAGGGTAGATAGATGGTTTTCCTCATTTGGCCGTGCTATGAGAAGGGCGTAAAATAATGTGTCTGATGGTATGGTCTCCTCGTACCAGAGATTTTTGCTTGTTTTCTTTTCGTCGAGCAGATTGCGTGCATTTACTGCCAGGGCGTACCTGGCGAAGAACGAGAACTCAGCATTGCTGATTATAACCAGGTTTTCGGCAAGGCGCTCCCCGATGGTGGAGTGTCTGATCAGTGGCATAATTGCTTCGGAAAGCTGTGCCAGATCAGTTTCCACAGTTTCAAAATGAGCATCTTCAAGATAAAGAAGACCTTTTCCGGCAGCGGCAGCTTTCGTTTCTTTTATGTCAGCGAAGGGTTGAAGATCAAAAGGTTTAACAGGTACAGCAGCCAAGCCGCAGTCACGCTGGAAGCGTTCTAACAGGTAAGGGCAGGTGACCCACTTGTAGTGGCTGTTTAAGGAGCGAACCGGTAGCAACAGAAGGCGGCCGTCGGTAACAGCAACGGCACTCGCCTGGAGGGGGCTACCAAATATCTGTTCAATATCAACCTCTATACAACCGGCCTTCTGATGCTGTTCAATGCAGTCTTTGAGGGCGCCTTTTAAACTGGATCCAACTATTACCGGGTAGTCGGTAGTCTTTTCGCGGGCAACAGGTAGATCTATCGCCCCGCTGACCTGCCCTGTCCCGGGGTGTAAGTTGGTTTCTGCCAGCAGGCCCATGATTGCACTGGCCATAATTAATCAACCTCCCATGTTCCAATTAATATTTGCCCATATCCATAAGGGGGCTTGTTTTCACCCCTGATAAAATTCCCATGCAAGGCCTTAATGCTTTCCCATTCTGTCGTCTCAGCTTTAAAAAACCAGGTGCTACCAGGAGGCAGATAGGGTTGAAGCGGGCGGGGTTCCCTGTTAACCAGGTCCCAGCCGCCAAATAGCAGTGGCCTGTCCACGCAGGCGCTGATGCAGTACCCCGGTGCATTGCTATTGTCGGGTCCCTGTAAAATTAGTTTTTCTAGTTCCTTTTTATTGCCGCAAGCTGGTGTAATTAGAGTGATGGTATAATGAATATTCCCATCCCTGGCGCTCAGATTGGGGAAATCAGGGAAGAAGCCTTCGTCAGCGAGGGCCCCAACCTCTATTGAGGAAAGGCGCCCTTCACCGCCTAGGGGAACAATCTGCTGTTCCGGTACAGACCAATCAGCGGGTAACCCTTCAACGATGACACGGATTTTTAAACCTTCTTTAGGCCGGATATGACCTATGCGGTACAGGTTATGATTTTCTGCTGTACGTGTTTCTGCGCTGCGTTTTAAACCGATCCGCGGTTCTATGCACCACAGTTTGTCTTGAAAATAGAACTCTTTTTCAGGCAGGTTTTTTCCTTCAGCTACAGCGCTAAATCCCTTACGGGTCAGGTAAAGGTCTTTTGCAGGATAGGCTTTGTCTAATTCTGTTTTTTTCTGGGGTAAAGACACAGCCGGGCCAAGATCACAACTATATTTTTCACCAGGTACCAAAAAAGTGGTTTCTATATCCGGATTTTTTTCGTTATCTTTGCCGGGGTTGCTTTTTACCAAAAGGTTTAATGGCGCAGGGAAAAGTGGTATTCCATCCATGATCAGGTATGGGCCTTTTAAAGATAAGAGTCCCAGGCTGCCGGCATCCCCAAGTTCCTCAGGCCAATGTTGTCCGGGATGCCATCCTCGTTCTGCGGCCAAGGCGGTGCGAATGGCGCCCTGAAGCGTGCTCATGGGTGGAGGGAATAGACTGATAACCCGGCTGTGTCCTGCTTCGCCGGCATTAAAGGGTTGGCCGGAGCGGAAAAAGCCGGTGTCAAGCAAAGTAAAATCCCAAAATTGTCTGCTCAATTTTCCACCCCTTTCTCTGTCATAAATTTGATCAAAAACAGACCGTCCAGCTGCAATCTATGCCTGGCCTTGGAAACAATGCCGTCCTGATTTCTCCGGTGGGGCCGACAGAGCTCTAGCAGTTGCACCATGAGCGTTCTGGCTCTAACGCGATCTGTTTCCGGGCCACGACTTTTAACATACTCGGCAGTAAGCAGATCTATCAAAACCGCGTCAGGAAAAGCGGATAAGTTTTCACTTTCACCTGTAAACAGGGCCAGGCGGTTTTGAATATTGTAGAAAAAGCTGTTGCTGAAATCCTTAAACCCTTTTTCCGGTAGGTCCTTTTGGAATTCTTTAAAAAAGGTGTTGAAGTTGCGAATGACGATTTCCCAGGGTGCTGACCAGGTCAGGACTTTGCCGGCGCTTTTCCAAATGGTGACTGCAAGGCTGTCCCGGCCTGTTTGCTCTTTGGCCACATTTGAGAGTAGCCGTTGTGCCTCATGGTAAACTTCGGTGAGTGGGGTGTTGTAGTGGGCATAAACAATTGCCCCGGAAATGGTGGCTTCGTTGACACCCCTTTGTTCGAATTCGTTCGTGTAGAGCTCACGAAGCCTGAGCGCAGCCGGCAATGCATCTTCCAGGGGCAAAAAGGCGAGTACATCGTCACCCCCGGCATAAACTGTGACTCCGCTGTTCTTTTCAATTACTGAAGGCACTCCAAGGGCGAACAGTCTAAGCGCACTGCTGATCTCTTCCGCCTCATTCGCATATTGGCGCAGAAGCGCACCGAGCAGGTCGCCATCCATGAGCAACATTGCATAGAATGGGGAGGGGTGTTTGCCGAAATCTTCAAGCCCTTTAGCCAGTTCTTTCCGTATATTTTCTGTCTCTACTGCTGGAAGGGAGGCCCTGTCCCAAAGGTTGGGGTTTTCCAGGGCAGCCTTAAAAAAACAGTTGCCGTCAATGGTGGCGAATTTTCTGGCCTGGGGGTGAGCGTCTACCTGTTCCCTCAGGACGGGGAACAGGTCCGGATTTTCGCTGCCCATGGCACCGGGCAATAAAGAGGAAGCCTTTTGGGCAAAGCTCTCCGCCACTTCAGATTTATTTTTTGCTACATTGGCAACCCAATTAATAGCGGCAAGATAGGGGGTAGATGGGTAATGAATTGGGCCTTCGAAAATTATATCCCTGGCGACATACGGAAAAAATCTTTTAATTAGGGCGATCGAACAGAGGCGCTCATTTTCATCAAGATCGTAAAAGGCGCCGGCCTGTTCCTGCTCACGCAAGGCCCTCCAGAACTCGTCCTGTTTTTCCCGATCATTCATGCGCCGGTATCCTGATAGCTCCTGAAGTTCACCAAATAGGGTACACTTGTCTCCAGGTTCAATTGCAGGCACGTGGCAACGCCAGTTTTTGCGAAGATCCAGGGCAGAGGGGTCCTCACATATTATCCAGTTTATTTCCCAAAAATGGGAGATCTGTCTTTCCCAGATTTCTTTTGTTTTTTGACCCGGGATGGATCTCCCGCTAAGATAGCGTTCCCAGATTAGCGCAGCTATTTTGTACCAATTTTCCATTATGGCCTGCTTGCATAAAGCGGGATCAAAGCTTGACGGCACCCTGGCTCTGATCCTGTTCGGCAAGGTAGCGATAGCAGGCCGGCTCAGGTCGCCGTTGACCTTTTTTTTGCCCGCTCTACGATCCATGATAGCTTGCAGGATCGGATCGCTGATTTCTCCCTTGTTCTTTGCTACAGCTGGCAGGATTAGATTCCCTTCACCGTCGAGGATAACAGCTATGGCTTCTCCAGCCAGGTAAGAGAGTAAAAAAGAGCCTGTCCAAAAATCGCGCGTTTTGCGAGCTTTTGAGATAAAGCCTTGCACCGGTCCTAAGGAGAAGTTCAAAATAACAGTATTATTCATGGCCAGACCACCACCTTGCTTTGGCTGAATGCCGGACGGTTTGGGAAGTTGGCAATGTCATTGTAGTCCACATTGCAGTTAACGGTTACCTCCTGATGCCGGCCCTTGCAGATTTTAATTTTTTCTTCTCCCGGAATAAAAACTGCCGGTAGAAGAGTAAATACTGCAGCATAACTATCCTGACTTAGAGCATGAATGTGGATAAAAAGGGGGCTGGCTCGGCGGTTGTAATCCTTACTTGTGGGTACTATATTTGCAGAATGCTTGGTAGATTTAAAATAATAATTGTGGGGAAGGCCGAAAACTGCCCGCCTCGGGTGAGTGCTGATCCGCTTTCCAGTGCAAAAATCTAGCACAAGATCATGATCACTAGCAAAGTTTTGCTCAGCTTTACTGTTATCTGGGAGTAAATGTTTGGTTCCTTTTTCGCGGCCATAACTCCTATAGCGTAACAATTCAAAACCGACATCATTCAGCAAACCAGTTGCCTCAGATCCTGTACGGAGGATCCAGATATAGCTATGGTTACTGAAGGAAGTATATTCAGGTAAAGGATTGTTGCCTGTCTTTAGCCTAACCTCCCGGAGTATCCTTCTTTGACATTTTATTAGTTCATCAACGTTTGTTGGTGCTTGCCATATCGCGTTATCATTGCAAGTTAACGATTCCAACGAAAGCGAACCAAAGCCTTTGCGAGAGCGGGCACCGACTGCACCAAACAGACCAAGCGCTTGCAAGGTTAAGGGCAGGAAGAAGGCGGTCTCTTCAGGTACCTCTTTTTTTGTCCGAAGCCGTATCGTAAAGCTGCCACCAGATTTCAAGTAAGGTCGGGTGATTTCACCTCTGCTGTTTACAACGCCAAAACCCAAGTAACGCAAGCCATGAAGGTTTCTCCAATCAATTGTTTTTATTTCGGCTAGGCCTTCTATGTTATGTATACTTAGCATGAACGATGATTGACCTTCTGTATTACCGAATATAGTGTCCTCCATGCTTTTCACTTTCTCCAAGTTCTGCAACTTAGGTAGTGCTATTGCTCGGTACCAGAAACGCAACACCCCCTTTATTGATGGTGGTCGTAGTTCAGCATTTTTGCCAGCATCTGACCCACCCAAAAATAGGGGGGTTGTTACCCGATATGTAGCATCCCAGTACACTATTTCAACCCTCCAATCTTTTCAAAGATACAAGCTTCTTTATAGAATTCACATAACTCCAAGCTATTCCTGCCTTTTCCCTCTGGCCCGTTCACGCATGGCCTGCAAATTCAGAATTTCTGCAACCT
>CAZQEV010000084.1:0-6791 GCA_964592135.1 uncultured Syntrophomonadaceae bacterium
GGGCGCTCAGGCTGTCACGCATGTAGTCCAGATCGCGCAGTATTGTCCGGCGGTGAACGCCCAGATCTATGGATAACCGCCTTGCGTTGGGATAACTCCCGGATTTAACTGTCCGGTGGATTATGGCACAGCGGTATAATTGGGGTCTCCCGGGTTTTAGCAGGCTTTGAAGCACCTCTTATCCCTCCGCCTGGCTGTTTGGGCTGGTTCTATTGGGTTGTTCTGTCGGGCTGCATGCAGTTTGTGCGATAAAATTATCTATTATTGTAAATCATTCCACAGCGATGTCGGATTACCCTTTTTTTAGGTTTTTATCAGGATAAATTAGGGATTCCCCCAAAATATCCGGCCGGCGGTATCCCCTCACCACACATTTCACCGGGGGAAAGATCGGGAGATATAGAATACCCCCTGCGGGAATGGGGCAGGGGGTATGATTATACTTCTGTAAAAACAGGCCTTTAGACTCCGGAAGCGGGATCCCCAGGCGGCCAGGCCAGGGCGGCGAGCTTCTCGATGAGGTTCACCGCATGGGCCACATCGCCGGCATCGACCATCTCGGAGGGAGCGTGGACGTAGCGGCAGGGTATGGAAACAGCGCCGGAAGGAACTCCTTCCCGGGAGAGGTGGATCGCCCCGGCATCTGTCCCCCCGCGCTCCAGGACCTCGAGCTGGTAAGGGATCTTGTTCTTCTCCGCTGTATCGATCATCATGTTGCGCACCGTGGGATGACAGAGCACAGACCTGTCTTTCACCTTGATTGCCGGACCTTTACCCAGGCTCACTGCCATGAGCGGCGCTTCAGGGGTATCGCCAACGGAGGTTACATCAACGGCAAAGCCGTAGTCGGGCTGAAGGCGGTAAGCGGCAGTGGTGGCGCCGCGCAGTCCCACCTCCTCCTGCACCGAGAAGAGAAAGCAGACTCCCTGCGGCAGAGAGCGAGGCAGCCGGCGAATCACCTCCACAAGAACGGCGCAGCCGATCCGATCATCCAGCGCCTTGGCCATGTAGCGGCCTCCCAGGTCGACGAAGGGCTGGTGCAGGCAGGCCATGTCACCGATGCGGACTCGCTCCTTTGCCGCAGCCTCTTCGGAGACGCCGATGTCGAGATAGAGCTTCGTCCAGTCCAGCTCTTTCAATCCCTTGAGTTTCTCATGGTAAACGGTGCCCATAACACCGCCTTTGAATCTCAATCTCTGTCCCACCAGCAGGTGGGGGGCAACACCGCCGACGGGCGCGATGCGCAGAAAACCGCGGTCGTCGATATGGGTGACGATGACCCCGATCTCATCCATATGCGCGGAGAACATCAACAGCGGCGCAGGTCCCTCTCTCAGGGCAAAGAGATTGCCCAGATTGTCGGTAAAGATGCGGTCAACGCTGTCCTTAACTTTTTCCTCAATGAGCTCCCTAACGGCCCCCTCTTCACCCGAAGGGCCGTATGTCTCGGTCAATTCTCTGATCAATGTCTCCATTTTCATATTTCGCCACCTTTATCTTGCATTTTTTCAAGCAATCCCTTCGAGCCATGTTCGCACCAGGGTGACGGTATGCTCAAAGTCGCTTACTTTAAGCACGCAACAGGGCGAATGGATATAGCGGCAGGGTACAGCCACCACACCGGCCCTGACCCCTTCCCTGCTCAGAGCAATGGCGCCGGCATCAGTGCCCCCGCCGGTAAAGCGGCGGAACTGAAAGGGGATTTTTCCCCTCTCGCCGGCCCCGATAAGGCCCTGATAAATATCCCGGTCGACAATAAGGCTGCGGTCCATGAAGCTGATGGCCGGCCCCGAACCAAGCACAGTAGCACTGCGCTCCTTCACCGTGCCGGGAATGTCCGCGGCGGCGGTGGCCTCGACGGCAAGGGCCAGCTGCGGCTGGAGAGTGTAGGCGGCCACCTGCGCTCCCCGCAGTCCTACCTCCTCCTGGACAGTAAAGGCGGCGTCAAAAGCCGGGCCCTCTTTTTCCAGCAGCAGCTCCAAAAGAACGGCGCATCCGGCGCGGTCGTCAAAAGCCTTCCCCCGCAAACAGCCGTCACCAAAGGAGAGGCATTCCGTATCAAAGGAGGCGTAGGCGCCGATCTGCACATATTTCTCCGCCTCCTCCCTGTTCCGAACCCCGATGTCTATATAGAGCTGTTCCAGCTCAAAGGGCTTCTGCCACTCCTCGCGCTTCTGCAGGTGAATCGCCTTGGAGCCGATCACCCCGGGAATACCCTCATTGCCCACGCGCACCCTTTTGGAAACAAGAACCCGGCTGTCGATGCCGCCCACAGGGCGAAATCTGAGATGGCCGCTTTTCTCGATAGAGGCGACCATGAGACCGACCTCGTCCATATGAGCGGCGAGCATGATCCGGCGGGAGCGCGAAGATCCCCCATTTTTACGCACCAGCAGATTGCCCATGGTGTCTATTTGCCACTCCAGCGGAGAGCCCTGCAACTTTTCAATGATCGCCTCGCGGACAGCTTTTTCGCTGCCGGAAACTCCGGGCAGATTGGACAATTTTTTTAGAAACATGACAATCCCTCCACAAAGGGGCGATCAAGGCTGCGGGCAAAGGAAGCCAGCAGCCGCCCGGTATTATTCAGGTCCTCCAGGCTGAGCAACTCCACGGTGGTATGCATGTAGCGCTGCGGTATGGAGAGCAGCGCACAGGGAATTCCTTCCCGGGCAACCTGGATGGCCCAGGCGTCAGTGCCGGGGATGCCGGGATCAGCCTCTAACTGAACGGCAAAGCGTTCGCTGCGGGCGACCTCTTCGAAACGATTGGTCAGGGCCGGATGATAGTTGGGCCCCAAAGAGATAACCGGCCCGCCGCCCAGTTCAAAGACATCGGGGGGAGACAGCCCGGGGGATTCACCGAAGGTGACATCTATGGCCACCGCCAGGTCGGGAGCAAGTCCAAAGGCGGCGGTAGTGGCGCCGCGCAGCCCCACCTCCTCCTGAACACTGGCCACGAAATAGAGATTGGCGCGGTGGCGAATATTGGCCAGCTCTGCTGCACAGATCACCAGCGCGGCCACACCGGCGCGGTCGTCCAGCGACTTTCCGGCGATGCATTTACCGGCCGTCATCTCCAGGGGCGGCGCGTCAAAGGAAACCAGATCTCCGACGCGCACCTGCTTTTCCGCCTGCTCCCTGTTCATCCCGATATCGATAAAAAGATGCTCAGTCTTGAGCACTTCCCGCCGCTCGCTCTCGCTGAGCAGGTGCGGCGCCTGAGCACCGATCACGCCCTTTAAAAGAGATCTGCCGTGAACTTCAACGGGCTGGCCGGGAAGAATGCGGGGATCGATCCCTCCGACACCGGTGAAGCGCAGTGCGCCTTCTTCCTCGATTTTGGTGACCATCGCCCCGATCTCATCCATATGAGCCACCAGGGCCAGGGAGAAAGGCGCCGCGCCGTTATTGTCCCCCTCCTTGTAAGCAATGAGGTTGCCCAGGCGGTCGCGCCACAGGCGCTCCGTATAGCGCTCCAGGTAGCGGGAGACCGCCGCAGCAGCGTTACCTTCGCTCCCCGATATTCCTACAACACTTGATAGTTCCATGATCAGCTCTTTTATTTCTTCTTCGTTCATCAAGCCAACTCCCTTTTAAAGATTCTTTCCGCCAGAGATGCAGTCAAGCGATAGATTCTCCCCGCAAGCGCTTCGGCGAGGGTGCCCATCCCACAGGAGGGCGTGATGAGGCAGCGGTTCCGGACATAGGCCTCGCCGGCGCCCTGTTTCACCAGCGCCTCCATCTGTGTTCCCAGAAGGAACTGCAGAAAAGAAGGAGCCTCCTGCAGCACCCTCTCCGACGTAGGAACGATACCCCAGGCCAGGGCGCCCCTGCGGTGTCGGTAATCCTGAATCCGGCAGTGAGCGGCCCGGCAATCTGCCCCTTGAGGTAGGAGGCATCCGAAGATGATCGGACACAGCGATCCAGGAAAGCAGAGAAGCCGGCGGCATTCTCCTCTGTAAGGACGAACTCGTTGCTTTCTCCGGCATCTTCACCGGCCGGCAGCAGCTCGCAGTAATCGAGAAAGCGCCGTTCCCACCGGGGATTATCGAGGCGGAAATAGGGGATCCCGTTGGGACGGAAGGCCACCAGATCCCGTTTTAAAAGGGGAGCCAGGTGCTGTGAAACGAGCCCCTCCGCCTCACCGCGCCGGGGCAACTGGGGCCAGTGAGGAGGATCCTGGAAATATGTAAAGATAAGATCCGGAGCATCACCGGGATCGGTAAAAGGCATACTACCGATCCCCGTGGCCAGCCCGGACAGACCGTTTGGCGGCACTCTCATCAACCCCTCTGTATGATCAATATTATCCCTCATCTGCCGCCGGTAACACCTCTGCAGCGGGTACGCCTGAACCGCGCCTACTGTTGCGAGACGGGAGGCAGTTCCCGGAAGAGGCGCCTGTCGCTACCGGGAGATGTAGATACTTTTTGCAATGACGAATTCGGTGTTTCCCTTCAGCAAAAGCTGCTGTATTTTAAAGGTGCGGCCCATGTCAGGATCTCGCAGTCTTTTTTCTAGAAATCATCAAACCCCGTTGATTCAACGAGGGTGGAGGTAAAGCATTCCCGCGGCAGCTCTTTCAAAAAGAGCGAGGGTGCTCCAGCCGACTGCCCCCAGCTGCGGTGATCTTCCCAGTAGGTGCTCAGGTATAGATAGCGCCGCGCCCTGGTTACCGCCACGTAGAAAAGGCGGCGCTCTTCGGCCAGATCGCGATTTTCGGCGTGGCGGCTGGGAAAGGTCCCCTCGTTCAGGCCGATGACGAAGACCGCATCCCACTCCTTCCCCTTGGCGCTGTGGATGGTGGAAAGGGTCAGGCAATCGCCCCTTGTCCGCCCCCGATCGCGATCACCGGTAAAAATAGATTCATCCAGAGCCAGCGATTCCAGGAATGCGCCCAGCGATCTGTAACGCGCGGCATTATCGGCCAGCCGCCCTATCCCTCTTGCTCTTTCGTCATATTGATCGGGATATTTTTTCTGTAAAATCCGCTCGTAGCTGTTTTCCATAGCCAGGGCAATAAGCCTGCTGACATTCACCTCGCTTTTATCGTCACTGCCGCCCGCGGCAGCTAGAGCGCGGAGTTCCGCCAGCATCCGGCAGAGCAGCTCCCAGCCCTCTTTCCCCCGGGCGGGCACAAACTTGCCCGATACGGCGGCATCCAGGGGATCCGGAGTCTCTTTCAGATCGCTCCAGAGACGGTCAAATGTGGCCGGCCCCAGGCCCGGCTGCAGCAGCGCCAGGCGACGCCAGGCTTCGGCATCGGCGGGGTTGTAGAGCACCCTCAGATAAGCGAGGATATCCTTGATATGACTTTTTTCCAGGAATTTTACCCCGCCAAAAGTGCGGTAGGGAATTCCCCGCGGCGCCAGGGCAAGCTCGAGATCCGTAGAGAGAAAAGCGCTGCGATAGAGCACGGCTATCTCTTTCATGGGGAGGCCCTTGCGGTGTAGATCATCGATCCTGGCCAGAATAAAGGAGGCCTCCTCCGGGGCGTTTCTGGCGCCGACGATGAGCGGCTTCTCCCCGGAAGGGCTCTGTGAAAAGAGCTTTTTCGGCAGCTGCACACTGTTGAAAGCGATGGAAGCATTGGCCAGCTTTACGATCTCGGGAGTGCTCCGGTAATTCTGCTCCATGCGCACGACCAAGGCCCGGGGATATTTCTCGGGAAATGATAGGATATTGCCTACATGGGCAAAGCGGAAAGCATAGATGGACTGGGCATCATCACCGACGGCGCAGAGTGAAGCGGCGCCGGCAAAGTGATCCACCAGTCGGGCCTGGGCGATATTTGTATCTTGAAATTCATCGACGAGAACATGGGCGAAACGCTCCAGGTATTGCTCTTTGACCGCACTGTGCTCCTGGAAAAGATCCAGCCAGCTTAAAAGAAGATCATCAAAATCCAGAGCATTGCATTCTTCCTTTTTTTGTTCGTACAGCTGAGCCAGCCTCTCCACCAGCGGCAGGTAATCAAGACCGAAGGTGTATCCATCCTCCATCACTTCGCGGATGGTCAGTTCGGAATTGCGCGCCCTGCTGATTATTCTTCCCAGCAGGCCCCGTTTCAGAAAGATACGGCGCTCTTCTTCATCAAGGGCGTGAGAAAGATCGCCCGCCAGCTGCTTGAAGATACTGCGGCTGTCGTCTTCATCGAGTATGGTGAAATTGCTCCGCCGCCGGACCAGGGGAGCATGCCGGCGCAGAATGCGCGCTCCGATGCTGTGAAATGTACCTGCCCATAACCCTTCGGGCAAGGAGCCGAGCAGCGCTCTCAAACGTTCCTTCATCTCTTCGGCAGCCTTGTTCGTAAATGTTAAAAGAAGAATTTTCTGCGATGGAATCCCGCTCTTGATCAGGTGGGCGGCGCGGTAGACCAGGGCGCGGGTTTTCCCCGAGCCCGGGCCGGCCAGGCCCAGGATCACATCATCGCCCGCCGTGGCAAACCTGAACTGGGGCGCATTCAGTTCAATCCGCAGCCGTTCCAGCCAGTCCGGATCCTCTCCATACTCTGTAAGCCGTCGTCCTTTTTCAATGTTTTTCACTATTCATCCTCCGGTAGCATTTCCTTCTTCCATAAGTAAAACATACTCCCGCTCCAGACTCAAGAGCGAGTTGCTTACACCGGTGCCTGGCACCGGTGTAAGCAACTTTACCAGTAGTTGGGATTGCGAAGCGGGGGCTTCGCGTAAATCCCCGGATGTGGTAAAATGGCGGGGTGGAAATTAACCGGGGGAGATGAATGGCACGTGCAAATTGGCCTTGTGGGGCTGCCCCAATCGGGGAAGA
>CAZQEV010000085.1:0-6707 GCA_964592135.1 uncultured Syntrophomonadaceae bacterium
TTCAACGTAAAGGAGCTCATCGCGCTCGAGAAGAAGCATGGACAGCTCTGTTCTAGATTTTTCTACAGAAGCTTTCAGCTCTTCGAAGCCCGGAAAGGGGACAACTGTTTTTTCCACCAGAACCCTCCCCGCTATCACATGCTGTCAACCAAGGGACAGTTTCTAGGGCCCTAACATTTGATATTTGCAAAATGGACAGATGTAATGTTATTTGTCGTCTTGGTACTGCTCTCTTTTGTAGAGATTACACTTTTTATGTGATCCTGCTGAATTGCGTTAATCCCGTTAATTGCCTCTCTGATATTCCTTACCCCCTTCGCGCCATACCTCTTAACCGTGATAAACATGCCCCTTGGTTTTCTCCAGCATGTCGGACATCGCTTAACCAAGATAGGACACAGCATTAACCTATATTAGTCGTAATTAATTAAAAAGAGGTAAAATATAGTTTCCGTAGAAGATACTAAATAATCATATTGAATAAAACGACTAGGTAGGGTGAATCTTTGGCATGGATGATATATGTATCATATATGCATCAGAAAATAAATTGATTGTTCGAAAACTAGTATTATTTTTAAGTAAGTATTGGATAGTATGGTGGGATGATAAACTTCCCCTAGGCAATTGGGATCAAGAGGTGGAAAACAGGATTAGTGGTACAAAGGTGGTAGTAGCGGTAGTTTCTTCATACACAAAAAACAAGCCAGTATTTAAAGATGAGTTAGATCTCGCCCATAGAAAAGGGAAGATAATATGTCCATTTTTTATAGAGGAGTCGGAACTTCCCATTGGCCATAGGCGTCTAACCGGAACCTACGCCTTAGGATGGAATGGAGATGTTAATCATCCTAGCTTGAAAGTTTTAAAGGAAAAAATTACCGAAGCCATAGGTATTGAAACATATGGGAAATGTGCTGTTGAAAGAAAATTTAGGATTAGCATAAAGGAAAAGAATTTCCTTTTGCCAGGTTTTGTTTTCTCTCTTTCCTCCCACGAAACGAAGGTTTCCCCCAAAGATGGGGTAAAATTGTTTAAATTACTTGGTCCACCTGCTATTCTTGTTTCGGCTTATGACATTTGGCAATACACAAGGATAAAAAATAACCTGGAAGAAGAAGGGATAATGTTTAAAAAAGCTATAGATGAGTTGAAAAAATCATCTTCTATATTAATGCTTGATTCCGGGAATTATGAGGCCTATAGAAAAAATGACCGATTTTCAGAAAATAATCAGGAAGGATGGTGCAATGATAAGTATAGGGAGATCGTTTCAACATTTTCATCGGATATAGTCTTTTGCTACGATTCACCTGATCCAGAGGGTGAAATTAACAAAATTGCTGATGATATCATTCAAAGTTACTACCGAGATAAAGAGGCTATAGGCATAAAAGATATCATTTTTTGTCCAATAATCCACCTACCGAAATCCTTTACAAGATCATCCGGAAAGGAAGCGGGTAGACTTGCAGAATGTGCTGCACAACTAGCGCTAGAAATTGTATCAGTACTCGACCCATTTATGATTGCTGTTCCCGAACGTGAACTAGGTTGTGGTATTATTGAAATAGTAAACTCAGTGAGGCACATTAGAGGGGCCTTGAATAGCCTGGGAAGGTATTATCCCCTACATTTGCTGGGAACTGGCAATCCTATTACAATGATAGCTTTGGCAGCTGCTGGTGCTGATTCTTTTGATGGCCTAGAATGGTGCCGCACAGTGGCTGATTACGAAAGCGGCTTTTTATTTCATTTTCAGCATTTTGACTTTTTTAAAGATCTTTATGCTTCGCGCTTGGACTCCCCAATAATACGTATGTTAATAGAAAATCCCGAGGCTCCCTTTGCAACCCAAGTTGCGGTTTATAATCTAGATTTTTTCATGGATTGGACTAGAACAATGCAAGAACTGACAGAAGCGGGTAAAGAAGAACACTTATTGAAATATATCAAGGTACCGAACATTGGTGATAGAATATTTAGAGGACTGGCAACCAATGAAAGTTAAATATAATAACCCCGAACAACTAGAAAATACTGTTAGGGTTCTTTGTAGGATCATTGGCCAGAAGCAATGCCCAAAAAACATTGCAAGTGAGTATTCGTTAAGACGGGAATTGGTGGCCTGCATCCTAGGCAGTCAAGTTAAATACGAAACAGCTATAGCTGCTTTGAACCGGTTAGAGAATACTGGGTTGCTAGCTAACAGATGGTGGAATGGTATAGATGATCAATTTGAAAAAGAAGTCGTCAATGCATTGTCAGACTGCAATGTAGCTGATGGGGAACTTTGGTGTTATCGGTTTCCTAGAAGCCGCGCCCGTCAGTTAGCTAAGGCGCGTGATGCTATTGCAGTAAGGACCCTTACCGAAAGAATTTCTTCTGGTCATGAATCCAAAATAATCAGAAGGCAATTGATTACAGACATTTCTGGCATTGGGCCAAAACAAGCAAGCATGTTTCTTAGAAACACAGGGGTAAGTAGTGATTTGGCAATTTTGGATACACACGTACTACGCTACTTTTACATAAAAGGAATTCTTAAAAAGGGACAAGTGAAAATCTCAACTATTCTTGACTACGAAAATATAGAAGGAATTGTTATTAGTTATGCAGAATCATTGGGTTATCCTGTCGGTCATTTAGACTTGGCAATCTGGGCAACAATGCGTGCTGCAAGGGAGTAAATCTATGAGTATTGTAACCCTTGTCTCTGGTGGGCTAGATTCAACCTTAATGGCAGTACTCGCTAAGGAAGAAAAAATTAATCAATACCCTTTATTCGTTGACTACGGACAAATTAATAAGGATAGGGAGTTAAATACCTGTCTCCGCAACTTCAAACGACATAGCCTGCCTGTCCCTAGAGTTATGCATATTAACGGTTATGGTGCGCTACTGTCCTCGGGTTTAACCGACCCTAGCAAAAGAGTGTTCGAGGATGCCTTTCTTCCTTGCAGAAATTTACTGTTCCTAACAGTAGGCGCTGCCTATGCCTATCAATGTAACGCAAATGCAGTAGCAATAGGACTTCTCGACGAAGCGTACTGCATATTCCCTGATCAAACAGCGGAATTTATCCGTGATGCAGAAAGCTTAATTTCGAAATGCCTAGGTTGTCAAATACGGACCATAGCTCCTTTAATGGGCTTTTCAAAGGCTGATGTTTTGCAGGTAGCTAGACAAAAAGGAATTACCAGTACTTATTCATGCCATAAGGGAACCAAGCAGCCCTGTGGTGTTTGCGTTGCCTGCAAGGAATATTTTGGATTGGAGGTATAGGAATGGGTGGCGGTGGATCGGGCACGCATAATATGGGTGACCTGGAGTCTCTGATTAACCGCGCAAAAAAAGAATTAAAAAAAGGTGATCGGAAAAGAAACGTTTTCATTAGTTTTGCCCATGAGGATGTCAATAATGTCAATCTTCTTCGGGGACAGGCCAAGAATAAAAGGTCTCCTATTGAATTCAATGACTGGTCAGTCTCAGAACCTTTTAATAGTGAACGCGCGCCGTATATTAGACAAAAAATTGGTGAGCGAATCGCCCAGTCCTCACTAACCGTTGTCTATCTTTCGGATAAAACAAGCTCGAGTCGCTGGGTTGAATGGGAAATCAAAGAAAGTCTCCGAAGAGGAAAACATGTTATTGGTTTTTATGAAGGGGATAAACCACCTGCTAAACTCCCCAGAATAATCAATGATAAAAAAATTAAGTGTGTCCCATGGTCGGAACTACCAAAAGTAATAGATAGTCTGGAGTGATTTTATATAGTGAAACCGCTATGTTTTGTGCTCATGCCGTTTGGAGAAAAATCTATCGCTCCTGGCTGTCAGATCAACTTTGATGCTATTTATGAGGAGCTTGTTAAGCCTGCTATAGTGGCCGCTGATCTTGAACCCTTAAGAGCAGACGAGGAGATAACAGGTGGAATCATTCATAAGGCTATGTTTGAACGCCTTGCGCTGTGTGAGTATGCTGTAGCAGACTTGACATCTGCCAACGCCAATGTTTTTTACGAACTGGGGATACGGCACTCGATAAGACCCTGGGCAACACAGCTAATTTACGCGGAAGGTTGGGGGCAATTGCCGTTCGATGTCCATTTTTTAAGAGCAATACCATACAAATTGGGATCCAACGGCAAACCAGTTGATCCAATCAAGGACGCAAATAATTTGACGGTCTTTCTGAACACGGCTAAAGGAGCAAGCGTGGATAGCCCGCTATTTCAGTTACTTGAAGGGTTCCAGGCTCCAGATATTGCCAGGATGAAAACGGACATTTTTCGAGAACGTGTCCAGTGTGCCGATAGTATGAAAACAAAACTCAAGGAAGCAAGGTCATCTGGCAAGGATGCAATGGAGGTTGTAGAAAGCGAGTTGGGTGACATTTCCTGTGCTGATGCAGCAGTTGTGGTTGATCTATTTATTTCTTACCGTGCAATAAAATCATGGCATAATATGATCTCGCTGGTAGAACGAATGGCCCTGCCCCTGCAGAAAACAATATTAGTCCGTGAACAGTTAGGCTTAGCTTTAAATCGTATCGGGCGTAGCCAAGATGCCGAAAAAGTTTTGCTAGATTTAATTTCAGAACGGGGCGGAAGCAGCGAAACCTATGGGATACTAGGCAGAGTTTATAAAGACCGTTGGGAAAAAGAAATTAATTCGGGCAACTCATATATAGCACAGGGATTACTCGAAAAAGCTATTGAAACGTATTTAAAGGGATATGAAACTGATTGGCGCGATGCTTACCCTGGTGTAAATGCATTAACACTGATGGAAATTAAGACTACACTAGACCCTCGCCAGTCTGAGTTGTTACCTGTAGTCCGCTATTCAAACAAAAGGCGGATTGTACAGGGTGAACCAGATTACTGGGACTATGCCACACAGTTGGAGTTAGCAATATTAGAACGTAACCAAGAGATTGCTAAAACAGCCTTGGAAAGGGCACTGACACTTTTAAGAGAATCTTGGGAATCTGAAAGCACAGTTCGTAACCTTGCGCTAATTCGGGAGGCTCGAAAAGGACGGGGCGAAATACTAGATTGGGCTAACAAGTTTGAGGATGTCCTTGCCAAAATTGACACAAGCAACTAAACTTTGAGGAAGACCCCCCCCCGTCATAGTAAAAAATGTCTACTGAAGAGTTAACTACAGCGTTTCCAAAATATTGAGCAGGTCCTGGTAGCTGTCCACGTCGTGGTATTTCACGCCCGTGGTGGAGATCTCGTTGAACAGCTTCTTGGGGCAGGTGATCTTGGCTTTCTCGATCTCATCGGTGCGGATCACCCGACCAAATGTTGTTGATTGCATGCTCCCTTTCGTTTCGGCGATAAAGAAGATGTTTCACTGCACCCTTCTTGAAGGTAATCGCCCAGTCCGGGGAGTTGCCCACCGGCGTGGGGATATAGAAACCTTTCGGGCCCCGGGGCAGCTTTGCGTAGACAATCACCTCGTCGGCGGTATCTAGATCCCTGGCAAAGCGGCGTTCAACACTTTCTGCTGCCGTGCCGTCGGTGAACACATAGTCCTGGATGGCGCGCTTCGGCCTGTACGCCCTGGCGTATTCATCGGAGACACGGCTCATGTTGAAGATATCCTGGGTGTACGGCTCCTCCGCACTGGTAACACAGGTGATATGATCCACGATCACCGATGCTTTCCCCCCATTGATGATGCCGCAGACCTTCGTGATGAACTCCTCAGGGTTTTCGCTGAAAAGCCAGAGCTTGCTGGGCTTGACTCCGGTAAGGATTGCGGTAACTATCCGGCGCGTAAGCGTCGTCCCTTCAGCGATTTTACCGATAAGATCATATAGGGCCAGACTGCCCCGGGCGCGATCGAGCCGTTTCCTCTCGGTGTGCTCCACATTGAACTCAGCACCCTCCTGCTCACCCCTGGTCAAAACGTAGGAAAGACGGGCTACCGTCAGCTCGGCATCGCTGAGATAGATTTTTCGATGAGCTCCCTTCTGTCAAACTCCACGGTGTAGGCATATTTCCTGTTGATCCGCCCCCACAGATCCTCAAAGTCTTTCCAGTTTTCATTAAGGGGGTTCCCCTCGTTCTTTGTGCCATGGCCGTTTTCCGTCATCTCTTCGAGAATACCGGGATCAAAAAAGGCTTGCACCAGTTTGTGGATGCCCTCCGCTAGCGGCTCAAGTTCAGCTTTAAGCGGCTCAAGGTTTACAGTCTCAGCGGCATGTCGATATGCTTCCGTAACACTGCATTCATCATCGATATAATTGTTTCGTACAATATAGTTGTAAACAGCCGTTGCTTCAGCGGAGTTAAGAGCGCGGGCCTCGCCTGCTTCATAAATAAATTTGCCGGTAAAGTAGTCGATACTCGCCTTGACGGGGCGCTCGTAAAGATCTGCCCTGATCTCCTTCTGCAGATCCGAGACAAAGCCTGCGTAGCTCTCGCTGGCCACAACGGTGAGCTTGTTTACACCATGGACCAGCGCCTCCCCGCAGGCCTCCAGATCCTGCCTCTCGCCCTCGCTTTTTACGCAAAGGCGCAGGCCCCGCCCCACCTCTTGCCGCTTTGCCGTGGCGCTGTCGGAGTGCTTCAGCGTGCATATCTGAAACACATTAGGGTTGTATGGCTCTCTTATCGTAGAGGTTGTCGGGCTCGCGAAAAAAATCGAGCTTTTCGCCCTCCTTCAGATGCGGTTCCAGCTCTTCCATCCCCT
>CAZQEV010000086.1:0-6697 GCA_964592135.1 uncultured Syntrophomonadaceae bacterium
AAGAGGTCATGCGGCTGAAAAAAGAGTTGGGCTGATCGCGTTGCAAAAGGCTCCGGCTTCAGTTACTGTCGGGATGAACCGGTGATCGATGGTTTGATTATCCCTATGACTATATGCAACTCCTCTCCCCCATGTGGGAGAGGAGCCAGGTTGCGCCCTTTGTAAGTCTAACTGCAACTGTCTCTTTGCATGAGTTATGGCAACCCCCCACGAGATGCCCGGTTGCATTTACTTTGTCGACTAGCGGGCGCCCCACAGGCCAACAAAACTGTGCGCCAGGCGTTGTTTTCGCCTGGTCTCTGTGCTATAATGCACATAAATTATTTGCCAGCGCGATGAAGGAGAGAAGTAGGCGGGCGAGAAGCCGTCAAGGGAGATGGGGTCGCGACTGCAAGCCCTGTCCGGCGCTTCCCGTTGAAGTTCGCTCCGGAGCCTCCGGCTGAAAGGCCTCATTCCGGCCCTGTAGGCCTGCGACGGGTGATTCCGTTATCGATTGGAGCGGAGCCGTTTACGGCTAATGTGGGTGGTACCGCGGAAGGAAGCTTTCGTCCCAGAGGCGAAGGCTTTTTTTTAAGGAACTGAAGGGAAGGAGCGGCAGAGCGATGCTTGGTGAGATCAGCAGGCTGGAAGAAGAAGCCCTCCGCGAAATCGGAGCGGCACAAAACATGAAAGAGCTGAAGGGGCTCAGGGTACGCTACCTGGGTAAAAAGGGAACGCTGACGGCGCTGCTGCGGCGCATGGGGGAGCTGGAGCCGGAGCAAAGGCCGCTAGCCGGACAAAGGGCCAATAGCCTGAGAAGCAAACTGGAGGATCTTTTCAGTTGCAAGGAAGAAGATATGGGGGAGACTGCGGCGGCATCGCGCCGGGAAGAAGAGAGGACCGATGTCACCCTGCCCGGAGCTCCCTTTAAACTGGGCCGAAAACATCCCCTTACCCTTGTCCTGGAGGAGATCAAGGATATTTTTACGGGCCTCGGTTTCCAGGTGGCCCGGGGCCCCGAAATCGAAAGCGACTACTACAATTTTGAGGCTTTAAATTTTCCGGCAGACCATCCGGCGCGGGATATGCAGGATTCCTTCTTTTTTACCCCGCAGATTCTGCTGCGCACCCATACCTCTCCTGTGCAGATCCGGGCCATGGAGCTGCAGGCGCCGCGCCTGCCTCTGCGGATCATCGCACCAGGCAAAGTTTACCGGCGCGATGACGATGTCACTCACTCGCCCATGTTTCACCAGGTCGAAGGGCTGGCCGTTGACCGCGGGGTTACCTTTGCCGATCTCAAGGGAACCCTGCTGCTCTTTGCCCGGGAAATGTTCGATCCCGGTCAGCGCATTCGCCTGCGGCCCAGCTTTTTCCCCTTTACCGAGCCCAGTGCCGAGGTCGATATTGCCTGTATCATGTGCGGCGGTGAGGGCTGCCGGGTTTGCGGCCAGTCGGGTTGGTTGGAAATACTGGGCTGCGGCATGGTCCATCCCCGGGTGCTCGAAGTCAGCGGCTACGATCCCGAAGATGTGACAGGCTTTGCTTTCGGAATGGGTGTGGAGCGGATTGCCATGCTCAAATACGGCATCGACGATATGCGCCTTCTCTTTTCCAATGATCTGCGTTTCTTGAGGCAGTTTCGCTAGGGCGTTTCATTGGGGCGCTATTCTCTTTATGGGAGGTATATATAAAAAATGCGTATTGCATACAGCTGGCTGAAAGAATATATTGACCTGGAGCTCTCGCCCGAGGAGCTGGCGGAGAGGCTGACCCATGCCGGAGTTGAAGTTGAAACGGTGGAGCGGTTCAGGGAAGCGCCCTTGCGAGTTGTGGTCGGGAAGATCGTTACGGTGGAGCCGCACCCCCACAACAGCAGGCTTTCGATAGCAAGGGTTGATCCCGGCAGCGGCCGGCCGCTGCAGATTGTCTGCGGCGCCCGCAACATCGCCCCCGGGCAAAAGGTGCCGCTGGCCCTTCCCGGAGCGGTGCTGCCGGCCAGGGGCGGCATTGAGGCGGCCGAGCTCTACGGCATCACATCCGAAGGGATGCTCTGTTCAGGGGAGGAACTGGGCCTGGAACTGGGGTCGCCTGACGGAATCCTCATCCTGGACCCTTTTTCCAAAACGGGAACGCCGCTGGGAGAGGCCCTTGAGCTGGAGGACCGGATTCTGGTCCTTGATCTCACTCCGAACCGGGGGGACTGTCTGGGCCTGCTCGGGACAGCTTACGAGGTGGCCGCCCTGACGGGCGCCGCGGTCAGGCATCCGCCGGCGGCGCCGCCGGAAACGGGGGGACACATATCGGAAGCGCTGCGGGTGGAAATTCAGGAGCCTGCGCTCTGCTCCCGTTACACGGCGCGGGTGATCGAGGATGTTGCCGTGGGGGCGTCGCCTCTATGGATGCAGCTGCGCCTGCTCAAATCCGGCCTGCGTCCCATCAGCAACATTGTCGATATCACTAACTATGTGATGTGGGAGTACGGCCAGCCGCTGCATGCTTTTGACTACAATCTCACCCGGGGCGGTGAAATCATCGTTCGCCGCGGCAGCAGGGGCGAAAAACTGGTGACCCTTGACGGTGCGGAGCGGGCCCTTGATGAGCAGGTTCTCATAATTGCCGATACCACGGGTCCCGTGGCTCTGGGCGGGGTCATGGGCGGCGAAAGCACCGAGATTAACCCCTCCACCAGAACAGTTTTGCTTGAGGCTGCTCTTTTCAATTCCGTGAGTGTCCGGCGCACCGCCCGTCGTTACAATATCCCATCCGAGGCTTCACAGCGTTTCGAACGGGGGGTAAACTCTGACTGGGTGGCGGAGGCCTCGGGGCGGGCCGCGCTGCTCATGTCTGAGCTGGCCGGCGGCAAAGTGCTGCGGGGTCTGCTTGACAGCTATCCTGTTCCCCAGCAGCCCCGCCGCGTGACGGTGCGACCGCACCGGGTTAACGAAATTTTGGGCATGAAGATTCCCGCTGCCGAGGTGAGCGAGATCCTGGAAAGGCTCGGCTTTGCTGTGGAGACGGCGGGGCGCAGCCTGGAGGTAACAGTGCCGTCCAGGCGAAACGACATTTTCCTGGAAGAAGATCTCGTGGAAGAGGTGGCCCGCCTCCACGGCTACGAGAAGATCCCGGCAACGCTGCCGCGGGGCGAGCTGCTGGAATGCCGTGAAGAGCTGCCGGAGCGCTTGCAGGGCCTGGCCCGGGAGACTTTGACCGCCTGCGGCTTCAACGAGATCATCACCTATTCCTTTATCGGTCCCGCCGCGCTGAGCAGTCTCAGGCTTCCCGAGGATGATCTGCGCCTTCCGGCAATTCCCATGCAGAACCCACTTTCTGAGGAACAGAGCATCATGCGCACAACCCTGCTTCCGGGCCTGTTGAAAACGCTGCAGGAAAATTTTCACCACCGGGTGATGGATCAGCTACTTTTCGAGATCGGGGCGATCTATCTGCCCCGGCGGCTGCCCCTGGATGAACTGCCGCTGGAGAAGCTGCGCCTCTCCCTGGCGGCTACGGGGCAGCTGCCTGAAGCGAACTGGTACAGCTCCTCCCAGGCTGCCGGCTTTTTCGTGGTGAAAGGGGCTGTCGAAGCTCTCCTGGACCGTTTCGGCCTTGAAGGGGCGGAATATGTGCCTGCGGAGTTACCCTTGACACATTCCACCCGCGCCGCCATGATCATGATCGACGGAAAAGAGGCCGGCTTTCTCGGCGAGCTGCGGCCAAAGATCGCTGAAAAATGGGACTTTCCCCAGGATGTTGCCATTGCCGAGCTCGATCTGGAGCTGCTCATCGCCGGCGCCGACCTTCTGCCGGCTGTGGCGCCGCTGCCGCGCTATCCCGCCGGGCTGCGCGACATTGCCGTTGTTGTGCCGCGATCGCTCTCTGCCGGCAAGCTGGAGCGCTCCATTTATGGAGCGGGAGCCGGATTGGTGGAGAGGGTGGCCCTCTTCGATCTTTACGAAGGGGCGCAGATTCCCGGCGACAGGCGCAGTCTCGCCTTTACCATCACTTACCGACATCCCGGCAGGACCCTGACGGAATCAGAGATCAATGCCGCTCATTCAGATATAGAGAAAGCGCTTTTCGAACTTGGGGCGGAGCTGCGCCGTTAGAGGCAGGCAGGATAATGAAGAACTTTTCACGAAATATGAAATTTATATAATGAAGAAAATGGGGCTGCAGTCAGGAGGAATCTATTCCGTGGAAAGGGGACCGAAGAGCCGCGTAACTGTGATCATTATGGGGGAAGAATATACCATCAGGGGAAGCGGTCCGCCCGAATCGATGGAGGAAGCCGCCCGTTATCTCGACCGCCTGATGCGATCCCTGTCGGAGGAAAACCGCCAGCTGAACAGCTATAAAATTGCTGTTCTGGCGGCGCTCAATCTGGCTGATGAGCTGCTGAAAGCAAAGGACAGTTACCCCCGCATCGATATTGAGGAGAGGGAGAGGGAGGGAGAAGATGAACTGGTTTGATTATCTGCTCCTGGGAATCGCCGCGATCTATCTAATCGGGGGTCTGGTCCAGGGTGCACTGAAACAGCTCTTCAATCTCTTCGGATTTTTCATTGCCCTGGCTCTGGCTTTCCTGGGCAGCCGCTACCTGAGCGGTTATAGCGCAGCTTTGCTGAAGCCGGAATATTTTTTGCCCTACGAGGAGGTTTTGCAGCGCATCGGGATCACGCTGACACAGGAAGGGATGATGGAGCTTGCAGGAGGGGCCTTGACCTTTCTGGCGCTCCTGGCGGTGCTGCTGCTTCTCTGGCGGCTCATACTCCACTGGCTCACCGGTGTAAACAAGATCCCCGTAGTCGGCTTTTTCAACCGCCTCGGCGGGGCTCTGATCGGCCTTTTTATAGCGCTGCTGATAAATTTCGCCATCATCAATGCAGCATCGCTCTTGCCGCTGCCCTTTCTTGACGATGCACTCGGAGGCTCACTGATTGCAGGATATATGGAGCTCTACCTGCCGCCTTTGTTTGCCGGTCTCAAGGAAGTGTTGATCAATTTTCTACTGCGCAGCCGGGAGGACGGAGGGGTCATAGGGAGGATCTTTGCAGGAAATTGGATAACTGGGAAGTAGCCGCGGCGCTGGAGCGAATGGCCGGCCTGCTGGCTTTAAAGGGAGAAAACAGCTTCAAGGTGCGGGCGTACAGCCGGGCGTCCCGGCAGGTAATCAGGCTGCCGGAGCCCCTGGCTAAAATAATTGAAGAGGGGCGGCTTGAAGAACTCCCGGGAATCGGCCGGGCGCTCTCTGCGAAAATAAAGGAGCTTGTTGCCACGGGACAAAGCGCCTACCTGGCTCGCCTGGAAGATGAGCTTTCACCGGAGCTGCTGACCCTCTTTTCAATCCCCGGTGTAGGCCACAGGACTGCGGGGAGGCTCGTCCGGGAATTTGATCTGAAAAACCTGGAGCAGCTGAAGCAGGCGGCGCTGCGCGGAGATGTGGCCGCCCTGCCCGGTATGGGAAAAGCGCTCCAGGAAAATGTGCTTCAATTCTTCCGGGAGCAGGGCGGTGAAGCAGAGCGTTTTCACCGCGGCGTGGCGCTCCCACTGGCCCTGCAGATGCAGGATATTTTGGTGCAACAGCCCTTTGTGCACTGCAGCTCTCCCGCCGGAGAGGTGCGGCGCGGCACTGAGACCGCCGCCGTGGTGGTGATGGCGGTGTCGTTAAAAGACCGGCCCCCTGAAGCCCTGGCCGGCTTTCTCCTGAATGTGCCCGGCGTTATCAGCCTGGAGCCTGTGGGTGGCGGGTTTCTGTTGAGCACCCTGGCAGGGATGCCGGTGCGAGTGGAAATATGCCCTGTAGAAGAATATTTCACCCGCCTCTGTGCGCTCACGGGGGCGCCGGCGCACTGGGAACAGCTGCAGACCTATGCAGCGCAGGCCGGCTTTGAGTTAACAGCGGGCGCCCTGATAAGAGAGGGCTGCCGGGTGATACTTCACGGGGAAGAGGGACTCTATTTCTCCCTGGGGCTGCCTTTCATCCCCCCCGAGCTGAGGGAGGGCCGCGGTGAGCTGGAAGCCGCCGCTGCCGGAAAGCTTCCCCGCCTCGTTGAAATTTCACAGATCCGGGGCGACCTCCACCTGCACAGCGAGTGGAGCGACGGCACCGCTTCCATCGAGGAGATTCACGCCGCTGCCGGAAAGATGGGCTATGAATACATCGCGATCACTGATCACTCCCCATCGCTGCAGATCGCCGGAGGACTTTCACCGGAGCGGCTGGCCCTGCAGGTAGAACAGATCAAAGAGCTGCGTCGGGCAGGCGGCTGCCATATATTCACCGGTTCGGAGGTCGATATCCTTTCCGACGGCTCCCTTGATCTATCCGATGAGATCCTGGGCGGGCTCGATCTGGTCATCGCCTCGGTGCACAGCAATTTCCGGCAGAGCCGCGAGGAGATGACCGCCCGCATCTGCCGGGCCATGGAGCATCCTGCGGTGCAGGTGATCGGCCATCCCACCGGCCGCCTTATCGGCAGCAGGGGAGGCTATCAGGTTGACGTGCTGCGCCTCATCGAAAAGGCGGCGGAGACGGGTACAGCACTTGAAATAAATGGCTCGCCGCAGCGCCTTGATCTCTCCGAGGATTATTTGGACCATGCCCGCAGCAAAGGGGTACGGCTGCTCATAAATACCGACGCCCATTCCACGGCCACGATGGCGGATATGACCTATGGCGTCACCGCTGCGCGGCGGGGCGGCCTGGAGGCGGAGA
>CAZQEV010000087.1:0-6581 GCA_964592135.1 uncultured Syntrophomonadaceae bacterium
AAAGTGATGCTCGAAGCAATTGCCGGATTTGGAAGAGCGCTGGCAAAAGAAGACGATCCCGTAGCGATACTGGTAAAGCCGGTACGCCAACCCCGGGATGAAAAAGTATATCTGATCCGTCTCGATCTACGTGACGATGCAAATAAGCCGCAGATAATTGCTTCGCCAATCGAGCTTGACCAGGATGTCTGCATCCGTTATCGCTGGATTGGCAATGTCGTAGGTGTCCGCCCCCAAATTTATCTCACCACAGACAGGCTGGATTATCTTGTTGGGCCTAGCGTGCGTAACCTTATGGTAGAACTTGAAGGCGTCGGCCTTGGGAAAAGCCCCCTGTTCAAGGATCTCTCCTGGATTCTCGGCAGTTTTTACTGCTGCCTACCGGATAACACGCCCATTTTGGATGTTGAAGGTCTAAATCTTGCTGAACCCGGCGCCATTCACAAAATCTGGGAGGACAGAGAAGGAAAAACTAAAGAAGTTATAGGAGATGTCACTGCGGCCCTTAAAAAAGAATTGCTGACAGAATTGGGCTTGAAAGCTCCACAGGCCCTCCTCTGGACTTTAACCCACAATGGGCGTTCGCTGGCGGAGGATCCCGCTTACAACCAGGCAATCATGCATAGTAAGGAGCCTGTTTACCTTGAAAAAGATCCGCAAGAAGACGCCACTGGCGGTCCGGTTTGCTCGATTTGCGGCTCAACCGACCAACCGGTTACAGAGAGCTTTACCACCCTTGATTTTCTTAAATGCTACATTAATGATAAATTGGGGTTCGCTTCAGGTCTACAGGATTTTTCGCGAAATTTTACCGCCTGTGGCGAGTGCTACCGCGGGCTGCTGCTGGCAGAAAAATTCTTACCGCAGCAGATGTCTTTCAGGGTTGGCCCCTTGAGATTTATGGTGCTGCCTACTTTTTCAACAGAAATTACCCTGGAGAGTAAAGAACTGAGATACTGGTCGGAACACTTTCGCGATCGTGTCGGCGGGCTGGTAAACACTACCGCCTGGCTCCAGAATATCGGAGGGGCTGACGGGCTGGAAACTCAATTGATAGATTATCTGGAGGAACAACCTGAAGAGAATATTGCTTTGCTGAGTTTTCTTTTTTACCGGAAAAGCCAGAGTGAACTGCGCATCCATGCTCTGATTCGCGACGTCGCCCCCAGTTGGATCAGCCACCTGTTGAAAGAGGCCCATAAATTATCCAATCGTGCCAACGAGTTATTTGGCAGGGATCGATGGCATTTCGACTTAATGATGTTGTACCGGTTGATCCCACTGCGCGGAGGGCGAAGCGAAGAGTACAAGAAATTGCTGCATATCTACCAGGCTCTCTTGTCACGCAGGCAGTTCCCTTACAGTACACTTATCAGCCATTTTAATTCTCTAGTCAAAATATATCTTACAGGCAGCTATGATTCGACCAATGTGCCACGCCCAACACAGGGTTACGAAGAGTTGGAACTGGCCCGGCGCCTGATGCAAGCAAATCTCTTCTTGACATTTCTGCGGAAAGAAAAGCTATTGAAAGGAGGTAATCTGATGGATAATGCCGACGGCGAAACGCGCGGACTTGAATACCTCAAAGATGAGATGAAAATGTACCTGCAGGAAATGGGTTACCGTGAACCGCATACAGCCCTGTATATGCTGGGATATCTGCTGCACCAGATCGGTAGATCCCAGAGACGCAGCGGTTATGAGCATAAACCTGTACTGGACAAGATTAATTACAATGGCATGAGCTGGCCGAAAGTGATCCGCTTGAGCAACCTGTTGGTTGATCAACTGCGCCAACATCGTATTTTTATCTATAACGAGGGGATCTATGCCGCCATGAAAGAGTTGCTCGATGCCCATGCATCTACCTGGCCGCTTACAGCCGAAGAAAATGTCTTTTTCATTCTTTCCGGATATGCCTGGGCCACGCGAGCCGCCTACCGGGCTGGAATTGAGAAGATGGCATCTGCAGGCGCTGAAGAAGAGAGCGCCAAACATGAAACAGCATCGAACGAGAAGGAGGCTGAATAATCAATGAGCGTGATCAAGCAAAACAGTGAGATTCTTTTCCTTTACGATTGTAAGTTGTGTAACCCGAACGGGGATCCCGACGATGAGAACCGTCCCCGCATGGATTATGATCGGGAACGATGCCTTGTCTCCGATGTGCGTTTGAAGCGCTATCTGCGCGACTATCTCGAAGAGATGGGACACACCATCTATGTAACCAAGTCTTCAGGTGTTGTCCAGGCCGAGGAACGCCTGAAACGAGTATTAGAAAAGGACAAGGTCAGCGGAAAGGATTTGCCGGAATTATTGGCCGAACTGCTGGATGTGCGTCTCTTTGGTGCAACTATGCCTATCAAGGGTGAACGCCGCGGCGAAGGGGAAGCGGTAAACCTTACCGGGCCCGTCCAGTTCACCTGGGGTTATTCTCTTAACAAGGTCCAGACCGTTGACTCATCGACAATTTCTTCTCAGTTTGCCACTAGAGAGACCGCCGGTCAGGGCACCTTCGGCAAAGACTACCGCCTTTATTATGCTCTCGTCGCCTTTCATGGTATAGTCAGCGCCAGACGTGCCCAGGTCATGTTTGAGCGCAGCGAAGAGCAACCCCAGGGCGCCACCAGTGAAGCTGATCTTGCCCTAATGGACGAAGCGTTGATCAGGGCTATACCCCTGTTGGCAACCCGGTCCAAGATCGGCCAGTACCCGCGCCTCTATGCTCGTTTTATCTTCAGCGATGCCGATGCCTTTATGGGGGATCTTCGGGATGGCTTGAAACTGAGCGAAGTCGCCGGACTGCGGGCCGTAAATGATTATGCGATCGAACTTGACGGGTTAGCCGGGCACCTGGATCAGGTGGAGTCACAATTAGAGCATATCCTGGTCTGGCAAGATCCCGCTTTGCAAACTACCGCCAATGGCGAGGCGGTAACCCTGGAGACATGGTTGGCCGGCCGTATCGGCAAAGGACGGGTCAGCACCTGGAAAGGAGCCTGATCATTTTGACAGCTAATGGAGCAGTGGCCGTATTTGATCTGACCGGTTCGATGGCTCATTTCCGTAAGTATTACACCAACTCATCTTCTCTTACCTACGGATTTCCACCGCGTACTGTCCTCATGGGCATAATTGCTGCGATCCTGGGAATGGGACGCGACACCTATTACGATACTTTAGACCGCGGCTGCTTCAGTGTAACAGTAAAGGTGCCGGCAAGAAGGCTGATGCAAACGGTGAATTACACGCGTACCAAGAAGGAAGATCTGGGGATATTAAGGAAATTAGGCACGGTTCCCGGCACCCAAATTCCGCTGGAGCTGCTACTGCCGGGTGTGGCCTATTCAAAGCTCTGTTTTCGTATCTTTTTCAGCCATCCTGATAGTGAACTGCTAGAAGAAACCGCGCAGCGTCTGAAAGGAAGGCGCAGCCACTACCCGCTTTGTCTGGGTTTAACGGAGTGTCCGGCTATAGCCGCTTTCCTGGGCCTGTTCGAACGGGGAGACTATCAGTGCCTCCCCGTGGGGACACCGGTTGCACTTACCTCTGTTCTGAACACAACTTTGCTGCAAAAACTAATCCTTAACGGCAGCAGCCCCGGACAGATCTACCGTGAACGGGCCCCCCATTCTTTTGGTGAAGGCCGCCGCCTGCAACCGCCGGCCTCGATGCTCTACACTGAAGGCGAGCAATTACCGGCGCGGCTGTACAAAGAGGCCTATCGCTTTGAACTTCTTAATGCGGAAACAGAGACAATTGCCTTTATGGAGGCGTAGGTCTTGCCCTACTATGCCCATAGAGAGGGAAAACGCTTCTTTCTGTTGGGAGCACATCTGGCTGAAACCGCTGCGGGTGCGGCAGAGCGTCTCATTGCCCACCCACAGCGGGATCATTTGCTAGCAGTGGCCCTGCTTGCAGGGTGGACCCATGATTTCGGGAAATACAGCCCCTTTTTTCAGCATTACCTGCGCAGTGGACGCGGCGGTCCTGAAAAACAGCATGCCTTTTTATCGGCTCTTTGGGCTGCCCATCTTGCTGAGAGGTTCGAAGTGCCCCCGCTTTGCTCCCTGTCGCTGTTTATTTCAGTCTGCCTTCATCACCGCAGCCTCTCAGATCCCGAACAGCTATTGCTGCCGCCCCGCGAGCTTAACGCCGCTTCGTGGGATCACCTTGATCCGCTGCACAGCGGACGGCTGCAAATTACCAGAATGCAGATTGGCGCATTAAGCAATCAAGCGGAGGCGGCTGCAATTACCCGATCTCTGCGCACGTCGGCGCGTCACACGTTGCGCCTGCTTCAGCAAAAAAACATAGCGCCCCCGGCCTGGCTAAGTGCTGATTGGACCAAGTTGCTACATGACTTCTTCAGCAACTGGACAGGGCCCTATGGTGACCTTTACAAGTATCGGAGAAGGCAAATCCGGGCACAGGATAGCGCCGGTATGCAGAGCTATTTCGATTTGCTTACCCTTTTCTCAGTCCTGATCGATACCGATAAGATCCATGCCGCCCGCCTTAAGGATACAAAGCGATCCGCCTTACCCCCTCAGCCCGTTAAAACCTACCGGGAAGAACAATTCGGCACACCACAATCCTCTATTGACCGGCTGCGTGAAGACCTTTACAACACTGTCTGCCATTCCATGGAAAATGCTTCCTTGTCCCAGAAGCTGTTTACTCTTACCGCTCCCACAGGCAGCGGCAAAACTCTGGCCGGACTGGCTTCAGCCTTCCTCCTGAGAGATAAAGTTGCCAGATCGGACAACAGCTGCCCTCGGATCATCTACGCGCTACCTTTTACAGGCATTGTTGATCAAACTTATGACATCCTGCAAAAGGTCTTAACGGCCGGTAGGGATAAAGATGATGCTGCTCCGCTTCCCTCCACCTGGCTCCTGAAACACCATCACCTTGCTGAAACAGCTTACCATCGCTTCGTTAAAGACAACGATGAATCGCTTTCATTGGATCAGGCTCTCCTTCTAATAGAAAGCTGGCAGAGTGAGATCATCGTGACCACCTTTGTGCAGCTTCTGCATACACTGATCGGCAGTGAAAATCGCATGCTAAAAAAATTTCACCGCATGCAAAATGCGATCCTGATCCTTGATGAGGTTCAGAATATCCCGGTAGAATTCTGGCCCCTCGTAGAAGCTGTGCTGCGTGAGGCCTGTCATCATCTGGGTGCCCGGGTTCTGCTGATGACAGCCACTCGTCCTGAATGGTTTAGCGAAGATGAAGTCCTGGAATTGGCCGGCTCCAGACACCAGATCCGCCGTCGTTTTGCCTCCCTGAACCGGGTGACCATAACCACAGAGCTGGAGCCCCTCACTGTGGAAGATCTGGCTGCAGAATTCCTGCAGCAATATCGCACCGGGCGATCCTATCTGGTGATACTAAATACAATTAGAAGCTCTATTTCCTTTTACAATCTGCTGAAAGATAAACTAGACCGGACTTCCCCATTATACTATCTCTCTACCAACATCACCCCCTTCGAGCGAGCCGGGCGGTTGAAAGAAATCCGAGATTATCTCAATCATGGCGGCAAACCACTACTAATATCCACACAGGTAGTCGAGGCCGGTGTTGATCTTGACTTTGATGAAGTCTGGCGCGATCTCGGCCCTGTAGATGCAGTTGTGCAGGCAGCGGGCCGTTGCAATCGAAATTTTTCGCATGATTCAGCCCATGTACGGGTCTGGCATCTGGTAAATCGCACTGGAAAGGGTGAAACCTCGCTGGCTCAATATGTTTACGGAAAAATACACACTTACAGTGCAAAGAAAATGTTTGAGCAAAAACCTTCGCTTAAGGAGAGCCATTTTTATGAACTTATTGCTCACTACTTTGAGGCCGTCCGGGAGGCAAAATCAGCCGCTGTCAGCAATAAATTGTTGGATGCTATTCATCGCTGGCGTTTCACACGCAGGGAGCATGATTCGGAGCTGCTCGGGGTGGCGAATTTTGCCTTAATCGAGAATCGTCCCCACTATCTGGACGTCTTTGTCGAGCTCAATGACAAGGCCGCTGAAATCTGGGAACTATATCAAGCTTCGGTTGTTGGAGAAAAAGACTACTGGAAAAGGCGCCAGGCCTACCTGACCCTTAAGCATGACTTTTCAAGCTACCTGCTCTCTGTTCCCGCTCAAGTTATTGTCGGACGCCTGGACGAATCAACCGTTCCACTGCATATCCCCAGGGAAATGTTGAAGGAATACTATGACCCGGAAACAGGTTTTAAGCGCACCGATGATGAGGGTGCCTTTATCTTTTGATATTCGCTTCGCTCCCGCCAAAAACTGTTTATTTTATCTACCCTGCAGGGAAACAATGGGCAATGGTAGAAGATAAAGATAATAAGTAATAAATGTGGCCGGGCAGATAATAAATTTTGTCGTCGCCCCCCAATAGTGTCAAAACCCCCAGGGATCGACGACACCAGGGAACAGGAAATGCAAAGCCTGGAAGCCCTTATATAACAATACTTTGCGAACATTGGTGGATCAAATATGGAAAACAAGACACTATATTTTAGAGCGCACCATAATTTAACAGACCCTTGCACCATAAGC
>CAZQEV010000088.1:0-2059 GCA_964592135.1 uncultured Syntrophomonadaceae bacterium
CTTCTCACCCCTGATTTTTTTTGGCCCCGGCGGGTCGGGTCGGTCAATTTTTTTGCGGCGGGGGGAATAATACAATAGATCAAGGGGGCAACTCTAATGAGCGATGAACGCCGGACCGGGGAGGAGGGGAGCCGTCTGCAGAGACAGCTCCAGCGGCGCCTGATTATCCGGCTGGCCCGCCTGTCACAGGATCTGGAGAAATTCAACCTGGCTGAATATATGAATCTGCTGAACAATCCCCGGCGCTTTGTCCTGGTCAACTTTGCCGGCGGTGTTGCCCGCGGTCTGGGCTTTGGGTTGGGAGCGACGCTGCTGGCGGCCCTGCTCATCTATGTTATGCAGCGCCTGGTTGTGCTCAACTTGCCGCTCATCGGAGACTTTATCGCTGAATTGATCAAAATTGTCAATGAACATCTGAAAGGATGAGGTGAAATCAGGATGCATGACCATCTGAAAAAACATGAGGCCGCCTTGAAAAAGGCGCGGCGAAAGCTGCTGGAGCAACTTGGTGATGATCCTTACAGGACGCAGGGTATCAGCATGCGTGAAAGTGTCACTGATCTCTCTTTTGCCGACAACCACCCCGCTGATCTGGGAACGGAAAATTTCGAAAGGAGCAAGGACCTCTCTATCCGGGAGTCGCGTCTGAGCCGGCTGCGCCGGATTGAAGAAGCGCTGGAGCGGATCGATGCCGGCACATACGGGACCTGCCTGCGCTGCGGCGAGACGATCTCCCCGGAAAGACTTGAAGCGGTCCCCGAGGCGCCGCTCTGTCTGCTCTGCCGGGAATACGAAGAGAAGGCCGCTGAAGAAAGAGGCCGCCGTCCCGCGGAGGAAGAACTCCTTTCACCGCCTTTTGCCCGCAGCACTGTCCCCGGCGATCCCCGTTTTGACAGTGAGGATTCCTGGCAGGCGGCGGCGGGGCATAACAAACGCCCCTTTATCTATGAAGACATCCTCGATGAAGAGGACAGCGGGCTTGTTGAGGATACCGATGCTCTGACCAACGAGGATCTCCGGAACCAGCTCCCCGATTAGCTTGTTTTTCGCAGCCCTGCTGTGATAGAATAGCTCGCAGCAGGTACGAAGCGCGGGGGGGAGGAAGGGATTGCGTCTCTTTTTAATCGTGGGCGCCATTGTCGCCGCAGATCAGCTTTCCAAGTATATCGTTGCCTCGATGATGGAGGTGGGGCAATCGATCTCCCTGATCAGGGGTTTTCTGGCGATCACCTATGTCCGGAACCCCGGGGCAGCCTTTGGCATGTTCCCTTACCGGACCGTTGTTTTTATCATTGTCACGCTCTTAGTCATAGGCACGATCATCTATTATTACCGCGCTCTTCCCGAGGATTTTACCATGCTGCGGCTGGGACTGGCGCTGCAGCTGGGCGGGGCACTGGGAAATCTCATCGACCGGGTGCGAAGTGTCTATGTCATTGATTTTATCGACATCAAATTTTTCCCGCCCGTTTTCAACCTGGCCGATATATCCATTGTCCTCGGGGTGATTATTTTCCTTTTTGTTTTCTGGCGGGTACTTCCCTCCATGGAGAGCCGCCCGCAATAGTGTAATGTGATCAATATTATAGGGAGATGAGCAGATGCACCGCGTTCTCTTTCACATCGGCACTTTGCCGGTTTATTCTTACGGAGCCATGATTTCACTGGCTGTCCTTGTTATCGCTATTTTTATGTCGCGGGAGTCCTCCCGTGCGGGGATCAATCCTGACAACACCCTGGAGGCGATCATTTTTGCCGTAATCGGGGGCCTGCTGGGCTCACGCATTCTTTATGTGCTTCTGAACTGGGAATATTACCGGGGTCACTGGCAGGATATCTTCTTTGCCCGGTTCGAGGGTCTCACATTTTACGGCGCCTTTCTGGGCGGCATTCTGGCAGTTATACTGTGGAGCCGCTGGCGCAAGATCGACTTTTTCAAATTTACAGACCTTGCCGCGCCCTATTTTATCCTCGGCTATGCTTTCGGACGGATCGGCTGTTTCCTGAACGGTTGCTGTTACGGCAGGGTGAGCACAGTCCCCTGGGCGGTGACAATTCC